>DATIXH010000478.1:0-18113 GCA_035518775.1 Candidatus Acidiferrum sp.
CCCCGATTCCGCGTCGCGCACGCCGAGTCGACAGCGACAGCCGAAAGAGGGAAGAACGCGTTGGCAGCCGGCAGCCTCTGGAAGACCCGCACGCATAACCTCGGCCGCATGAACCTGCGCGAGCTGGTGCCGGCCTATTTCAGCTACCCGGCCATCCAGACCTACATCGCCCTCACGGCGATCAGCATCGCCCTGGCCGTGCACTTCGCCACCGCTGTCCTGCCGCTCGTGCTGGCGGTGCTGCTTGCCCTGCTCGTCTACCCCTTCGTCTGGTATCTGCTGCATCGCTTCGTGCTGCATGGGCGCTTCCTCTACCGGTCGCGCTGGACGGCGCCGGCGTGGAAGCGGATCCACTTCGATCATCACCAGGACCCGAACGACTTGCGCGTGCTGTTCGGCGCGCTCTACACGACACTGCCCACGATCGCACTGGTGACGATCTCGCTCGGCTGGGCGATCGGGGGGCCGGCGGCCGCCGCGGCGGCGTTTGCCACCGGCCTCGCCACCACCTGCTTCTACGAGTTCTGCCACTGCGTGCAGCACCTGAACTACACGCCGAAGCTGGCGTTCCTGCAGCGCATCAAGCGCCTGCACCTGGCGCACCACTTCCACAACGAGGCCGGCAATTTCGGCATCACGAACTTCCTGTGGGACCGCGTGTTCGCGACATACTACGCCAAGGCCAAGGACGTCGCCCGCAGCCCGACGGTGTTCAACATCGGCTATACCGCCGCCGAGGCCGAACGCTTTCCCTGGGTGCAGCAGCTCTCCAACGGGATCCGCCGCGACGGCAGCCCACGGCCCTTCGGCCGGCGCGCGGACGAGGGCGAGCCCTCCGCCGATCTCTCGCCGCAAGACGGCATTCGCTCGCGCCGCGCATGACGGCACGCACCGCTGGTGCGGCTCTCCCGCAAGCGACGCCCGCCGACCTGCGCATCACGCCGGTCGAGGGGAGCGCCGACCTCGACCGGTTCATCCGCCTGCCGGCGCGGCTGTACGACGGCCATCGGGGCTTCGTCGCGCCGCTGGTGATCGAGCGGCGCGACGCGCTTCGCCAGGACAAGAACCCCTATTTCCGCCATGGCCAGGGCCAGTATTGGCTGGCCTGGCGCAACGGCCAGCCGGTCGGCCGCATCAGCGCGCAGGTCGATCGGCTCTATCTCGAGCGCCACGGCGCCGACGCCGGCCATTTCGGCTTCCTCGACGCCGAGGACGATCCGGCGATCATCCGCGCGCTCGTGAGCACGGCGGAGCAATGGCTGGCGGCGCGCGGCATGCGCCGCCTGCTCGGCCCCTTCAACCTCAGCAGCAACGAGGAGTGCGGCCTGCTCGTCGACGGCTTCGAGGCGACGCCGATGATGATGATGGGATTCTCCCCGCCCTATGTCGGCCAGCATCTGTCGGCACTCGGCTTCCGCAAGGCCAAGGACCTCGTCGCCTACGATCTGCAGATCCCCGACCCCTCGCCGCCGCCGATCGCCCGCGTCGCCGCCAAGCTCGGGAGCTCGAACCGCATCACCGTGCGGCCGCTCGACATGAAGCGGTACGACGCCGAGCTGATGACGGCGATCGACATCTACAACGATGCCTGGTCGGAGAACTGGGGCTTCATCCCCTTCACGCCGGACGAGATGCGCCACGTCGCCAGCAGCATGAAGCCGCTGATCCGGCCCGATTTCGTCTGGCTCGGCGAGACCGAGGGCGAGGTGGCGAGCATGGTCGTGTGCCTGCCGAACCTGAACGAGGCGATCGCGGGGCTGAACGGCGCGATCCTGCCGTTCGGCTGGGCCAAGCTGCTCTGGCGCCTGAAGGTCGCCGGCGTGAAGACCGGGCGTGTGCTGCTGCTGGGCGTGCGCAAGCGCTATCACCGCACGGCCGTCGGCACGGTCCTGCTCTACGGCATTCTCGACCGCCTGCGCGCGGGCATGCTGCGCGGCGGACTGAGACGCATCGAGCTCTCCTGGATCCTGGAGGACAACCTGGCGATCCGCCGCGTAGTCGAGGACCTGGGCGCGCAGGTCTACAAGACCTATCGCATCTACGAGAAGGAGATCGCGTGAGCGCTGCGGACCAGCGCGTCACCGCGCTGATCCTGGCCGGCAGTCGCGGCCCCGACGATCCGGTCGCGCGCCAGGGGGGCGAGACCCACAAGGCCCTGGTCCCCGTCGCCGGCCTGCCGATGCTGCTGCGCGTGATGCAAGCGCTGCGCGCGGCGCGCTGCGTCGGGGAACTCGCACTCTGCATCGATCGGCCTGCCCTCGAGCGGCTGCGCGAGCGCGGCGCGGCCGACCTGCTGCGGGATGTCCGGATCGTCGAGCCGGGCGCGTCGCCGAGCGCCAGCGTGCGGCGCGCCCTCGCGGAGCTGCCGGAGACCTCGCCGCTGCTGGTCACCACCGCCGACCACGCCCTGCTGACCCCGGCCATGGTGGAGCATTTCTGCGCGCAGGTGCCGGCCGACGCGGACGTCGCCGTCGGGCTGGCGACGGCCACGACGATCCGCCGCGCCTATCCCGACTCGATCCGCACCTACTACCGCTTCGGCGGCGAAGGCTACAGCGGCTGCAACCTGTTTCTAATGCGCGGTCCGGCGGCCGCGAAGGTGGCGGCGTTCTGGTCGGAGATCGAGCGCCACCGCAAGCGGCCCTGGCGGCTGGTCGCGGCCATCGGGCCGCTCACGCTGCTGCGATTCCTGCTGGGCACGCTCAGCCTCGACGCGGCGCTCCGCCGGCTCTCGCGCATCGTCGGCGCGACCGTCCGGGCCGTGGAGATGCCGTTCGCCGAAGCGGCCATCGACGTCGACAAGCCGGCCGATCTGGCGCTGGCAGAGCGCATCCTCGCGGCGCGCGGCGGCTAGCGGCCGCGCTCAGCCCAGGCGGCCCTCCGCCACCAGCCGCTCGGCGCGCTGCAGATCGGCGGGATAGTCGACCTCGCCCCAGGCCAGCCTCTCGATCGTTGCGGTCTCGACGCGGTGCGATTTCGCCAGCTGGTCGATCACCCGCAGATAGAAGGACTTCAGTCCTTCGGAGGTGCGGAGCGCGCGGTCGACGGCCGCGACGAACAACTCCGGGCCGGCGCCGCGAAACAGCAGCAGCCCGATCGACTCGCCGTCGGTCTGCGCACGCGAGAGGGTCTTGCCGATGTCGAGGAGGCGCGTGCCGTCGAGATGGACCTTCATGTCGTCGGCGTCGTAGCTGGCCTTGCGATCGATGGTGACGGTGATCGGTGCCGCCGGGCTGCGGAGCAGCCGCTCAAGCACCGCGGGCTCGAACACGGTGTCGCCGTTCAGGAGCAGGAAGTCGCCGGCCATCTCTTGGCGCGCCAGCCAGCAGCTGCCGAGGTTGTCGGCGACGTTGTAGAAGGGATTGAGCAGCGTCCGGATGCGCAGGCCCTTGCGCGCCAGCTTGGCCAGCGCATCTTCCACGAGCGCGGCGCGAAAGCCGACGACGACGACGATCTCGTCGACGCCGCCGCGCGACAGGATGTCGACCTGCCATTCGATGAGACTCTTCGGCCCCAGCGGCAACAGGCATTTCGGGCGTTCGGCGGTCAGCGGCAACAGCCGCGAGCCCTGCCCGGCGCTCAGGATAACGGCCTTCATGGGATTCGCGGCCCACCATGGGGACCGGCCCCGACCCTGTCAATGGACTCGCGGACGCGGGCTCCCTAGAGTGGCCCTGTCGCCGCGCCCGTCGTTGCGCCTGAAGGGTCGAAGGCATGCCGCCGGAGATAGAAGCCTGCCTGCCAGCGCGCCTGCATCCGGTAAGCCGCATGTTCCTGGAGGCGTTCCTCGCTGGCCGGATCACGCAGCAGGATTTCCTGTGGGCGTTCCACCTGCCCAACTCCGATTACCTGCCCGTCGCGCAATGTATAGTTAAGACTCTGGCCCGACTGGCGAATACAAATCCGCCTTTGCACCTCTAGACCGCTTTGCTATAACCGCCCGCGCCGTCCGGACGGGCGGCTCTGATCCCGGGTAGCTCAGTGGTAGAGCAAGCGGCTGTTAACCGCTTGGCCGGGGGTTCGAATCCCTCCCCGGGAGCCAGTTTCAAAGGGTTGGGTCCGCTGGGCCCAACCCTTTTTGCTTGCTCGCGCGACGGGCCCTGGCGATCAGGGCGCGCACCAGGTTCACCGGCAGCTTCACGCATTCGGCGGCCGCCATCCCCAGCAACGGCCGCAACGGCACCGCGGCGGTCTGCACGCCGATCACCGTGAGGCCGGCGATCCGGAACAGCAGTCGGGCGCGGAAGGCGTGATAGCTGTCCGTCACGAGCATGACGGCCCCGTGCCCGTTGGGCGCCAGCAGTTTCGCGGTCTCGCTGGCGTTCTCCAGCGTGGTGCGCGAATGCGGCTCAACGATGAGGGCCGAAGCGGGCACGCCTGCGGCAAGCGCGAGGTCGCGCATCACCTCCGCCTCCGGTACCGCCTGCGCGCCGCCGCCGCTCAACACCAGGCGCGGCGCCGCCCCGGCCCGATAGAGCGCGATCGCGACGCGCATGCGCCGCTCCAGCGCGGCGCTCGGCCCACCGTCGGGTCGCACCCGGGCGCCGAGAACCACGATCGCCGCCGGCCCCGTGCCCGAGGGCGCGCAGGGTGTCGTCGAGGTAACATCGTTCCCTGGTCGCGTCTTGGCAGGGGCCACGGTCTTGATAAAGTCGCCGCCTCGAATCGCATGGGAGGATATCAGGACATGGCACTCGTGTTCTATTGCGGATCAGGCTCGCCTTTCGCCTGGAAGGTCTGGCTGACTCTGGAGCACAAGCAGATCGCCTATGAGTTCAAGCTCCTGTCATTCGATCGCGGCGACACGCGCAGCCCGGAATTCCTCGCCGTGAACCCGCGCGGTCAAGTGCCGACGATCGTGGACAACGGGTTCGCGCTGTGGGAATCCCACGCCATCGTCGAGTATCTGGAGGAGCAATATCCGCAGCGGCGGCTGATGCCGTCCGATCCCAAGGGTCGCGCAACGGTACGCCGCCTGATGCATGAGGCAGACAATCATCTGTCCGAGGCGCAAACCGAGCTGTTCGAGGCGACGCTGTTCCGTAAGGCCGATGTGGCCGAGGACGCCGCCAAGATCGCAGCGGGACAGGACAAGCTCCTCAAGGAGCTGGCGCGGTGGGATGCGTTGCTGACCGGCGAGTATCTGGCCGGCGCGCTCTCGCTGGCCGACTTCGGCGTCTATCCATTCGTTCGCCAGGTTCGACGCATCGACGAGCGCCAGCCGAAGAACGGCCTCGGCGAGCGCATGCCGGCACGGCTGCGGGCCTGGATGCAGCGGATTGAGGCGCTGCCCTACTACGCGAAGACGATTCCGCCGCACTGGAAGGGCTGAGCCCGCCACCGCGCACGGTTCCTCGGCTATCCGTGCGCGACCTGTTGCGGCGCCGCCGGGCGGACGGTGCGGTCAGACGGGAATATGAGGGTCACGGTGGTGCCCCTGCCCGGCACGCTCTCGATCGCCAGGCGGCCGCCATGCAGCTCGACGAGCTTGACCGTCAGCGGCAGCCCGAGGCCCGTGCCGCCGGTCTCGCGCGTCAGCACGTCGGAGACCTGGCCGAACGGCTCGAGCGCCTTGGTGATGTCGGCCGTTCCCATGCCGATGCCGGTGTCGCGGATGGCGATCTGCAGGCCGCCGTCTTCGGAGAGGCCGCTATCGATGGTAACGAGCCCGCCGGGCGGCGTGAATTTCACGGCGTTCGAGAGCAGGTTGAGGATGATCTGCCGCATCTTCCGCTCATCGCCGCAGAACAGGCAGCCGGCGAGACGATCCACGATGTCGAGGCGGACGCCGGCATCGTGGGCGCGCTCGGCCATGAGGCGGCGGCAGATCCCGACGATCTCACCGACGTCGAGCACGTCTTCATGCAGCTCTTGCTTTCCGGCCTCCGCCTTGGCGAGATCGAGCAGGTCATTCACCAGGCTGAGCAGATGGACGGCGCTGCCGTAGATGTCGTCGACATAGCCGCGATAGCGGGCCGATCCGAGCGGACCGAACATCTGGTTCTTCAGGATCTCCGAGAAGCCGATGATCGCGTTCAGCGGCGTGCGCAGCTCGTGGCTGATGGTCGCCAGAAACGCGGACTTGGCGCGGCTCGCCTCCTCGGCCACCACGGCGCGCTCGCGGTGACTGCGCATGAGCTCCTGCAGCTTCGCCACCATGCGGCGGAAGCTGCCGGCGAGTTCGCCGACCTCGTCCGGCGTCTCCAGCAGATCCGGTGCGCCGAACTGCCCCTCGCCGACGCGGGCCGCCGCATCGCGCAGCTTGCGGACCGGCCGGGCGACGCGGTCGGCGACGTGAAAGCCGCAATACACCGTTGCCAGGATGACGAGGAGACCGACACCGGCCGCGACGAGCATCGACAGCCTGATATCGCCGTTGAGCTGCGCCTGCCGCTCGTCGAACTCGGCCTGCTCCACGCCGACCGCGCCGCGGATGAGGGCGCGGAAATTCTGCGCCTTGGTTTCGAACCGCTCCCGCGCCTGCAGGATGACCATCGGGCCGGTCCGGGCGGCGACGAGCTGCTCGATCTTCTCGCCATATTTGACGATGTCGTGGCAGGAGAACGCGATGTTGCTGCGATAACGTCGGGCGTCATCGTTCAGCGCGACGCCCGTTTCCTCGTACCTCCTCAGCGCGGTGGTGAACTCGTCGACGGCGGCTGACAGTTCGGTCTTCTTGTCGGCCCCAAATGGATTCTCCGGCTCCCCCGGCTGTCGCGCGACGGCGTTGATCAAGGCATAGGTATTGGTCGTCTCGATGAAGTGCGTCCCGGCGGAGCGGAGCGCCTCGAGGCTCGCCAGCGTCGGGACCGAGTCGTTCCGCAGCATATCGGCGGTCGCCATGATCCGGTTGGCGCCGAACCAGGTCAGCCCGAGCAGGACGAGCACGGGAACCATCAGCAGCGCGTAGCCGGCGAGTATCTTGCTTCTGATGCTGAGGCGCCGGAAGATGCCGAAGAGAAATGACACGCGAAGCACACTCTATGCAGTCGCGTCGCTCGGACGCCGTGGGCCCACTCTCGGCGAGAACGCGCAGCGGCAGCGCTTCTCATCCCGATGGCATTGTTAATGGACTGCGGTGAAGCCGCGGTTAAGGGACACGCCCATATTCGGAGCGCCCGGCCCCTAACGATCGCTTAACCGTCGCCGATGGAACCGCGGTTCGGCGTCAGTTCGATGATTGCGACCGTCGCCACGCCCCCGGCGACGGTCATCTGCGAGCGCCGCGCACCGCCGGCCGCGGCGCTCAGCAGCGCGGTGCAATCCGGCCGCAATGTGGCCGGCCCGCTCGCAGGCGCCGCGAGGTCGATCGCCCCGTGGAAGCAGTGGATGATCACGTCGCCGGCTGGCAGCTCGCGCCCGCGCGACCCGGCATCCAGACGGAGGACCTGCAGGCGCGATCGCAACGAGGATCGGGCCACCATGAGATTGAAATCCCGGATCGGTCCCTCGAGCAGCCGACAGTCGGCCGGTGCGTCGCCCGAGAAGACGAAGGGCTCGAAGGGCCGGTCGATGCGATGCGGCGGCTGATCGCCCACGGCCAGCTCCATGCCGCGGCCCGCGATCACCATGATCGTCCGCTCATATCCGGGAAAGGCCGAGAATGGTCCGGACCGCTCCACGTCGGCGATGCTGAGCCGCCAGCGGAACGGGCCGCCGACCGTGGCATCGGGGGGATCGATGGCGATTTCGGTGGTGGTGCCGCCGCCATTCTTCCAGGGCATGTGGCGATGCTCGCCGGGCCCGATGATGCGTATTGCCACTCCGCTACTGCCTATCTGACATTGCTCCCCCAGAGTGGAAGAGTGGCAACGTTCGCCAGCGAATACAATCGGTCGAGAGCGGTGCGCGCCGCTTGCCAGCGTCCGAAACTCCGGAATAAGTTGCGAGGTCCCGGGGTTTGTCTTGCAGAACCGGTGCCAACGCAGCCCCGGTCAACTGAGGGAGGGGCAATATGTCTCAGCACGACGCATCCAAGGTCACGACCCGCCGCAGGTTCCTGAGAGGCGCAGCTGCGGCGTCGGCTACCGCGGTCGCCCTGCCGACCATAGCCAAGGCGCAAGAGCCGATCACGTGGCGCTGGCAGAGCACCTGGGGCTCGAAAGACATCTTCCACGAGTATGCGCAGGATTTCGCCAAGAAGGTCAACGACATGACCGGCGGCCAGCTGAAGATCGAGGTGCTGCCCGCCGGCGCCGTCGTCAAGGCCTTCGATCTCGTCGACGCCGTCAGCAAGGGCACGCTCGACGGCGGCCACGGCGTGCTCGTCTACTGGTACGGCAAGAACCCGGCGCTCGCCCTTTGGGGCTCCGGGCCGGCCTTCGGCATGGACGCGAACATGCTGCTCGCCTGGCACAAATACGGCGGCGGCAAGGAGATCCTCGCCGACATCTACAAGAGCCTGAACCTCGACGTCGTGTCGTTCCCCTATGGCCCGATGCCCACGGAGCCGCTGGGCTGGTACAAGAAGCCGATCCGCAGCGTGGACGACTTCAAGGGCCTGAAGTTCCGGACCGTCGGCCTGGGCATCGAAATGTACACAGCCATGGGTGCGGCCGTGAACGCGCTGCCCGGCTCGGAGATCGTGCCGGCGCTCGACCGCGGACTGATCGACGCGGCGGAGTTCAACAACCCGTCGTCGGACCGCGCGCTCGGCTTCCCGGACGTCTCCAAGGTCTACATGATGCAGAGCTTCCACCAGTCGGCCGAGACCTTCGAGATCCTGTTCAACAAGACGAAGTACGACGCGCTGTCGGACAACCTGAAGAGCATCATCGCGAACGCGGTCGAGGCCGCCTCCGCCGACATGTCCTGGAAGGCGATCGACCGCTACTCGCAGGACTACATCAACCTCCAGGCGCAGGATAAGGTGAAGGTCTTCAAGACGCCCGATTCCGTGCTGAAGGCCCAGCTCAAGATCTGGGACGACACCATCGCGAAGAAAGCAGCCGACAACCCATGGTTCCAGAAGGTGCTGGATTCGCAGAAGGCGTTCGCGGAGCGTGCTGCCAAGTGGCAGTACGACCAGAACGTCGACTTCCGTATCGCCGTGAACCACTACTTCGGCAAGAAGGCGTAACCAGCCGGTGGCCGTGCCGACACCACCCCGCGAGCGCGGGGTGGTGTCCCGCGGCGACAAAGTCCTCTTCACTGCCCAACCGGACGTCTCAATGCGGGTTCAGCGCTTTCTTCTTCTCGCCGACCGCGTCAGCACGTGGTGCGGCAAGGCCTTTTCCTGGCTCATCATCCTGCTCATGCTCGTCGTGTGCGTCGAGGTCTTCAAGCGCTACATCCTGAACGCGCCAACGGCCTGGATCTTCGACGCCACCACGATGATGTACGGCACGCTGTTCATGATGTGCGGCGCCTACACGCTGGCGCAGAACGGCCATGTGCGCGGCGATTTTCTCTACGGCTCTATGAAACCGCGCCTGCAGGCTGCGCTCGATCTCGCGCTCTATGTCGTTTTCTTCCTGCCGGGGATCACCGCGCTCGTCTATGCCGGCTGGGAGTTCGCCCATGACTCCTGGGTCATCGGCGAGCACGTGACCACCACGGCAAGCGGCCCTGTACTGTATCCCTTCAAGGCGATCATCCCCGTCGCCGGCGCGCTCGTCCTGTTCCAGGGGGTCGCCGAGATCGTCCGCTGCATCGTCTGCCTCAGAACCGGCGAATGGCCAGAGCGGCTGAAGGACGCCGAGGAGATCGACGTCGTCGAGGAGCAGCTCGCGGGCAGCACCTACGTGGATGAGGAATCCCGCAAGCGGGCCATCGAACGCGTGCACGAGATCGACGAAGCGGCGCGCCAGCGCGGCATGGGCGGAGACGCGAAGCTATGAGCGACCCGGCACTCGGGCTGCTGATGCTCGCGCTCATCGTCGTCGTCATCATGATGGGGTTTCCCACCGCCTTCACGCTGATGGGGCTCGGGATCTTCTTCGGCTTCATCGCGCTCCATGACCCGTCGCTCGCCTTCACCGACAACCGCATCTTCGACCTGATGGTCGAGCGCGCCTATACGGCGATGACCAACGACACGCTGATCTCGGTCCCGCTGTTCGTGCTCATGGGCTACGTCATGGAGCGAGGAGCGCTGGTCGACAAGATGTTCTACAGCGTCCAGCTGGCGTTCCGGAACGTGCCGGCGTCGCTGGCGGTGGCCACGCTGGTGATCTGCACCTTCTGGGGCATCGCCAGCGGCCTGGTCGGCGCGGTCGTCGTGCTGATGGGCGTGATCGCGCTCAATCCGATGCTGCGCGCGGGCTACGACGTGAAGCTCGCCTCCGGCGTGATCACCGCGGGCGGCACGCTCGGCATCCTGATCCCGCCGTCGGTCATGATCATCGTCTATGCCGCGGTCGCCGGCCAGTCGGTGGTGAAGCTCTATGCCTCCGCCATGTTTCCCGGCTTCTTCCTCGCCTTCCTCTATCTCGTCTATATCGTGGGATGGGCGCTGCTCAATCCGAAGATCGCGCCGCGCCTGCCCGAGAGCCAGACCCGCGTGCCCGTGCCGGACTGGGTGCCGAACCTCCAGCAGGCCTACGCCCCCAACATGCTGGTGGCGCTCGCCTCCGCGCTCCTTTCGCCAGCGCGGGCGGCGGCGATCGCGGTCGGCGACAGCCGCATCGGCTATACGATGCTGCTGAAGAGTTTTGCGGCGGCGCTGGTGCCGCTCGCCATGACCGCGATCACCTTCTGGGGCATCTGGTGGTACGTGGTCATTCACCAGCAGGCCTCGGACCAGGATTTCTCCACCCCGGCGGCGACCCAGCAGGCGGCGCCATCGAGCGATGCTGCGCCCGCCGACGAGGGCGAACCGGAGTCCCTGGGCATCGACTCCGGAACGTCTTCGTCGACCTCCTCTTCTTCGGAAGAGGCCGAGCCGCTGCAGCAGCTCGGCAGTCCCGAGCTCTTGCAGGGCGCTCTGACGCCGGCCGAACAGGGGCCGCCGCAGGGCTTCTATCTCTGGTTCTGGATCAGCGTCGCCGGCGGCGCGCTGCTGCTCGGCTACTACTACTGGAAATTCGAGGCCGAGCAGTTTCAAATCCTGAAGCTGCTGACGTCGTCGGTGATGCCGCTGGGCGTTCTCACGATCGTCGTCCTGGCCGTGATCCTCTTCGGCATCACCACGGCGACCGAGTCGGCGGCGGTCGGCGCGGCGGGCGCCTTCCTCCTGGCGATCCAGGCGCGGACGCTCAACTGGCAGCGCGTCAAGGAATCGGTGTTCCTGACCGCCAAGACGACGGCGATGGTGTGCTGGCTGTTCGTCGGCTCGGCGCTGTTCTCGGCGGTGTTTGCAATCCTCGGCGGACAGCAGCTGGTCGAGCAGTGGGTGCTGGCCCTCAACTTGTCGCCCGTCCAGTTCATGATGCTGTCGCAGGCCATTATCTTCCTGCTGGGCTGGCCGCTGGAGTGGACCGAGATCATCGTGATCTTCGTGCCGATCTTCCTGCCGCTGCTGAAGCACTTCAACATCGACCCGATCCTGTGGGGAACGCTGGTGTTCGTGAACCTGCAGGCGGCCTTCCTGTCGCCGCCGGTGGCGATGTCGGCCTTCTATTTGAAGGGCGTCGCGCCGCCGCACGTCACGCTCAACCAGATCTTCGCCGGCATGATGCCCTACATGCTCGTCGTCATCCTCTGCATGGTCATCATGTATCTGTGGCCGGGCATGACGCTCTGGCTGCCGAACTATCTCTACGGCGGCTGAGCACGCGCAAACCACGCGCCGACGGCGCGCGGGGCACCCATGCGGTGGAAAGAGTTGCTAGGCGGGTCGCCGGCTGGCGATGTCGGTCACGCTGCGGTGGACGCTGGCCAGCTCGAGCACGAGCGACGGAACGTCGAAGATTTCGTCGGACCAGCAGTGCGCGACCGTCAACCCGGCCAGCAGCCCGGGCCGCTCGTTCTTGGCGAGCCGCAACGCCCGCTCGAAGCGCCGGCTGATCCGCGCCGCCATCTCCTCATCCGCCACGGCGCTGTCATTGGCGCGCGGGCCGAGGAAGGCGGCTACCACGCTGCCGTCGGGCATGAGGCCGACGAGGGCGCAGGGATCCTGCAGATTCTCGACGATCACCGGGCCGGCGCGGCCGGCCTCGGCGCCGAGCTCGCCCAGCGGCAGCCGCGCGAGCGAGATGCGCAGATGCAGGTCGCCCAGCCGCTTGAGCAGCGTCTCCAGCTGGCAGACGAATTGGTCGAGATCGTGTGGATCGGTGGGACGCGACCAGCGGGCGCGCTTGCGCCACGCGAGATCGTCGAACAAGTACACGGTTGCCTGCATAGCCGACGCCTTCCGCGAATTCTTAACGTCTTGTTAAGACATTAACCATCTATCTCAATGTCTTATCAGAGGATGTTGCAACTGCGGTGGGTCAAAGTTGTGGCAATGCAGCAAAGGCGTCTGGCAACCACCGTCGTTAACCATTCGACAACTAGGCGGCGAGCGGAACCTGGATCTTCATGACGAGGCCGCCGGCGCTGCCGTTCTGCGCCTCGACCTGGCCGCCGATGGCCTCGATGTTACGGCGGACGATCCACAGCCCGATGCCGGCGTGGACGGCGTTGGCCTCGGCGGCATCGTTGCCCGGCTGCGGCGGGCGATTCGAGAAACGGCGCTCGAAGATGCGCTCGAGGTCCTCGGCCGGGACGCCCGGTCCTTCGTCGACGATGGTGAGGTCGGCCCAGCGGCGGTTGCGGTGGAGCGACACGCTGATGCGGCCGCCCTTGGGGGAGACGCTGATGGAGTTGTCGACGATGTTCTCGACGACGGTCTCCAGCAGGTCCTCGCTGGCGCGCACGACCACGTTGTCCTCGAGCTCGGTGCCGAGCCTGAGGCCGCGGCTTTCGATCACGCTGCCGTAGGCCACCATCATGCGCTTCAGCAGGCGCGAGAGATCGACGCGCTGGCGCGGCGGATCGAGCAACTCGGCCATGGCCTCGTCCATGCGGCGGGCGGTGGAGACCAGCTGGTCGAGCCGGTCGATCGAGTTCTCGAGCACGGCGATGGCGCGCCGGCCGCGGGTCTCGACCGTCGGCACGATGCGCTTCAGCGGCTCCAGCGACTGGCGCATGATGGCGATCGGCGTCTTCATGGCGTGGGCGTTGTCCTCGGCGGCGTTGCGGATGCCGTCGGCCGAGGCGCGCAGGGTCTGGATCAGGCGGTCGAACTCCTCGGCCACGCCGGACAGCTCGACCAGCTCGTTCTGCGAGCCGAAGGAGCTGTCGCCGGCGTCCCCGGTGCGGAGATCGCGCGCCAAGCGGCGGAAGCGCAGGATGCCGCGGCGCACGCTGAGGAAGACCCACAGGGTGAGCACGGCCATGACGACGTAGATGCCGGCCGCCACCCGCACCTCGAAGCGCATCCATACGGGCTCGGCGAGCGACGTGCCCAGCAGGCTCTCGAGCGGGTGCGAGAGCACGATCATCCAGCAGCCGGCCGGCGTCAGCACCGGCGTGATCGAGGTCAGGATCTCGTCGTGGCCCTCGGGGTCGCGGTAGCGGCGGGCATGCGTGACATTGCCGGTGCAGGCGTCGGACACGCTGTCGAAGATGCCCTGCTGCTGCAGCTCCTGCTGCTCGCGCTGCAGCGCCTCGCTCGACACCACCGGCGAGGCCGCCACGAAGAAGAAGCTCTTCTGGTCCTGCTGCCCGGCCGGGCGGAACAGCACCTTCAGCCGGGTGTTGGCGTTGCCGAAGCGCTGCAGCTCGTCGCTGATCGTGAGCAGCGGGTCCTTCTGCTCCAGGATCGGGCGCAGGCCGAGGCCGACCAGGCGGCCGCGCTCCTGCGTCGCCTCGATCAGCAGGGCCTGGCGATCCTGCTCGGATTCCTTGAACGTCTGATAGAGCGCGACCGGGACCGCGAGGAAGACGATGATCAGCAAGATCAGCTTGCTGGCGAGCGAGCGCTCGACCCGGCGCGATGGCGGCGCCTCCATACGATGAACCGGTTAGTCCGCGTCCACCCAACGGTAGCCGAAGCCGGGGTAGTTCTCGATGCAGGAGAAGGTGTCGTCGACGTCGCGAAACTTCTGGCGGATGCGCTTGATGAAGGAGCGGACGTTGACGCGATAGCCCTCCTCGCCGTAGCCGGCGATGAAGTCCTTGCCGCGCACGAGGTCGTAGATCTGGCGGTAGGACACGTCGGTGTCGGCGGTGCCGGCGAGCAGCCGCACGATCTGGAACTCGGTCAGCGTGAGGTCGACGCGCTTGCCGTCGTAGAACGCGCGATTGATGTCGTTGCGCAGTTCGAGCTTGCCGCGCACGTAGGCGGCGCCGGGATCGCCGGCGGGCGCGTCCGTGCCGTTGGCCCGCTTCGGCCCGTCGGTGATGAGGCGCAGGCGCTGCAGGATGATCGAGAGGCTGCGCGATTTCTCGATGAAGTCGACCGCGCCCCAGCGCAGCGCCGCCTCCTCGTAGATCTCGTCGCTGAGCACGGTGAGGAAGATGACGGGGATCTGGACGTCGTGGTCGCGCAGGCGGCGCAGGACCGCGAGGCCGTCGACGCCGGGCATGCGCCAGTCGAGCAGGATGGCGTCGGCGCTGCCGCCGTCGGCGAAGTGGCGCAGGGCCGACTCGCCGTCGCCGAAGTCGTCGATCTCGTAGCCGTTCTCGACGAGGTTCAGGCCGAGCGATTCGCGGAACAGGGCATCGTCGTCGACGATGACCACCCGCTTGCGGGACTCGACCGCCGCCTCGCGGCCGGCCGTCAGGTTCCCTGCATCAAGTGTGCTAGGCATTGATCGTCGGATCCTTCTGTCGCCTGGTGATTCTTGAATTCATAGGTGAGGGCGCGGAACACCCCGCTGTTGATGTCCGCATAGAAGAAAATCGTAAGATCGCAATCGGTTCCATTGTAGACCCAAACTTTTGCCGGCGGCTTCTCTTCCTGCTTGGCGGGCTTGCCCAGGAGATGCTGGGTGCCGGCGAAGTCGAGCCCGACCAGCTGCTTGGGATCCGGCCCGGCGGGAGCCGGAGGCGGCGGGGCCGGGACGGCACCCGTCACGGCCGCGATCTGTGGCTTCTGCGCCGGCAGCGGCGCGGGCTCCGGCGGCGGGGGCGGCGGCGCCGGCGGCTCTGGCACGGCCGCGGGCTGGGCCGGCGGCGGCGCCGGGGCCTTGTCGCCGAACTGGCATCCCGTCACGACCGCCGCCATCAGGATCGCAAGCGAAGCATACCGCCTCATGGCTCCGCTCCTGCATTTCTGTTGGGTCGAGTGTAACACACCGGCCCGACGCCGGAGGCGCCGCGGCTGCGACGAACGAGAAGGCAACGGATTCCCGACGGCTGTCAACTGGATTTCTGCTCGGGTTTCTTCGGCCTGATCGCGGCCCAATCCTCGTCGGTGAGGCGCTTCAGGAAGTTGAACTGGCCGGCGCCCTGCAGCCACTGGCCGCCGTCGATGGTGACGACCTCGCCGTTGATGTAACCGGCGCGATCGCACAGCAGGAAGGCGGCGAGATCGGCGAGCTCGCCATGCTCGCCGACGCGGCCCAGCGGATTGGTGGTCTCGAAGTCGCGCGCCAGATCGGGGCGCGGCACGAGGCGCTCCCAGGCGCCGGGCGTGGGGAACGGGCCGGGCGCGATGGCATTGAGCCGCACGCCGCGACCGCCCCACTCCACCGCCAGGCTGCGCGTGAGGGCGAGCACGCCGGCCTTGGCCATGGCGGACGGCACGACGTAGCCGGAGCCGGTCCAGGCGTAGGTGGTGACGATGCTGAGCACGGCCGCCTTGTGCTTCGCCGCCAGCCAGCGGCGGCCGCAGCCGACGGTGACGTAGGCGCTGCCGTGCAGGACGATGCCGAGCACGGCGTCGATGGCGCGCGGCGACAGGTCTTCGGTGCGGGCGATGAAGTTGCCGGCGGCGTTGTTGACGAGGGCGTCGAGCGGGCGCACGGCCCAGATCTTCTCGAGCATGGCGTCGACGGCGGCGGCGTCGCGCACGTCGCAGCCGTGGGTCTCGACTCTGCCCCCGGTTTCCGCGCTCAGCTTGGCGGCGGCCTCGGCCAGAACGTTCTCGCGGCGGCCGCAGATGACGAGCTCGGCGCCGAGCTCGAGGAAGCGGCGGCCCATGCTGAGGCCGAGGCCGGTGCCGCCGCCGGTGACGAGGATGCGCTTGGATTTGAGCAGGTCGGGCTGGAACATCGGGCCACCATAACAGAGCGCGGCGGCCCCGCAACGGCGGGGGCGGTTTTGCCGCAGGTGGCGTTTATGCGTATTTCTGCGTCAGGACTGGCGGAAAAATTGCCGTACTATGCGAATCTGCAAAACGACCCTATGGATCGAAAAATACCGGTGTTTTCTCAGCGCGATAGCTCTTACCACTTTCAGTCACATTCCGCTCGGGGAGCGCCGATCCTTCGCGATCTCCATCGTAATTTGCCGAGATGGATACCGATTTCTGTTGACGAACAATCCATGAACCCGTAGACTGCGGAAATTATGCAATCGAAGACTCCGTGCGGAGGAATCATGGGACGGGCGGCAATGGCGCGGCGACGCGCGCGGCGGCTGGGGGCGGCGGAAGCGCCCGCGCTCGCGGGCACGACCGATCTGCGGCTGGCGCAGGATCTGGTGCGGCAGACGATCGAGGCGCTCGGCCTGTCGGAGAAGCTATCCCGGCGCGAGCGCGGGGAGCGGGTGGCGGCGGCCAAGGCGGCGCTCGCCGGCCTGGCGCCGCAGAGCACGCTCGAGGGGCTGATGAGCGCGCAGATGATCGCCACCCACGCGGCCGCCATGGCCTGCCTGACGCGCGCCATGGCCGCCGGCGTCGAGGATACCGACGCCCAGGCGGCGCTGCGGCGGGCCGAGCGCCTGCTGTTCGTCTATGCGCGCCAGACCGAGACGCTGCTGCGCGCCCGCAAGGCGCTGCCGCGCGCGGCGGAGGACAAGGAGGCCTGGCGCATCGACGGCGTCGCGTTCGAACCGCCGCCCTGGATGTCCCTCCTCGCCGAGGAGGCCCAGGCTTGGGCCCGCGAGCAGCTGACCGCCGCGGCGCGCAAGGGCCTGCCGACGCCGGAGCGCGCGGCGGAGAGCGAGTAGCGCGGGCGGGGCGTCCCGGATCCCGGCTTCTCAGCCGTCAGCCCGACAAGGAGATCATAATGGGGCCAGAGTTGCCCGCCGAACGCGGGCGCTGCGGCGCGTGCACCCGCGGCGGATCGCCCTGCCGCAACCACCCGATTCGCTGGCGCCGGCGCTGCCGCCTCCACGGCGGCGCCAAGGGCACCGGCGCCCGCCCCGGCAACCGCAACGCCCTCAAGCACGGCCGCACGACGGCCGCCGCCCTCGCCGGACGGCGGGCCATCATGCGGTTGATCCGGGAGAGCAAGAAGACTCTGGAGGAGATGGGCGGGTAGCACTAACAGGAATTGCGGATGCACGTAAGATCGGTCGACAAAGTTGACACTCCTCGCGCCTGCGGCCAACTCGCCCGATGCTCCGACTAAGCTCGTCACCGTCACGGCGAAGGCAGCAACCAAGACCTGTCGGCGTGTCGGTGATCTCACGCCCTGCTTGCTTCGCTCATGGTGTGCAGTCGTAGAGTTCCGACGTTCCAGCGCTCAATGCCCCCATAATACTACGACCGACAACATCGTCGCACCGCAGGCCGCTGGGCGGTGCTCGATAGCCCTCACATCCTGCGAGCGCGCCGCACAGGCACATCGCAAGGACGCCATATCGAATGAACTGCGCACTGCCTCGCATTGGACGCGGCGCGATCTCGAGACTGCCTGGAGAGTGGGTTTGCATAGAAGAGTGCTCCGCTGTGTCAGCCGGTGGCGTTGCTGAGCGCTAAGTTGCCCTGATCGGCCAAGTCCTGCGCGCTGATACCCGTGACTCCGACCAGCACGGCGACGTCAGTGAACCCGAATGCTTGACCAGCACCGTCGGGATCGACCTTCAACAGACTGTTGCCGGCTCCGTCGAAGTTATCGATCACATTCACGAAATCAGCCCCGTTCGACTTGCCTGAGTCGAAGCCGACCAGCAGGTCTTGGACATCGATGACGTCGCCCCCTGGGCCTACCTGCAGATCGTTCAACGAGTCGACATCAGAAATGCCGTCACCGATCTCGGTGTACTTGAAGACGTCTGAGCCCGCGCCGCCTGTTAGATTG
>DATIXH010000479.1:0-4971 GCA_035518775.1 Candidatus Acidiferrum sp.
GAAACTGCTTTTCGCGGGCGGGCGCCGGCAATCTGCCCGCTGCGGTCATGTGCCGGTTGCCATTGCGGCCGCGCCGCCGGCAAATTGGCGTTCCGAGAGCAGGCGGCGCGGCAGGCAAGCGCAAGGACGGACCAAGATGCAAATCGGCGTGATCGGCCTGGGACGTATGGGCGGCAACATCGTGCGCCGCCTGCTGCGGAGCGGCCACCAATGCGTCGTCTACGATCGGCAGAGCGAACCGGGCCGGCTGCTGGCGGCCGAAGGCGCCGTCGCGGCGGCCGATCTCAACGCCCTCGTCGCTCAGTTGAAGAAACCGCGGGCGGTGTGGGTGATGCTGCCCGCGGGTGAACCCACCGACCATGCCGTCACGAACCTGGCTGCGCTCATGGAGCGCGCCGATATCATCATCGACGGCGGCAATTCCTTCTACAAGGACGACGTCCGGCGGGCGGCGAGCCTGCGCGCCAGCGGCATCCGCTACGTCGATGTCGGCACCAGCGGCGGCATCTGGGGTCTCGAGCGCGGCTATTGCATGATGATTGGCGGCGATCAGGAGACGGTCGATCACCTCGATCCCGTCTTCGCCGCCTTGGCGCCCGGGCCGAGCGGCATCGCCCCGACGCCCGGCCGCCAGGCGCGCGACACCCGCGCCGAGCGCGGCTACATCCATTGCGGTCCGAACGGCGCCGGCCATTTCGTCAAGATGATCCACAATGGCATCGAATACGGTCTCATGCAGGCCTATGCCGAAGGGTTCGACATTCTCAGGAACGCCGCATCGGAGGCGCTGCCGGCCGAGCAGCGCTATGCGCTCAACCTGGCGGACATCGCCGAGGTGTGGCGGCGCGGCAGCGTCGTCAGCTCCTGGCTTCTCGACCTGACGGCGATGGCCTTGGCGGAGGATTCGCAGTTGTCCCACTTTTCCGGCGTCGTGCAGGACTCCGGCGAAGGCCGCTGGACGGTCCTCGCCGCCATCGAGGAGGCCGTGCCGGCCGAGGTGCTGTCGGCCGCGCTCTACACGCGGTTCCGCTCCCGCGAGGAGCACAGCTTCGCCGAGAAGCTGCTGTCGGCGATGCGGAACAAGTTCGGCGGCCATGTCGAACCCGGCGGCACGAGCTGACATCCTCCCGACGGGAGGCGTGCGCTGACCGATTCGCCTCAGCACCTGATGAAGCGGGCAGCCGCGCTGCGGGCCATTGCGGAGGTCAGGGATGGCATGGTGGTCGGCCTCGGCAGCGGCTCGACCGCAGCCTTCGCGCTGGAGGGTCTTGCCGAGCGCGTTGCCGATGGCCTGCGCATCGTCGGCATCCCGACCTCCGACGCCACGGCGGCGCTGGCCTGCCGGCTCGGCATCCCCCTCGCAAGCTTCGAGCGGCACCGGCGGGTCGATCTGACGATCGACGGCGCCGATCAGGTGGAACTCGGCACGCTGAACCTCATCAAGGGACTGGGCGGCGCGCTGCTGCGCGAAAAGATCGTCGCGGCCGCCAGTGCGCGGCTGATCGTGGCCATCGATGAATCGAAACTGGTCGATCGCCTGGGCGGCCGCACGGCGCTGCCTGTCGAAATCGTGCCGTTCGGCTGGCAGACGACGATCGACCGCCTGACGGCGCTCGGCTGCGCGCCGCAGTTGCGGCGGACGGGCGGACAACCCTTCACGACCGACGGCGGCAACTACATCGCCGACTGCGCGATGCGCGAGATACCCGATCCGGCGGCGCTGGAAACCCGTCTCTCGTCCGTGGTCGGCGTCGTCGAGACCGGACTCTTCATCGGCATGGCCGCCGCGATCGTGGTCGGCCGCCCGGCGGGCGTCGAGATCGTCGCGCGATAAGGGGTGCTCAAAGCGTGCCGTGGCGCGACGCCGCCGCCGGCGCGGGCCTGGTCTTAACGCAATGTTAGGCAGTTTATCCGCCCACATTCACAAAACGTCACAACGGGAGCGCCCGTGGTCACACGCCAGAATCCTCCCGGCGGCACAATCGCCCCATCAGTTCCCGCTGCAGGTCCATCGGACGGAGATTGGAGACGTTTAGGCCATGTTGACAGCTCTTAAGACTTTCGCGCAGGACGAGTCGGGCGCGACAGCCATCGAGTTCGGCCTGCTCACCGGTCTCCTCGCCATCGGCGTGACCATGTCCCTGTCGGTGCTTGGCGGCTCGGTGGAGGAGGTCTTCGCCAAGGTGTCGACCGAGGTGCTGAGCACGGTCCCTGGTGCGGGCGTCCAGATCGTCACGCCCGATCCGGTGTGACCCGACGTCGCGTTCTCCCGTACTTCGCCTAGGGACGTCCCCCGCCTGCGACCGTCCGAGTCTCGCGGCCCGGCGGCACCGCGCCGGCCGCGCCGCGACGCTTCATCATACTGTCACGACACGGCGCTAGGGTCTGCGCGCTAATCCCTGGCGTTTCGGCCGCCGCCGAAACCCCCATGAAATGCCGCGCCGCTGCGCAAGGCAGCGGCTGTCTTCGTTCAGTATGTCCTCGGGAGGGGTCAATGCACGGAAAGCTGTTCTTCGCCATCGGCGCGCTCGCCGCCGGTGCACTCTTTGCTCAACCGGCTGCCGCCGACAAGCTCAAGATCGACTTCTGGTACGGCAACTCCGGCGACATCTCCAAGCGCGTCCAGGAGGTCTGCCAGCACTTCAACGATTCGCAGGCCGACTACGAAGTCGTCTGCACCAGCCAGGGCTCCTACTACAACGCCGTGCAGAACACCATCGCCGCCTTCCGCGGCGGCAAGCCGCCAACCATCGTCCAGGTCTTCGACGTCGGCACCCTCGATCTCATGCTCTCCAACGCCTACGTCCCGGCCTACAAGCTGATGGCCGACAACGGCTACCAGATCGACTGGAGCAACTACTTCACGGGCATCCGCGCCTATTACGCCAGCTCGAAGGGCGAGATGTACTCCTTCCCCTTCAACTCCTCGACCGCGCTTCTCTATTGGAACAAGGACGCATTCCAGAAGATCGGCAAGAGCGAGGCGCCGAAGACCTGGGAAGAGGCGGCCGCCGACATGAAGGCATTGAAGGGCGCCGGCTATGATTGCCCGCTCGCCTTCGACATCAGCCAGGACGAGAGCTGGCAGCTGATGGAGCAGTTCTCGGCCGTGCACGGCGAGCCGATCGCCACGAAGAACAACGGCTTCGGCGGCCTCGACGCCGAGCTCGTCTTCAACAAGACGAGGTTCGTCAAGTTCATCGCCGATCTGAAGCGCTGGTACGACGAGGGTCTCGCCAAGATCAAGTCGCCCAACACCGGCGAGGACTATGTCGCCGCCTTCGCCGCCGGCCATTGCCAAATGACGCTGACCTCCGTCGGCGATCATGGCAATATCGGGCGCACCGCCGCTCCGGATATGCGATGGGACGTCGCCATGCTCCCCGTCTATGAGGGCACGCAGCGCCACAACTCCTTCGTCGGCGGCGCCTCGCTGTGGGTCCTCAAGGGTCACACGCCGGAGGAATACAAGGCCGCGGCTGCGTTCCTGAACTTCATCGCCCAGCCCGAGCAGGCGCTGTTCTGGTCGACGGTGACCGGCTACATCCCCGTCACCAAGACCGGCTACGAATACATGAAGTCCCACGGCTTCTACGACAAGGCGCCCTACAAGGGCCGCGAGGTCGCCATCGCGTCGCTTAGCGTCGAGGGTACGAGCTCCGGCCCGGGCGGCATCCGCCTCGGCAATTTCCTGCAGATCCGCGGCGAGGTGTCGAACGGCCTGCAGGAGATCTTCGCCGGCAAGGCCACGGTGCAGCAGGGCCTGGACGAGGCGGTCGAGCGCGGCGACGCCATCCTGCGCCGCTTCGAGCAGACCTATAAGGGCGAACAGCTGCCCTGAGTAAGGCGGCGTGGCGGTTTCCCAACCGACCACCGCGCTCGACGACCCCCGGCGCCTTCCGGGGGTCGTCGGCCGCGTGGGCCGCGCCCTCCGGCGCGGGCGGGCCACACGCGCCGACTCCGCAACGCGCGCGACCGAGAAGCGCGCCTTCTTCACCAGCCGCTCCCTCGGCTGGGCGCTGATCACACCGCAGCTCCTGCTGATCTTCACCTTCTTCTATTGGCCGGCCGGCGAGGCGCTCTACTGGGCCTTCACCCTGGAGCGGCCCTGGGGCGGCGGCAACGAGTGGGTCGGGTTCGGCAATTTCGCCGCCATGGTCGGCGACCCCGTCTACTGGAACTCGATCTGGCGCAGCCTGGTATTCGCGCTCTCGAGCACCGGCCTCGGCATGGCGATCGCCCTGCTGTTGGCGCTGCTCACCGATCGCCAGCTGCGCGGCTACCGCATCTATCGCAGCGTGCTGGTCTGGCCCTATGCGATCGCCGCGCCGGCGCTCGGCATGGCCTTCCGCTTCATCCTGGCGCCCGAGGCCGGCTTCATGGCCTTCGTTAACAACATCTGGCCCGGCCTGTGGAACCCGGCGCTCGACGGCCTCGACGCCATGATCGCCATCGTCACCGCCTTCGCCTGGAAGAACATCGGCTACAACTTCATCTTCTTCCTGGCGGCGCTGCAGGCGATCCCGCGCTCCCTGATCGAGGCGGCAGCCATGGACGGCGCCGGCGTCGTCAGGCGCATGCGCGACATCCAGCTGCCGCTGCTCACTCCGACCCTGTTTTTCCTGCTGGTCATCAACCTGACCGACAGCTTCACCGATTCCTTCGGCATCGTCGACATCATGACCCAGGGCGGCCCGGCCCGTGCCACCGACCTCATGGTCTACAAGATCTATTTCGACGGCTTCAAAGGGCTCGACTATTCCGGCGCCGCCGCCCAGAGCATCGTGCTGATGCTGATGGTGATGGTGCTCACCTTCGCGCAGTTCCGCTTCGTCGAGCGGCGCATCCACTACAAGTGAGCGGCATGGTCGAGCGCACGCCCCTGTTCGATATCTTCACCCAGATCGTGCTGTTCCTCGGCCTGGTGTCGGCGCTCATGCCCTTCGCGATCGTCGTCATCGCCGCCACCCA
>DATIXH010000480.1:0-17804 GCA_035518775.1 Candidatus Acidiferrum sp.
CGCCTCGCGATGGAAGGCTGGTGGGCGATGACGGACTCGAACCGCCGACACCCTCGGTGTAAACGAGGTGCTCTGCCAACTGAGCTAATCGCCCCGCGGCCATACAGGCGCGGATTCACCTTAGCCAAAAACGCCTGCGGCCGCCACAGGGGACGGCCGCGGGGTCGAGCATCGCGTGCCTAGTCGATGGTCAGTTGACGGCGTCCTTCAGCACCTTGCCGGCGCGAAATTTCGGCTGCTTGCTCGCGGCGATGCTCAGCGGCTCGCCGGTACGCGGGTTGCGCCCTTGCGAGGCCTTGCGCTTGCCGACGCTGAACGTGCCGAAGCCGACGAGGCGCACGTCATCCCCCTGCTGTAGAACGTGCGTGATCGCATCGAGTACGCCGTCGACGGCCTTCGCTGCGTCGCCTTTCGAGAACCCAGTGCGGTCCGCGACCAGCGAGACGAGATCGTTCTTGTTCACGTGATTACCCCCTCGAGTGTTCAGACGATTGGAACTGATTCTTGTTTGCTCGCGCGTGGAACGGGGGAAGTGTAAATCCGGGAAAATCCGCGCGTCAACGCGGTAACGCACGTGTCAGCGATGCGTTGATGACGCAGATTGGTGCTGAATTGGGCGCGGCCGGAACGCCGGCGCCGTCCCGTCAATGCGTGACGACGCCGCGCTCTTCGGTCTGTGCCGATACCTTTTCGACCTCGGCCGGCTCGATCCACTCGATCGGCTTCAGCGGGGACACCAGCGCGAGCCTCAGGACATCATCGACGCTCTTCACGGGAATGATGTTTAGCCCCTTCTTGACGTTGTCCGGGATGTCCGCGAGATCCTTCTCGTTCTCGCTCGGGATCAGGACGGTCTTGATGCCCGCGCGCAGCGCTGCCAGCAGCTTTTCCTTGAGGCCGCCGATCGGAAACACGCGGCCGCGCAACGTGATCTCGCCGGTCATGGCGAGCTCGCGTTTCACGGGTATGCCGCTGAGCACGGAGACGATCGACGTCACCATGGCGACGCCCGCGGACGGCCCATCCTTCGGCGTGGCGCCCTCGGGCACGTGGACGTGGATGTCCTTCTTCTCGAACAACGTCGGCTTGATGCCGTATTCGATGGCGCGCGACTTCACGTAGCTCTCGGCCGCTTGCACCGATTCCTTCATGACGTCGCCGAGCTTGCCGGTCGCCGTCACCTTGCCCTTGCCCGGCAGGGTCACCGCCTCGATCGACAGGATCTCGCCACCCACCTCGGTCCAGGCCAAGCCCGTGACGACGCCTACCATATCCTCGAGCTCCGCCTCGCCGAAGCGGTAGCGGCGCACGCCGGCGAACTTCTCAAGGTTACGGCGCGAAATGACGATCTTCTTGAGATTCTTCATCAGAATCTCCTTGATCGACTTGCGCGCCAGGTTGGCGATCTCGCGCTCGAGATTGCGCACGCCGGCTTCCCGCGTGTAGTAGCGGATGATGTCGCGCAGCGCGTCCTCGGAGATCGACCACTCGCCCTTCTTCAGGCCGTGCTCCTTCACCTGCTTGGGCAGCAGGTGGCGCTGGGCGATCTCGACCTTCTCGTCCTCGGTGTAGCCGGGCAAGCGGATCACTTCCATGCGGTCGAGCAACGGCTGCGGCATGCGCAGCGTGTTGGCCGTGGTCACGAACATGATGTCCGAGAGGTCGTAGTCGACCTCCAGATAGTGATCCTGGAAGGTCGAGTTCTGCTCGGGATCCAGCACCTCCAGCAGCGCCGACGAAGGATCGCCGCGCCAGTCGGCGCCGAGCTTGTCGACCTCGTCCAGCAGGAACAGCGGGTTCGACGACTTCGCCTTCTTCATGCCCTGGATGACCTTGCCGGGCATGGAGCCGATATAGGTGCGGCGGTGACCGCGGATCTCCGCCTCGTCGCGCACGCCGCCGAGTGACATGCGCACGAAGTTCCGGCCGGTCGCCTTTGCAACCGACTTGCCGAGCGAGGTCTTGCCGACACCGGGCGGTCCGACCAGGCACAGGATCGGCCCCTTCACCTTCTTCATGCGCTGCTGCACGGCGAGGTACTCGAGAATGCGCTCCTTCACTTTCTCGAGGCCGTAGTGATCGGCGTTAAGGACCTTCTCCGCGAGCTTGATGTCGCGCTTGATCTTCGTCGGCTTCTTCCAGGGAATGCTCAGCATCCAGTCCAGGTAGTTGCGCACGACGGTGGCTTCGGCGGACATCGGGCTCATCGACCGCAGCTTCTTCAGCTCGGCCTGCGCCTTCTCGCGCGCCTCCTTGCTGAGCCGCGTTTTCTTGATGCGCTCCTCGATCTCCGACAGCTCGTCGCGGCCGTCCTCGCCTTCGCCGAGCTCCTTCTGGATCGCCTTCAGCTGTTCGTTCAGGTAGTACTCGCGCTGCGTCTTCTCCATCTGGCGCTTGACGCGGCTGCGGATGCGCTTCTCGACCTGCAGCACGCCGATCTCGCCTTCCATGTAGGCGTAGACGCGCTCGAGCCGCTCGCCGACGCCGTCGGTCTCCAGCAGCTCCTGCTTCTCCGCGATCTTCAGTTGCAGGTGCGAGGCAACCGTGTCGGCCAGCTTGCTCGGGTCCTCGATCTGGTTGATCGAGACCAGCACTTCCGGTGGGATCTTCTTGTTGAGCTTGATGTACTGCTCGAACTGGGAAACCACCGTCCGGGCCAGGGCCTCGATCTCCTTGGCCTCCCCGGTACGCTCCGCGAGCGTCTCGGCATGGGCCTCGAAGAAGTTCGGATTGTCGGAGAAATTGACGATGCGCGCGCGCTGGCCGCCCTCGACCAGAACCTTCACGGTGCCGTCGGGGAGCTTCAGCAGCTGCAGCACCGTGCCGACCGTCCCGACCGAATAGATGTCGGCCGGTGTCGGGTCGTCCTGCGCCGCATTCTTCTGCGTCACGAGCAGGATCTGCTTATCGTCCTTCATGACGTCTTCGAGGGCGCGAACGGACTTCTCGCGGCCGACGAAGAGCGGCACGATCATGTGCGGGAAGACGACGATGTCCCGCAAAGGCAGCACGGGAAAGAGCGAGCCGCGCGAAGGTTCAAGCATGATGCCTCGTCACTTTTAATGAGCCGGCGGCAGAGCGGCCGCGGCAAATGGTGCAGATTCGATGTGGCGCGAAACTACAAACAAATGTGGTACGGGCGACACAGAATTCAAGGTCGCAGCGTCAGGCGCTGGTTCCGACGTCGCCCAGACGGTCCGTATAGATGTGAAGCGGCCGCGCCCGGCCCTCGACGACTTCTTTGCTGATGACCATGCTCTCCACCCCTTCGAGGCTCGGCAGATCGAACATCGAATCGAGCAGGATGCCCTCCATGATCGAACGCAATCCGCGCGCGCCCGTCTTGCGGGCAATGGCGCGGTGCGCGATCGCCTTCAGGGCGTCCTCGGAGAAGTCGAGGCGGACGTTCTCCATCTCGAACAGCCGCTGATACTGCTTCACCAGCGCGTTCTTCGGCTTGGTCAGGATGTCGATGAGCGCCGGCTCGTCCAGATCCTCGAGCGTGGCGACCACCGGCAGGCGGCCGACGAACTCCGGGATAAGGCCGAACTTCAGAAGATCTTCGGGTTCGACTTCCTTCAGAATCTGGCCGGTCTTGCGCTCGTCAGGGCTGCGCACGTCGGCACCGAAGCCGATGGACGAGCCCTTGCCGCGCGCGGAGATGATCTTCTCCAGGCCGGCGAAGGCGCCGCCGCAGATGAACAGGATGTTGGTCGTGTCGACCTGCAGGAACTCCTGCTGCGGATGCTTGCGGCCGCCCTGGGGCGGCACGGAGGCGATCGTGCCCTCCATGATCTTCAGGAGCGCCTGCTGCACGCCCTCGCCCGACACGTCGCGGGTGATCGAGGGGTTGTCGGATTTGCGGCTGATCTTGTCGACCTCGTCGATGTAGACGATGCCGCGCTGCGCGCGCTCGACATTGTAGTCGGCGGCCTGCAGCAGCTTGAGGATGATGTTCTCGACGTCCTCGCCGACGTAACCGGCCTCGGTCAAGGTCGTGGCATCGGCCATGGTGAAGGGCACGTCGATGATGCGGGCCAGGGTCTGCGCCAGCAGCGTCTTGCCGCAGCCGGTCGGTCCGACCAGCAGGATGTTCGATTTCGCCAGCTCGACGTCGTTGCTCTTGGCGCCGTGCGCCAGCCGCTTGTAGTGGTTGTGGACGGCGACGGAGAGCACGCGCTTGGCGTGGTCCTGGCCGATCACGTAGTCGTCGAGGACGTTGCAGATGTCGCGCGGCGTCGGCACGCCATCCTTGGACTTCACGAGGGTGGTCTTGTGCTCCTCGCGGATGATGTCCATGCAAAGTTCGACGCATTCATCGCAGATGAATACCGTCGGGCCAGCAATGAGCTTGCGCACCTCGTGCTGGCTCTTTCCGCAGAAAGAGCAGTACAGGGTGTTCTTGGAGTCCCCGCCGCTCGACTTGGTCGTCATGCGCACACCGTCAGGTGACCGAATCGCCGCAGAATCAAGTTAGCCTCACGCACCGTCATCGTACAGCCCAATTTCGGCGGCCCTGCGGCCGCCGGTTTTCGATCACATCCTAACCCGCAGCCATCGGCCAGCACCCACGATCTTAGTTGCCAATCATACAACAAATTTATCGACGATTATGGTCAACAAACCGTTAATGCGCCTTTACGATTTCCCCGCATCCTCGCGCGGCGGCCGCTTCACCATGACCTCGTCGATCAGGCCAAAAGCGCGCGCCTCGTCCGGACTCAGGAACTTGTCGCGCTCCATGGCGTCCTCGATCTCCTTCAGGGGCCGGCCAGTATGCTGAACGTAGATCTCGTTCAGCCGGGCACGCGTCGCCAGGATGTCCTTGGCGTGGATCTCGATATCGGTTGCCTGACCTTGGAAACCACCCGAGGGCTGGTGGACCATGATCTTGGCGTTCGGCGTGCAGTACCGCTTGCCCTTGGCGCCGGCGGCCAGCAGCAGCGACCCCATGGAGGCCGCCAAGCCGATGCAGACCGTCGACACATCCGGCCGGATGTACTGCATGGTGTCGTAGATCGCGAGCCCTGAGGTGACCATGCCGCCGGGCGAATTGATGTAGACCGCGATATCCTTGTTGGGGTTCTCCGACTCCAGGAACAGCAGCTGCGCCGAGATCAGGCTCGCCATGCCATCGTTCACCGGCCCAACCAGGAAGATGATGCGCTCCTTCAGAAGGCGCGAGTAGATGTCGTAGGCCCGTTCCCCCCGGTTCGTCTGCTCGACGACCATCGGGACCAGGAAGTTCATGTAAGTGTCGATCGGGTCACGCATTCGATGTCCGTGCTCTAAATAGGGTAAATGGCGCCATCAGCAGATGTTCACAAGAGCCCCGCAGCAATCATGCCAGAGGGAGGTAAAGGGACGTTATGTCCTTCCCTCTCTTCCCTAGGCGGCAGCGCCCGCTGGAGTCGACTCGTTCATCAGCTTGGCTAGTTCCTCCGGAGAAACCGTCCGCTCCGTCACGCTCGCAAGCTCGAGGATGAAGTCGACCACCTTGTCTTCGTAGATGGGCGCCCGCAGCTGGATCTGCGCCTGTGGCGTCTTCTGGTAGTACTCGAGGACTTGGCGCTCCTGCCCCGGATGGCGGCGCGCCTCATTCACGATCGCGCGGCTGAGCTCGTCGTTGGAGACCTGAATGTTGTTCAGGCGGCCGACCTCGGACAACAGCAGTCCGAGCTTGACGCGCCGAACCGCAATGTCCCGGTATTCCTGCTTGAGCTGCTCCTCGCTCTTGTTGGCATCTTCGGGATCAAGCCGTCCGCGGGAGCGGTCGGCCTCGATCTGCGCCCAGATCGCCCCGAACTCCGCCTCGACGAGGCCAGCCGGAACTTCGAACTCATGCCGCGCGGCGAGTGCGTCCAGGAGTTGACGCTTCAGGCGGCTGCGCGCCACGCTTGCATAGTCGCTGCCGATCCGCTTGCGAATGGTCTCATGCAGGCTTGCCACGTCGGCGGCACCCAGGGCCTTGGCGAGATCCTCCGTGATTTCCACGGGCGCCAGTTCGCGAATCTCTTTAACGTCGACTGCGAAGATCGCTTCTTTGCCCGCCAATTCGGCGTTGGGATAGTCGGCCGGAAAGGTGACCTGGACATCGCGGTGATCGCCGGCGCTGGCGCCGACGACCTGGTCCTCGAACCCCGGGATGAACGAGCCGGCACCAAGCTCGAGGTGATGACCGGTCGCCGCGCCGCCTGGGAACTCCTTGCCGTCGATGCGGCCGGTGAAGTCGATCACGGCAACGTCGCCCGACTGGGCCGGGCGGGCGGCGGTGATCGGGGCGGATTTGCGGAACCGCTTAGCCGCCCGCTCGATCGCGTCATTGACCTCTTTCTCCGGCACCTCAACCGCCAGCCGTTCGAATTCCAGGGTCTTGAAGTCGACCGGCTTGATGTCCGGCACGAGCTCGATCGCCAGCTTGTACTCCAGGTCGCCATCGCCAACCTGCGACAGGATCTCGATCTGCGGCTGTCCGGCCGCGCGTAGGCCCCGTTCCGAGATGACCTTAGCGGAACTGTCGTTGACGGCCTGCTCGAGCACCTCGCCGCGCACGGTCTGGCCGTAGCGCTGCTTGAGCAGCGGCAGCGGCACCTTGCCCGGCCGGAAGCCCGGCAGCCGGATGCGGCGCCCGAGTTCGGAGAGGCGGCCGTCGATCCGCTCCTGCACCTCGGTAGCCGGCACGACGATCTTGAATTCCCGCTTCAATCCCTCGGTGTTGGTCTCGATAACCTGCATGAACCGCTACCTGCTTTCGACAGTCATCCTGACCGCAGCCGCTTTGCCGCCGCCGGCCCGAACGCTCACCCTTCCGACTGGTGCGGGCGGAGGGACTTGAACCCCCACGACTTTCGTCACCAGAACCTAAATCTGGCGCGTCTACCAGTTTCGCCACGCCCGCGAAAACGCTGCGCGCCTGCTGCGGCGCACATCGCGGGCCGCCCGCGCCCCGCTCAAGGCGGCGGTGTATAGCACGGAATTCTCAGGGACAAGGGTGAAATGGGGCGAACGGCCCGGGACGTCAAGACATCGCTGCCGGCGGGAGCCGCCGGCGGTTGCAGCCGAAATCGGCTGACGGTTCGTTAGGCCGGGACGCGCTCGCGGTAGAGCTGAGTGAAGGAGGCCAGAGACAGGATCCGGCGCCCCTCGACCAGCCGGATCTTGCTCGGCGTGTCGACCGTCATGTCGAACCGGACATGCGGGATCCCCAGACCATCCTTCGTGACCGCCAGCACCTTGGCCGTCTCCACGAAGTTGCCGGCGCGCACGTTGCGGAACATTGCTCCCGGTTCCAGCGCCGGCGCGTAACCGTCTTTCTTTACAAACCAACCGCCCATTTTCGATCCCGCCCTAGGTAACTGCCAATACCGACAGGGTTTTCATCACCGGCACATATTGACAGTCATAGTTTAACAATTTCTAAAGCAAGCCCTGATTCGCGCGAAAAATCACGCTCGAACAGGCCCCTGACGAGCGTTAACTAAGCCGCCGCCTGCGCTGCACTGCACGCAAAGAATGGCGGCTGCTATTGCAAACGAGAGAAGCGCCGCAAGCCCTTGCAAACGCCGCATTTCGCTCAGGCAACCGCGTGCAGGCGCGCCAGGGCTGCCGGCAACAATTCCGGAATATCCTCGGCGATCAGGCCGGGGCCGAAGGCGGCGCCGGCATCTCCATGCAGCCAGGCCGCCGCGCAGGCGGCCTCAAAGGGCGGCAGGCCCTGGGCCATGAGGCCGGCGGCCAGCCCCGCCAACACGTCGCCGCTGCCCCCGGTGGCGAGCGTCGGTGGGGCATTGCTGTTGATCGTGGCGCGTCCGTCTGGTGACGCGATCACCGTATCCGCGCCCTTCAGCAGCACCGTCATCCCGGCGCGGGCCGCCGCCTGCCGCGCACGATCGAGCTTGCCCGGCAGCTTCGCCAGATCGGGGAACAGCCGCGCGAACTCGCCCTCGTGAGGCGTCAACAGGGCGGGCGGCGCTGGCATGGCGTCGAACAGCGCTTCGGGGTGGTCGGCGAAGACCGTGAGCGCGTCGGCGTCGATGACGCAGGCCTTGCCGGCGGTGAGGCCGGCGAGGACGCGCGCGCGCGTTTGCGGCGTGACGCCGTGGCCAGGCCCGATCAGGAGGGCATTGCGGCGCGGGTCGGCCAGCAAGATGGAGAAGGCCGGCTCGTCATCGACGATGGCGGTGATCAGGCCGGGTGAGTCCCCGGCGTAGATCGCGTGGCTGGCCCGCGGGCAAGCGAGCGTGACAAGACCGGTGCCGATGCGGCGCGCGGCCCGGGCCGCCAGCCGGGCGGCGCCGGTCATCACCTCGCCGCCGGCGATCAGCAGATGGCCGCGGCGATATTTGTGGTCCTCGGCGCGCGGCCAGGGAAAGCGGTCGAGCCAGAGGGCGGGCGTGTTCTCGAACTGACGGGGCTGGATCTGGTCGAGGACCGCGGCCGGGATGCCGATGTCGGCCACGACGGTCTCGCCCGCGAGCACCCGGCCCGGCAGCAACAGATGGGCGGGCTTGCGGCGGAAGAAGGTCACGGTGGCGGTCGCCTGCGGAGCCGCGCCCAGCACCTGACCGGTGTCGCCGCGCACGCCGCTCGGCAAGTCGACGGCCAGGCACGGCAGACGGCGGCGATCGAGCGCTTCGACCGCGGCCAGCGCCGCACCCTCGAGGGGGCGGGCCAAACCGGCGCCGAAGAGGGCATCGACCACAACGGTGGCGCCCTCGAAGAGGACGGGGGACAAGGCCGCGACCGCGCCGGTCCAGCGGGCGGCCATGGCGGCGGCATCGCCGCGAAGAGCAGCCCGCTCTCCCATGAGACCCAGCTGCACCGGCCAGCCGGCCTCCTGCAGATAGCGGGCGGCGACGAAGCCGTCGCCGCCGTTGTTGCCGGGACCGCAGAGCACGGCGACTGGACCGCGCGGCCAGCGCCGCCGCACCTCGCGCGCGACAGCGGCGCCTGCCGACTCCATCAAGGCTAGACCGGAGACGCCGCTCTGGATCGCCAGCGCGTCCGCTTGCGCCATCTCGGCGACCGTGAGGACGGCGGCGTCATGCCGGCTCGCCATGTCTCAGTCGGTGGCGACCAGGCAGTTGCTGTTGGGCGGCTGCGCCTTGATCTTGGCGCAGAGATCCTTGGCATCCTGCTTGGTGGCGAGCGGGCCGGCATAGACGCGATACCAGACGCCCTTGGCCGCGCCGAGATCGACCTCGCGCACGGTCAACTCGAGCTTGCCCAGCAGGTCGGGATAGGCGGTCTGCAGCTCCTTCCAGCCGCGCTCGGCCTGCTCGCGCGACTTCTGCGACGAGAGCCAGACGTGAATGGTAGGCGCCGTCGCGACCTGCGTCTGCGTCGGCGCGGGAGCAGCAGGCGCAGCGCTCTGGCCGGCGGCGGGCGCGCCTTCGGCAGGCGCCGGTTGTGCAGACGGCGTCGCCGGCGCGGTCTGCGTCGTCGCGGTCTCCGTGGCACTTCCGCTTGTCGATGGTTGGGTCGACGGCGCCGCGGGCTCCGCTTGCACGGCGGCGGTTGCGGGCGTGCTCTCGGCGGTGGCCGGTTGCTGCGGAGGCGTCGCAGGCGGCGCTTCGGTTGCGGCGGTCTGGGCTGTCAGGTCGGAGGGTGTCGCGCCCGCCGCGGCGGCGGGAGGCTGCGACGATGTCGGCGCCGGCGGCGTCTGCGGCTCGGTGACGATCATCGGGATGTTGTTGTCGGCGTCGCTGGCGGCCGGAGTTGTGGGTTGCTGCGGCGCGGCCAGTGTCTCCGGTTGCGGAGCGGCGGCCTGCTGCGACGGCGGCTGCGTCTGCTGGGCCGGCGCCGCCTGACCGGGCTGCTCGGCCTCCATGGCCGCCAGCTCCTTGCCCGCCAAGCTGTGGCCGGCGGCGGCGGCCTGCTCGTACCAGGAGCGCGCCTTGGCGAGATCCTGCGGCACGCCGGTGCCGAAGCGGTAGAGACGGGCGATGGCGTATTGCGCGTCCACCACCTTCATGTTCGCCGCCTTCTCGAACCACTCAGCCGCCTTGGCCGGGTCCTTGTCGACGCCGTAGCCGTTGAGATAGAGCAGGCCAAGGTCGTAGTTGGCGACGGCCACGCCCTTCTCCGCCGCCTGCTGCCAGAGGCCGGCGGCACGCTTGTAGTCCTGCTTCACGCCGCGGCCCTCGGCGAACATCAGCGCGAGGTTGGCCTGCGATTCCGCGACCCCCTGGAGGGCGGCGGCGGCGTACCATTTGGCGGCCTCGGCATCGTCCTTCACCGGGACGCCGTGGCCGGTCTCGTAGAGCAGCGCGAGGCCGTGCTGGGCCTTGGGGTCGCCCTGCTTGGCGAGCGGTAGCCATTCCATGTAGGCGGTGGTGTAGTCGCCGCTGTCGTAGGCCTGCAGGCCGGCGGCGTAGTCGGCGCGCGCCGCGCCGGGCGCGCAGGCCAGCAGAAATGCCAGAAGAGCCAAGCTGGATTTGAGCCGCATGATCGCTCCGAAACCGTTGCTGCGCCGCACGCGGACCGCGGCGCGAATATGGGGCCACTATGCAGCCGCCGATTCTCCGATGCAATCAAGCCATCAGTTGGGGCGGCCGCTGCCCTCCTCCGCCGGCTCTTCCTCGGGCTGGCCGTTGGTGGGGCCGGCCTGGTGGTGGACGAGCTTCCAGACCGCGCCCTGGCGGACGAACAGGTTGCTGGCGATCAGGAAGCCGCCGGGCACGGCCTCGAAGCACACCACCAGCGCGGTGTCGCCGAACACCGTGGCGTGGGCGCCGTGGCAGGCGATGGCGGGCGACTCCGGATTGCCGAGGATGCGCTGCCAGCTGCGCATAACCTCCTCGCGCCCATGCAGCGGCTCCCAGCCCGGGTGGATGCAGGCGACGGGGCAGTGGCGCGCCCAGACCTCCTCCATGGCCGCGAGGTCGCGGGTCGCGAAGGCCCGATAGAAGGCCTCGTTGGCGAACAGGACGGCGTCGTGCTCCACGGGGTCCGATCCGGCCGGCGCGAGGGCGGCCAAAACTGGGGCGATCGAGGGGACTCGAACCCCCAACCCCCGGGACCACAACCCGGTGCTCTAACCAATTGAGCTACGATCGCCAGCAAGACGCGTGGGTGTAAGGCCAAGGGGGCGGCGGCGTCAAGAACGGGCTGGCGGCGGCTTTACGCAAAGGTCGAAAAAGCCGGAACTATGCGATTCTGCAAAACGACCCTATGGATCAAAAAATCGACCAATCGAATCAAGCGGTTGACCATTACCAGTTTCGGTCCGATTCCGGCCGTTGGAAGCCGGAAAGCGTGGCCGCGCGGGGGGCGAGGCGCGGATTCGGACCAGATCCGCGCGGCGGCAACCACAGGGCCGCGGCGCAGGCTGCGGCGGCGGCAGCGGCGAGCAGGAGAAACGTCAGGCCGAAGCCGCCGCTGCGTTCGTGGAGGAAGGCGATGGCGGGCACCGCGATGACGCTCACGCCGAGCCCGCCCAGATCACTGACGGCGTAGACGCGCGATTGCCAGGGGCCGGCCACGTAGCGGCCGAGCAGCCAGTCGGTCACGGGGATCTCGCCGAAGACGAGCAGGAGCGTGCCGATCGCGACGGGCAGCAGGGCCGGGCCGGCGGCCTGTCCGGCGAGGGCCAGCAGCGGCACCTGCTGGGCGAGGACCGCCAGCGCCACCGGCCCGCGCCGTGGCGATCGAGCAGGCCGCCGACCGGCAGCTGGGCGAAGGCGGCGACCGCGAAGGCCAGGCGGCGAGCGAGCCGACGCGGCCGATGTCGCCGCTCCAGCTGCCGAGCTGCTTTGCGCGTGCGTTTGACGCAAGGTACGGCACAAACCTATACGATGAAATGATCAATAACGGGTTTCCCAAACAATGAGAGTGAGAGAGGTTGATCAACTTCGCGTTTCCGACCTCAAGCGGAACCCCGTTTGGGAGTACTGGGCTGGCGGAAATGACACTAAGGTACGTCCGGTCACAGAGATGCCTGTCTCGAGTCTGTCGGGCAGGATTGTTGGGACGGAGGTGCTGCTGGCCAATGGCACTCGCGTATGGGCGTTGATTGGCAACGTCGATGTGGCCAATCCAAGACTGACAAGACACACAATCACGCTTTCAATTGAGCGGGACGGTCGATGGTTCCATCTCGCCCGTTATCATGACTTCGATTTTGACTGTCGCGGCCCCGAAGCACTTGCGCGGTTCCTCAGTTTTGATGTCGACGCTGTGTTTCCGATTTCATACGACCTGCGACGGTATGTGAAGGCAGATCCCGCTGCAGTCGTTGGTGAGATATCCAAGCATCCCAGCGAACGATTAAGTCGCGCTGAAATCGTCGCGATGGCAGTTCCGGAAGGCGGGTAAATGGCGTCAGATGAGAAGTTGCGGGTCAGCAGCCAAATTACAGCGCGCCTCTACAGGGGGCCGCAGCACACCGTCAGCTCCAGGCCGCCGCGGAACGGGAGCGTCATCGTGCGCAGCCGGCCGGACCGGCTGGCGATGAAGTCGAAGTAGTCGCGATACTCCTCGCGGTATTCCTCGGTGTTGTCGCAGACGACGGCGGCGCCGAGGCGAAGGCGCGGCGCCACGAGCTCGAGCGCAGGCCGCGCCATCGGCGTCCAGATGTCGACCAGCATGAAGTCGACCGCGCCGCCGACATCGCGCAGCGTCTGGCGCAGGTCGCCCTCGCGCAGGTCGATGTAGGATGTCAGGCCGGCGGCGGCGAAGGTGGCGCGCGCGGCGGCCGCCTTGGCGGGCTCGTATTCCGTGCCGATGACGACGCCGGAGGCGCTGCCGCCGACGCGCGCGTTGTCGCGGACGGCGGCGGCGAGATAGAGCGTGGAGACGCCGTAGGAGGTGCCGGCCTCGACCACGCGCCGGGCATCGAGGGCGCGGCAGAGCTGGTAGCAGAACTCGGCCTTGTCGCGATCGAGCGCCACGAACTTGTCGCTGAGGAAGGCCTTTTCATCCGCCGGCCGCGCCCCCTCGGCGCAGGCGGCATCGGCGGCGTAGTAGGCCGCCATCGCCTTCTCCTGGCTGTCGCTCTGCGCATGCAGCTTGGCGAGCAGCGCTTCGAGTTTCGAATCGTTCATGACGCTGGGCATGGCACCTCCGGGACGGGATCGACGCGGGATTCGCAATCTCAACGAGAAATCATGGCGAAGTCACATAGTGCGTCAGGACGTGCGCGAGGAACGGCAGGCGGCTCGGCATGGCAGACGGGACCCCTTGGTTTCGATCGCGCCCATGCTATCGTCCACGCCGCGGCGTGCTATCGATGGAAGGCCAAAGAATAGCGGCAAAGTGACAAGGACGATGAGCGCCCTGCTCACCCATCGCGCCGAGGACCATCCGCGCGGTCATTACATCGCGCCGCACGCCCACCGGCGCGGCCAGCTGGTGTTCGCGCGCTCAGGCCTCATGCAGGTGGAGACCGCGGGCGGCTTCTGGATCGTGCCGCCGCAACGCGCGCTGTGGGTGCCGGCGCGCATGCGCCACGCCATCCGCTGCCGCAGCGCCGTCTCGCTGCGCACGCTCTATGTCGAGCCCGGCCGCTGGCCCGGGCTGCCGAAGGGCTGCGGCGTGCTCGGGGTGTCGCCGCTGCTGCGCGAGCTGATCATCGAGATCTGCGAGCGCCGGGCCGCCCCGCGGCGGCGGCGCGCGCTCGGCGAGCTCGCGCTCTCGGAGCTGGTGGCGCTGCCGGCGATTCCGATCCATCTGCCGGAGCCGAGGGACGCCCGCCTGCAGCGCGTGGCCGCCGCGCTCAAGCGCCAGCCGGGCGACGAGCGCGGGCTCGCGGCCTGGGCGAGGACGGCCGGCGCCAGCGCGCGCACGCTCACGCGCCTATTCATCGCCGAGACCGGCATGACCTTCCGGCAATGGCGGCGGCAGCTGCGCTTCACCGTCGCCATCGAGCGGCTGGCGCGGCGCGAGCCGGTGACGACAGTGGCGCTCGACCTCGGCTACAACAGCGTCAGCGCCTTCATCGAGGCCTTCCGCAAGACCTTCGGCGTCACGCCCTACCGGTATTTTCGCGACGAAAGGCAGGCGACTGTAGGTTAGTCACACCCTGCCTGGCCGTTCCGGCCAATCCTTTCAGGTACTCGGGCGGAACGCCGGATGGCACGACCGCGTTCTATGTTCGCGGTGGGCCGTCGAGGCGGACTGTGAACCGCTCCCGAGCGCGTCGGGACCGGGCCAGAATTGGTTTCAAGAGGAAAGGGACGAACGATGGCAATTGCGAAGAACACGATCTGCCTGTGGTACGACAAGGACGCCGAGGCGGCGGCCCGCTTCTACGCCAAGACCTTTCCGAACAGCTCGGTGGGTGCCGTCCACCGCGCTCCCGGCGATTACCCGTCCGGCAAGGCGGGCGACGTGCTGACGGTCGAATTCACGGTCGCCGGGATCCCCTGTCTCGGCCTCAATGGCGGGCCGGCGTTCAAGCATAGCGAAGCCTTCTCGTTCCAGATCTCAACCGACGACCAGCAGGAGACCGACCGCTACTGGAACGCCATCGTCGGCAATGGCGGCCAAGAAAGCATGTGCGGCTGGTGCAAGGACAAATGGGGCGTCTCCTGGCAGATCACGCCGCGCGTGCTGATGGAGGCGCTAGCTGCCGGCGGCGCCGAAGCCAAACGCGCGTTCGAGGCCATGATGGATATGAGGAAAATCGACGTGGCCGCGATCGAGGCGGCGCGGCGCGGCTGACGGTCCCAAGTCGGACCAGGCCGATGCTACGGCTTCGGGTGGCAGAGAGGGGCGGAGAGCGGTCGTTGGGGGATCAGTCCCCGACGACGAGCCGGTAGCCTGCGTCATATTCGTCGAGGGTGAGCAATCCAGCGTAGCGGCGCTCCCACGCGCCGGTCTCGAGATCGCGCCTCAGATTCGCCAATCCTGCGTCGGCGTTGCCGATGGCCCAGAAGGACGAGCTGCCGGAGCGGATATAGGGATCGAGATAGGCCGCGGGCCGGCGCCAATAGGCATAGAGGAATCCGTCGCTGCAATCCTGCGGCACCAGGACCGGCGTGATCCGCACGGAACCCAGCCATCGTTCGTAGTCGGACATCGCCGGCATCTGCGCCTCGTCCAGCGCCGCCAGCTCGGGAAGATAGTCCGTCAGCCAGGGCCGGTGCGCGGGATCGAAGGTGAGCAGGACGATCCGGCCCCGCGTCACGCGGCGCATCTCGCGCAAGCCCGCCTCCTTGTCCGGCCAATGATGCAGGGTCAGGACCGCCATGGAGGCGTCGAAACTCTTGTCGTCGAAGGGCAGATCGTCGGCGCTGGCCTGAATCGCCTCGGCGGCCGCCGGACTGCGCTTCCGGATCATCTCGCGCGAAGGCTCGACGGCGATCAGGGATCGACCGGTCGGTTCGTAGGAACCGGTGCCCGCGCCGACATTCAAGACCGTTTGCGCCGGCCCGAGCGCGCTCTCGATGATCCGGGCGATCCGCGGGTCCGGCTTGCGAAGCTCCGCATAGTTGATCCCGATGCTGTCATATTTCGCGCTCATCGCGCTCTTCCCCCGAGAATCACCGGCGTCCGCAAGGCGCCGAAACAGGTCATTGGCCGGATGTCCGCTCTTGCCTGCGAGCGCCGCCGCGAGCGCGCCGTCGGGCCGGCTCGCCGACGCCGCCTCACTTTCCGTCGCTTGCCGCGAAGTCGGCAAGCCACGCATCTTGCTCGACGATGTGCTTCTTCGTGAAGTCATCGACATGCTTGCGGAACAGGTCCACGAAATCAATCAGGTAAGACACTTGAGCCGCCTGCAGCTCCGTGACCAGAACGGCACCGCCTTCGTCCAACAGCGCCGGATCGAAGTCGTCCGACACCCGGATCACGAGATCGCTGTAGAAATTCATGTTTTTCCTGATCGTTTCCTCATCCTTCTCGATGCGATCCCGGATCTGGGCGGAGAACTTCTCGTCGAAGAGCCCCTTGTCCAGGTTGCTCTTGTCGAGCGCGACGGCATGAACGTCCTGCTGCAGCTTGGCGGCCAGCCATGCGCCCAGTCTCAGCATGGTCCGCGCGGAGCGCTGCTTCTGATCCTCGAGCTCGAGGATGTCGGCCTTCACTTTGGCGGCGAGGCGCTCCAGCCGCTCCTTCATGGCGCTGCCGGGGTCCGCCAGTTCGGTCAGCGACTGGATTTCCTTCACAGGATCGTCGCTCGCCGCGGCGGTCGACGACGCCGCGTTGGCCGACCCCAGGCGATCCCACTCCGCCCGCGCCTCGGCAATATCGTCCTGGTCGTTGAGCGCAGCCGCCGAAATGACCAGGCGGAATCCCGTGGTCTTCGACCGGCGCGGCCCCTGCTCCGAATAAGGCTGGAACTCGCTGCGGCTCGAGGACCTGATCGCGTCCATCGACGTCAGATAGTTTCCGCCCTTGATGATATATCCGCCCGGCCGGCCCAGCATCCTGGTGACGCGGTTCAAGCGGAACAGGTCGATCGTGAATTCATCCGCATTGCCCAGCATATCGTAGAGCCCAAGAGGGTTTGGCTTGAGCAAGCCCGTCAGCTGCAGCTTTCCGTTGGATGAGCCGGATCCCGAGAACCAGACATATTTTTCCATGCCCTCCGGCATGGGGAAGGTGCGCTCCTCGAACTCCGACGGCGATACCGCAACGCCGCCGCGGGCGGCATATTCCCACTCGGTTTCCGTGGGCAGGCGAGCGAAGGCCGTGCTGGAGCCGGCGCTGGGCAGCGACCGCGCCGCATTCTTGATCAGCCAGGTGGAGTATTTTTCGGCGAATTCCATGGCTTCCAGCCAGGTCTTCTCCACCACCGGCCGTCGCCCGATCAGCGTCGCCTCGGGGCAATTGGGATCGGTCATCGCGCTGTACTGGAGATCGGTGGTTTCATATTTGGCAATCAGGAAATAGCGTCCCTGGGATTTGTCGGCGAAGGGGGCGGACAGATATTCCGAGTGCCGGTATTCGGAGAACGCATACTCCTTGTCGCTGTCGCCAAGCTGCACCTGATAATCGTCGAGGATCTTCACGCCCGGGACAACGACGGGCCGGAAGACCATCGCGCCGCCGCAAGGCATCGGCAGCACCACGTCGTCGGTCGCCGGGGTGGGATTGAAGAGCTTTTCGGGCCAGGCTGTCTGCGCGTTCGCGCCGACGGCCCAGCCGAGCATGGCGATCGCCAGGACAGCGACTCTAAAGGGTCCGCAGGCTTTCGCCGGGTTCGATGCGAACGACATTGAATCCTCCAATGACCGCGGCGACCGCGGCGACGACAATCGTTGTCGCGCCGATCGCTGCGATCTCCACCAGACCCAGTTGGCAGACCACGCCTTCAGCCAAGAGGCTGGAGGCGAAAGCCCAGTTGAGGATGCGGGATCCGGCAAAGAACAGCAGGGTGGAGAGCCCGAACCCGAACCCGGCGATCATGACCGCTTCGATGACCGGCAGCATCAGGACACCGATCTTGGTGATGCCGATGAGCCTCAGGATGCTGAGGTCGCGCCGACGTCGCTCGAGGTTGGCCCACTGACTTGCCACGACCGAAAGCAGATAGCCGCTCCCGCCGACCGTCGCGATGATCGCGAAGGCAATGCCCAGCGACCTGTCGAGCAGCTTGACCGCCGCGATATCCTGACTGCGCGTCCTGACGGAGAGGCCGGTGCGGCCGACCAGCTCCGCCAGCGGTGCGACGTCATCGATGGTCCTGGCGAAGATGCGCGCGGACGCGAAATCGCGGCCGGCCGTCGCCATCCTGGCGACCGCCGCAAGCTCCTGAACGGTCCCATCGCGGAAATCCTCGGTCGCGACCAGCAGGTCGGGCACGACGAATGCCGAATCCTGCTGAACCAGCCCCGCGGGCGCAATGGCGACGACCTTCATCA
>DATIXH010000481.1:0-6861 GCA_035518775.1 Candidatus Acidiferrum sp.
GGGCCCTGGAAGTAGCCGTGATCGATCGCCAGCATGACCGTGCGGCCCGTGGTCGGGTTGAAGACGCGCGCGAGGCGGTTCTTCATGCCCCAATCGAGCTGATGCGAGCCTTTGAGGAAAAAGCCCGGCGCGGCTTGCGGCCTGTCGGCCTGATACCTCTCACCTTCCTTGTCGACTTCCGGCATTGGGCACCTCGTCGTCTCGAGCTGGTGTCGACGTCGACACGAATACCACGCTGTCATACCGGGGCTTGTCCCCGGTATCCAGCGTGCCACGCGCGCCGCCGCCTGTGCGGCACGGTGGATGTCCATGTCCTCCGGCGGGGCGGCAAATCCCGGATCGCAGCCTCTATGCCGCCACCGTGAACTTCTGCGCCGTCTCGAGGTCGACGGAGACGAGCTGGCTCACGCCCTTCTCGCCCATGGTGACGCCGAACAGGCGGTTCATGCGCGACATGGTCATGGGGTGGTGGGTGATGACCAGGAAGCGCGTCGCCGTGTCGGCGGCCATCGTCTCCATCAGCGTGCAGAAGCGGTCGACGTTGGCGTCGTCGAGCGGCGCGTCGACCTCGTCGAGCACGCAGATCGGCGCCGGGTTCGTGAGGAACACCGCGAACAGCAGCGACAGCGCGGTCAGGGCCTGCTCGCCGCCCGAGAGCAGCGACATCACCTGCAGCCGCTTGCCCGGCGGGCTTGCCATGATCTCGAGCCCGGCCTCCAGTGGATCCTCGGCCTCGGTCAGCTTCAGATGCGCGTGGCCGCCGCCGAACAGCCGCGTGAACAGCTGCGTGAAGCTGGTGTTGACCAGCTCGAAGGCGGCCAGCAGACGCTCGCGCCCCTCGCGGTTGAGGCTGGAGATGCCGGCGCGCAGCCGCGCGATGGCGTTGACGAGGTCCGAGCGCTCGGTCTGCAGGCCGGCGATCTGCTGCTCCATCTCGGCCGCCTCGGCCTCGGCGCGCAGGTTCACCGGTCCCATATTGTCGCGCTCGCGCAGCAGGCGCTGCAGCCGCGTTTCGACCTGCTCGCGCGCCGGCAGCTCCTCGTTGGGTTTGAGCTCGGCGATGGCGGCCGTCTCTTCCGGACCGCACTCCAGCCGCTCGCGGATGCGCTGCTCGATGTCGTTGCCATGCTCCTTGGCCTGGGCGACCGCGGCCTCGGCGCGCACGCGGTTCTCGCGCGCCTCGGCCAGCCGCGATTCGGCCGATTTCAGCGCGAGCACGGCCGCCGCCAGCTGGGTCTCGGCCGCCGCCAGCTGATCGGCGGCCGTGCGCCGCTTGGCCTCGGCCGCGTCGATCAGGTCCATCAGCGTCTGCCGTTGTTCAGCGATCTCGGCCGGGCGTCGGCTCAGCGCCTCGATCTCGCCGCTCGCGGCGGCCCGGCGTTCGGCCAGCAGCGCAAGCTGCTGCTCCGCTGCCGCGATTCGCTGGCCCCACGAGCCACGCTCGCCGTCAACAGCCGCCAGGCGAGCGGCGCGGACTTGCGATTCCCGCCGCAGCCGGTCGTAGGCGCTGCGTGCTTCGATCAGCGCGCCCCGCAATTCCGCCAAAGCCGCGCGCGCGGCCGAGGCCTGCTCGCGAATCGGCTCCAGCTGGGGCAGGGCCGCCTCGTCGGCGCGCGCCGCCGCCAGTTGCGTCTCGGTCTCCGCGACGTCGGCTTCCAGCGCGTTCGCCGCCTCGTCCAGGGCGGCGGCCCGGGAGGTCGCGGCCCGGGCACGCTGCGTCGCGGCCTCCAGGGCGGCGCGTGCGGCGTCGAGCGTGCGCAGGGAGGCCTGGAAGGCGTCGCGCCACTGCCGCTCGGCCGCCGAGGCCGCTGCGGCGTTCCGACGCGTCTCCGCATGGCCCGCTTCGGTCTCACTCAGGGCCGCGCGCAGCCCGGTCAATTCCTTCTGCAATTCATCGAGTCGCGCGCGCTGGCGCAGCCGCGTCTCGGCCGTCGTCACCGCGCCGGCCGCGACGGCAAAGCCGTCCCAGCGCCACATGGCGCCGTCGCGCGTCACCAGCCGCTGCCCCTGCGCAAGCTGCGGGCACAGCGCCTGCCCTTCGGCCTGGCCGGCGACGACGCCGATCTGCGTCAGGCGCCGCGTCAGCAAATCCGGCCCGCGCACGAACGCTGCCAGCGGCTCGACGCCGGATGGCAGTGGCGGGGCGTTCTCCAGCGCCGGTAAGGTCTGCCAATGAACGGGCGCGCCGGTGTCGGCCGACGCCTCGAGATCCTCGCCGAGCGCGGCACCCAGGGCCGCTTCGTAGCCTGGCGTGACCGCCACCGCATTCACCAGCGATGGCCAGAGATCCGATTGATTGGCGGCAAGCAGCGCCGCCAAGGCCTTCTCCTCCGCGGCAATAGCGGCGTGCGCGGCCTGCGCCTCCTGCAGCCGAACACGCGCCGCTGCCTCGGCCGCCTCCGACTCCGCCCGCGCCTGCTCGAGGGCGGCGCCGTCGCCTTGCAGGCGCTCGAATTCAGCCTGCCGCGTCGCGACCTCGTCGCGGGCCGCGGCCAACGCGCTGTCGTCGGCGATCTCCGCCTGCAGGCGGCTGCGCTCGGAGCCGATCTCCTGGGCCCGCTGGCGCAGCCGGCTTATGCGGCCGTCGAGCTCGTCCAGGTGGCGGCGTACGGCCGCATCCTGGGCCTCGCCTGCCGCGATCCGCCGGGTGAGATCCGCGAGTTCGGACTCGCGCGTATCGACCATGGCCTGGGCTTCGGCGACGCCGACCGTCGCCGCCGCCAGCTGCGCGCTTTCCGAAGCTGCCGCCGCCGCAAGCGCGTCATGCTCGGCGGCCAAGCGCGCATCGGCGGCCCGCGCGTCCTCGGCAAGGGCCGCCTCGCGTGTCGTGTCGGTCTCGGCCTGGGCCAATCGGCGCTCGGCCTCGGCCTGGGCCGCGGCGACGCGCGCCTCCTCCTGATTGAGGTCCGTGCGGGCGTGATTGAGCCGCTGCAGTTCCGCCGCTGCCTCGGCCTCGGTCTGGCGCAGGGGCGGCAGGTCCGCGGCGATGGCCGTTTGCCGGGTCGCAGCGGCGGCCGCCTCGCCCGTCCGCTCCGCAACCTCGCTCTCCGCCGCGGCGAGCGCCGCCCGCGCCGCCTCCAGCCGCGCGGTCGCCTCGCGCCACAGCAGATGCAGCAGCGTCGCCTCGACGCGCCGGATGTGGTCGTTCAGGTTGCGGTAGCGCGTCGCCTGCCGGGCCTGCTTCTTCAGCGCCTGCAGTTGGCTTTCGAGCGTGACGATGACGTCGTCCAGGCGCGCCAGGTTGGCCTCGGCCGCGCGCAGGCGCAGCTCGGCCTCGTGCCGGCGCGAATGCAGGCCGGTGATGCCCGCAGCCTCCTCGAGCAGGGCACGGCGATCCGTCGGCTTGGCGTTGATGAGGGCACCGACGCGGCCCTGGCTGACCAGTGCCGTCGAGTGCGCGCCGGTCGCGGAGTCCGCGAACAGCAGCTGCACGTCGCGCGCGCGCACGTCGTGGCCGTTGACGCTGTAGCTGGAGCCGCCGCCGCGCTCGATGCGGCGGCTGATCTCCAGCTCGTCATGCTCGTTGAACTGGGCCGGGACCTTGCGGTCGAGATTCTCGAGCGAGAGCACGACCTCGGCGATGTTGCGCGCCGGCCGCGTGGTGCTGCCGCTGAAGATAACGTCCTCCATCTCGCCGCCGCGCATCGACTTGGCCGAAGTCTCGCCCATGGCCCAGCGCAGCGCCTCGACGAGGTTCGACTTGCCGCAGCCGTTGGGCCCGACGATCCCGGTAAGACCGGGATAGATGAGCAATTCGGTGGGATCGACGAATGACTTGAAGCCGGCGAGACGTAGTTTGGTGAATTGAACCAACGTTGGCCCCGAAGATTGTCCCCTAAATCGACCCCCGCAGCATCGCTCAGGACTTGGGCAGCAGTCCCTTGATCACAGTGCTGAAGCCGGTCGTCGTCGTGCCATTCTCCTGTTCGTCCTCGAACGGCATGTTCGTGAATTTCTTGCCGTTGATGACGAAGGACGGCGTCGAATCCACGCCGAACTTCGCCTGCGCTTCCTTGATGCCCTCGACGATCTTGTTGAGACCCTCTTGATCGTTGATGCAGCGGTCGACATCCGCTTCCTGCATGCCCGCCGTCCGCCCGATCTGCTTCAAGGCCGCCAGCGGATCGCTGGCGTGCTCCCAATCGGCTTGGCTACGGAACAACACGTCGACCATGCTGAAATAGCCGTCAGCGCTGGGTGTGCACTGCGCCAGCAGCGAGGCCCGGGCCGCCAGCCCGTCGAGCGGAAACGGCCGGAACACGAAGCGCACCAGCCCCTTGTCGATGAACTCCGACTTGATGCGCGGCATCACTTGTTCATTGAAGTGCGCGCAGTGCGGGCAGGTCATGGAGGCGTATTCGATGATCGTTACGGGCGCATCGGCCTTGCCGAGCACATGCTCGTCCGGCCCGATCACGGGCTGCTCGGTCTGCGCGACCTGCGCTGTCACGGGAGTCGTCCCGGCGGTCGGCCCGGGTGTTGCGGCCGGCGCTTGCGCCGGCGCGCTGGCCGCGGCCGCCGTCGATCCGACGATCGTCTCGATGGCGTTGGCCGGGGCGGGCGGGAGCAGCCCCGGGGAAGACTTGTGGCCGGCGACGTAGGCGGCCCCGGCGGCTCCGATGATCGCAACCGCGGCGATGGCCGTTAAGAAACTGCGCAATATCCACTCCGTCTTGGTGGGCGGCATGGCTGCCGGGCCATGTCGGGGTATGTGGCAGGATTCGGGGGTCCGTGCAAGGCCCGCCGCTCTGCTGGCGGATCTGTTATCCCCTAGAATTATGGCGAGAATTGTCCTGCGATATGGTTAACCAAGCGGCTTGCGCAGGCTGTGGCCGAGCCCACGCAGGGCTTCACGCAGTCCGTCGTCCTCGACGGTCGACAGCAGGCCATTGATCTCGGCCTCGGCCTCCGCGCTCAGCGCACTCGCCCGCGGACGCCGGGTCGCCGGCGGAGTCGGCACCGGCCCCTGGTGAATCTTGAGCCGTCCCACCGCGCGGTAGCCGAAATAGCCGTTGATCCGTTCCAGCACCTGCGGCTCGAGATGCTGCAGCTCGAGCGCCAGTGCGCCGGAGACGCGCACATGCAGCGTCCCCTCCCGCCGCTCGCCGGCGGTGAAGGAGAGCCGCAGCGGCAGGCTGCGCTCGGCGATGGTTTGCCCGACGATCGCCGCCCAGTCGGTGACCAGCCCCCCCTCGGCGAGGCCGTGGCGCCCGAGCGTGCGACGCGTCACCTTCGGCAGCGTCACCGCCAGGCTCAGCAGTGCATTGGTGCGGTTGTCGCTCTCGTTCGCCATGGGCGCTCGTGCATGATGGCCGGGTCGGCCCGGCGCCGCTATGGTAGCGGCCGCCATGCCCCGCCGCCACGCCTCCTCGCGCAGCTCCCGTCCGGATCTCGCCGGGCTGCTGCTCGCCTGGTACGACCGCCACGCCCGCACGCTGCCCTGGCGCGCCCGGCCGGGCGAGCGGGCCGATCCCTATCGCGTGTGGCTGAGCGAGATCATGCTGCAGCAGACCACGGTCGTCGCCGTCGGCCCCTACTTCCGCGATTTCCTGGCGCGCTGGCCGACCGTGCAGGATCTCGCCGCCGCCGATCTCGATGCCGTCCTCCACGCCTGGCAAGGCCTCGGCTACTACGCGCGGGCGCGCAACCTGCACAAATGCGCGCGCGCCGTGACCGCAGAGCATGGCGGCAGGTTTCCCGACAGCGAACAGGAGCTGCTCGGGCTGCCCGGCATCGGCACCTACACAGCCGCGGCCATCGCAGCCATCGCCTTCGGCCGCCGCGCAACGGTGATGGACGGCAATGTCGAGCGCGTGGTCGCCCGCCTGTTCCAGGTCACGGAGCCGCTGCCGCGCGCCAAGTCGGAGATCCGTCGGCTCGCCGAGACCATCACGCCGGCGGCGCGCGCCGGCGACTATGCCCAGGCGATGATGGACCTCGGCGCCACCCTCTGCCTGCCACGCAAGCCCAAATGCATGCTCTGTCCGCTCGCCGAGGGCTGCGCCGCCCGCCGCGCCGGCGATCCGGAGGCGCTGCCCGCGAAGCTGCCGAAGGCGACCCGCCCGAAGCGACATGGCGTCGTCTTTTGGACCCTGCGCCGCGACGGCGCCGTCCTCCTGCGCCGCCGTCCCGAGAACGGCCTCTTGGGCGGCCTCTTCGAGGTGCCGTCGACGGAATGGCGCGCCGCTCCCTGGAGCATCGATGAGGCGGCGGACGCGGCGCCGGCCCGGGCCGCCTGGCGGCCGCTGGAGGGCGTGGTCCGCCACGGCTTCACGCATTTCGAGTTGGAACTGTCGCTGCTCGTCGGCAGCGCGCGTGGCGAGGCCGCCGGCGGCGGCGTCTGGTGCCCGATCGACCGCCTCTCCGACTACGCCCTACCGACCCTAATGAAGAAGGTCGTCCGCCACGCCCTCGCGAAGTCGTAGGGAAAAAGAGAGCCCGGATCGGCTCACCCGGGCTCTGCAGTCATACCCTGCAGGGTATCGCTACATTTTCACATGCTTCTTGGCGTAGTTCAGGTAGGTCGTGCATTTGCCTTCGTTCTTCATGCCGGCATACTTCCTGGCCAGCTTGATGTCGCCCTCTGCCTTCGTCTTGTCCGTGCCGGCCTGCAACTTCGCAACCGCCGCGTCGACCGCGGGGATGTCGGCCGCGCAGTCGGCAAAGGCCGGCGCTGCGCTGACAGCGAGGAAGAGGGCGGCCGTCACAACGGCAACCGTCCGCAACATAATGAATTCTCCTGACATGTCGATGTGTCGGGAAGTCGCTCTAGCCATGAGTGGGAAACGGCGAGGGACCCCCCTTGGCTCGCTCATTTCGCCGCGCAGTCAACGATGGCTGTGTAACGGCGCGATGTCGGCT
>DATIXH010000482.1:0-54915 GCA_035518775.1 Candidatus Acidiferrum sp.
TGATCACCTGGGCATTCCAGAGCTTCCAGAACGTGAAGCTGGCCAAGGCCGGCGATCAGCTCGAGCAGGCGCCGGTCTGGTACGGCACGGCCGACATGGTGCCGCTGACGGTCGCCAAAGACCTGGTCGTCACGCTCCCGAAGGGGACGCAGGAGGAGATGCAGGCCAAGGCCGTGTTCCAGGGACCGGTGCAAGCGCCGATCGCCGCCGGCCAGCAGCTCGGCAAGCTCGTGATCACTTCGAGCAGCGGCAGCACCGAAGTGCCGCTCGTCGCCGCAGCCCCGGTCGAGCGCGTTGGCTTCCTCGGGCACATCTTCGCCACGCTGAAGTACCTCGTCTCGCCGCAAGGCTGAGCAGCACGGAATCGCAGCCTCCCATGGCGACCGACGCCCGCGGGCGATTCATCACGCTGGAGGGCGGGGAGGGGGCCGGCAAGTCGACGCAGATCAAGCTGCTGGCGGCGCGGCTGCGCGAGCGGGGCATCGACGTCGTGCAGACGCGCGAGCCCGGCGGCGCAACGGGTGCCGAGCGCATCCGGGAGTTGCTGGTCAAGGGCGATGCCGATCGCTGGACGCCGATCGCCGAGACGCTGCTCCACTATGCCGCCCGCGCCGATCACCTCGATCGCACGATACGGCCCGCGCTGGCGGCGGGCCGCTGGGTGATCTGCGACCGCTTCGCGGATTCGACGACAGCCTACCAGGGCTACGGCCATGGCGTGTCCCTCGACGTCATCGACTCACTATTCAAGGCCGTGGTCGGCGAGACCGCGCCCGACCTGACGGTGATCCTGGATCTTCCGGCCGAGCAGGGCCTGCAGCGCGCCACCGGCCGCGCCGGTCAGGAGAACCGCTACGAGCAGATGGCCGTCGATTTTCATCGCCGCTTGCGCGATGGCTTCCTGGCGATCGCCCGCCGGAACCCCCAGCGCTGTGCCGTGATCGATGCCAGCCGCGCGCTCGACGCTGTTCAATCGGATATCCTGGCGGAGGTCCGCCGGCGCCTCGGGTTGCCGTGATGCGCCATGGCTGAGCCCGCCGAGACCGCTGCTCCTGCGCCGCGCACCAACGCCGACTTCGTCGGCCACGCCCTGGCCCAGCAGGCGCTGTTGCGCGCCTGGCGCTCGAGCCGGCTCCACCATGCCTGGCTGATCACGGGGCCCCGGGGCGTTGGCAAGGCCACGCTGGCCTTCCGCTTCGTGCGCCACGTACTGTCCGGCGACACGGGCGGCCTGTTCACCGACGCCGCCGATACGCTCGCCGTGCCGCCAACGGCGCCGGTGTTCCGGCAGGTTGCCAGCGGCGGGCATCCGGACCTGCTGACCATCGAGCGCGGCTATGACGAAAAGCGCGACCGCTATCGCACGGAGATCGTGGTCGACGATGTCCGCGAGCTCGGCGGCTTCCTGCACCTGAAGGCGGCTGCCGGCGGCTGGCGCGTCGTCGTCATCGACAGCGTCGACGACCTGAACCGCAATGCCGCCAACGCCCTGCTGAAGATCCTCGAGGAGCCCCCGGCGCAGGCGCTGCTCCTGCTCGTGAGCCACGCGCCCGGTCGGCTTCTGCCGACGATCCGCTCCCGGTGCCGCCGCCTGACGCTAGGCCCTCTGGATGCGCCCGTCATGGAGGAGCTGCTCGGGCGTTACGCGCCGGAGCTGACGGAGGCCGATCGCCGGCTGCTGATGCGCATCGCCGACGGCTCGATCGGCCGCGCGCTCGAGATCGTCGCGGCCGGCGGCCTCGACCTCTACCGCGACATCGCGGGTCAGCTGATGCAGCTGCCGAAGCTCGATGCCGCCGCCTTGCATGCGCTCGGCGACCGGCTCGGCCATCGCGACGGCGCCGACCTGTTCCGGCTGGCGACGGAGCTGCTGACAGGCTGGATCGGCCAGCTGATCCGAACCGCGGCGACGGGGCAGGGGACAACCGACATCATCGAAGGCGAGGGGCGCCAACTGGCCGCCCTGGCCGGGCGCCGCAGCCTTGATCAGTGGCTCGCGCTATGGGAGAAGTTGACCAGCCTGTTTGCCCGGGCCGAATCCGCCAACCTCGATCGCAAGCAGGCCTGGGTTGGCGCCATGCTCGACATCGCAGGACTCGCCAGCCGCTAATTCCGGGTTGGGCTTCGCAGATCGGCCGGAGCGATGCCACGCGCGCCGATCGCAGGAGAGCAGATGCCGTCACGCGACCGCTACTACGTCACGACGCCGATCTACTACGTGAACGATTCCCCGCATATCGGTCACGCCTACACCACGCTCGCCTGCGATGTGCTGGCACGCTTCATGCGCCTGGATGGCCGCAAGGTGAAGTTCCTGACCGGCACCGACGAGCACGGCCAGAAGATCGAGAAGTCCGCGCGTGCCGCCGGCATGGAGCCGCAGGCCTTCACCGACAAGGTGTCGCAGAATTTCCGCGACCTCGCGCGCGCCATGAACTTCAGCAACGACGACTTCATCCGCACGACCGAGGAGCGCCACGTCCGCTCCTGCCAGGAGCTGTGGCGGCGCCTTAAGGCGAATGGCCAGATCTATCTCGGCAGCTACTCCGGCTGGTATGCTATCGCCGATGAGGCATTCTACGATGAAGGCGACCTGACGAACGGTCCGGGCGGCAAGAAGATCGCACCGACTGGCGCCGAGTGCGAGTGGGTCGAAGAACCCAGCTATTTCTTCAAGCTGTCGGAGTGGCAGGACCGCCTTTTGGCCTACTACGACCGCACACCGTCACCGGTGGCACCGGAGACCCGCCGCAACGAGGTCGTCAGCTTCGTGAAGGGCGGCCTCAACGACCTCTCGATCTCCCGCACGACCTTCACCTGGGGCATCCCGGTGCCGGACGATCCCGCGCACATCATGTACGTCTGGCTGGACGCGCTGACCAACTACATCACCGCTGCCGGCTTTCCCGATACGACCAGCGGCGACTACAAGACCTTCTGGCCCGCCGACCTGCACATGGTCGGCAAGGACATCCTGCGCTTCCACACCGTCTACTGGCCGGCCTTCCTGATGGCGGCCGGGCTGGAGCCGCCGCGCCGCGTCTTCGCCCACGGCTGGTGGACGAACGAGGGCCAGAAGATCTCGAAGCGCCTCGGCAACGTGATCGATCCGCTTGAGTTGATCGCCAAATATGGGCTCGACCAGGTGCGCTACTTCCTGCTGCGCGAAGTGCCGTTCGGCAACGACGGCGATTTCTCGCATCGCGCCATAGTCGAACGCGTCACTGCCGACCTCTCGAACGGGCTCGGTAACCTCGCGCAGCGCGTGTTGAAGATGATCAACGCGAGCTGCGAGGCAGCCGTGCCGCCACCGGGACAGCTGACCGCGGCTGACGAAGCGCTGCTGGCTGCCGCCCGCGGCCTGCATGCGCGGCTGCGGGAGGAGATGGAACAGCAGGCGTTCTACAAGGCACTGGACATCCTGTGGTTGGTGATCCGCGACGGCGACCGCTATGTGAACGAGCAAAAGCCGTGGAGCCTGAAGAACACCGACCGGCCGCGCATGAACACCGTGCTGTACGTGCTGGCCGAGACGGTGCGCCATCTCGCCATCCTGATCCAGCCGTTCATGCCGCAGACCTGTGGTCGCCTGCTCGACTACCTGGGAATTCCCGGCGATGGGCGAAACTTCGCCGCGTTGTCCTCGCGACAACTCGTGCCGGGAACCGCTCTGCCTCCGCCCGAAGCCTTGTTCCCGAAGTATGTCGAACCGGCGGGCGTGCCCGCGACATCCTGATGCTCGTCGATAGCCACTGCCATCTCGACTACTACAAAGAGGAAGGCGGCGAGCGCGATGCCGTCGTGGCCCGGGCGCACGCCGCGGGCGTCGCGACCATGGTAACGATCGGGACGCGCATCAGCGAGTTCGAGCGCGTATGCCGCATCGCCGAGCGCTACGACGACGTCTACTGCACGGTTGGCATCCACCCGCATGAAGCTGCGAGCGAGCCGGAGACTGACGTCGCGCGCCTTGTGGAGTTGACGAGGCATCCGAAGGTCATCGGCATCGGCGAGACCGGGCTCGATTTCTACTACGATCACAGCCCGCGCGATCGCCAGGCCGCCGTGTTCCGCACGCACATCGCTGCCGCCCGCGAAGCCGGCCTGCCGCTCGTCGTGCACAGCCGGAATGCCGATCGGGAGACGGCCGAGCTACTGGAGGAGGGGGCCGCCGTGTCCCGACTGAATGGCCTCATTCATTGCTTTAGCACAACAAGAGAACTATCTGAAAGAGCTATAAGAATTGGCTTTCTGATTTCGCTGTCTGGCATTCTGACCTTCAAGAATGCCAGCGAACTCCGTGATATCGCACGAGAAATCCCCAGCGAGCGCCTGCTGGTCGAGACCGACGCGCCGTACCTGGCGCCGGTCCCGCACCGGGGCAAGCGGAACGAGCCCTCGTTCGTGACGCACACGGCCAGCTATCTCGCGGAGCTCCGGGGCATGGCGCCCGCCGATCTTGCGGCAGCAACGACCGCCAACTTCTTCCGGCTGTTCACGAAGGCGAGGCCGGCGGGCGCGGCATGAAGGTCACCGTCCTCGGCTGCGGCGGCTCCGGCGGCGTGCCGCTGATCACAGGCGATTGGGGCCACTGCAATCCGAACAACCCGAAGAACCGACGGCGCCGCGTATCGGTGTTGGTGCAGCAGGGCGATAGCACGATCCTCATCGATACCTCGCCCGACCTGCGCGCCCAGTTCCTCGACGCCGGCGTCACGCGGCTTGACGCCGTGCTCTACACCCATGAGCACGCTGACCACTGCCACGGCATCGACGATCTGCGCGCTTTCGGACACGGCGGCCGCCACGTGCCGATTCCCGCCTACGGCTCGGCCGAGACGCTGGCGCTGTTGCAGCAGCGTTTCGGCTACATCTTCAAGCAGCCGGACGGCGGCAGCGGTACCCTATACCGGCCGCTGCTGCAGCCGCGCGTGGTTAACGGCCCGTTTACCATAGCCGGCGTGCCGGTTGTGCCGTTCACGCAGGACCACGGCTTCGGTACCACCACGCTCGGCTATCGGCTCGGACGCATGGCCTATTCAACGGATGTCGTCAGCCTGGACGATGCCGCCTTCGCAGTGCTAGCCAACCTCGATCTCTGGATCGTCGACTGCCTACGCTACGAGCCGCACCCGACCCATGCGCATTTCGAGCGGACGCTCTCCTGGATCGCCCGGGCCAAGCCGAAGCGGGCAATCCTCACGCATCTCAATCACATGGTCGACTATGACGAGCTGGCGGCGCGCTGTCCGCCCGGTGTCGAGCCCGGCTATGACCGGCTAAGCATCGAGCTCGGGGACTAGAAGCCGTGCTCGCTCTGGAAGCGTGCGCGCAGCATGATCGAGTGCATCAGCGCGATGGCGCCGAGGAAGAAGCCGTAGATGAACCAGCCGAGAAAGCTGTAGCCCTTGACGCGCGCGATCAGGCCCGCACCGAGCCCCATCGTGATCCAAAGCGCAAAGAAGATTTCCATCGGAGCGATCCCGCCATGACGCTGAAAACAGGCCCAAAATACCCGTATAAGGATAAGGGCCGGTTAAGCAGCGCAGCGGCACCTGGGGAATGCGCTATATTTTCCATAATATACATTATGCGAATCTCGCTGCCAGGCAGAGTGCCGGGCTTTCCGGCCTTGCACTGAGCCGATAGCTTCCGGTCCCTCTCCACCCCGAACCAGCTGCGTCACGATGGCCAACGCTCCCAAATATACTCTCGAGAACCTGCCTGCCGACGCTGTGGCGCGCCTGCTGGCTGTCATGCAGCAACTGCGCAATCCCGACGGCGGCTGTCCGTGGGATCTCGAGCAGAACTTTGCCACCATCGCCCCCTACACCATCGAGGAAGCCTACGAGGTCGCGGACGCGATCGAGCGCCAGGACATGGCGGCGCTGAAGGACGAGCTCGGCGACCTCCTGCTGCAGGTCGTCTTTCACGCCCAGATGGCGCGCGAGGCCGGCAGCTTCGATTTCGAAGCCGTGGCCACGGGGATCGCCGACAAGATGGTCCGCCGCCATCCGCACGTCTTCGGAGACGCCAAGGTCGCGGACGCCGACGCCCAGACCGTCGCCTGGGAAGACCACAAAGAGACCGAGCGCCGGGCTAAGGCATCCGCCGAGGGCCGCAGCGCCAGCGTGCTCGACGGCGTGGCCGCCGGCCTGCCGGCGCTGATGCGTGCCGTGAAGCTCCAGCGGCGCGCGGCCAGGGTCGGCTTCGACTGGCCGCACGCCGCCGACGTCTTTCTGAAGATCGATGAGGAATTATCCGAAATAAAAGAAGAAATGCAAAGTGGATCAGCGGAACGAGTAAGCGACGAGATCGGCGACCTGCTGTTCGCTGTCGTCAACCTCGCCCGCCACCTGGAGGCCGATCCCGAGGCCGCACTCCGCCACGCCAACGCCAAGTTCGAGCGCCGCTTCCGCCAACTCGAGGCCGAACTGGTGCGCGGCGGCGGCAGCCCCGCCGCCGCCAGCCTGGACGAACTGGAGGCCCTCTGGCAGCGCGTCAAAGCTGACGAAGGCGACCGCTGACCCGTAAGGTCGTTTCCCGGGGAAAAATCCGCCGGTCACTCGTTCGCCAGGAGGTGTATGAGGCTCGAGGTATCCCAGCGGTTGCCGCCGCGCGCCTGCACCTGGGCATAGAACTGGTCGATGAGGGCGGTCGCCGGCAGGCGGGCCTTGTTGCGCTTGGCCTCGGCCAGGCAGATGCCGAGGTCCTTGCGCATCCAGTCGACGGCAAAGCCGAAGTTGAACTTGCCCTCGACCATGGTGTGCGCGCGGTTGTCCATCTGCCAGGACTGGGCCGCACCCTTGGAGATGACCTCCACCAGCTTGGCGCAGTCGAGCCCCGCCTTCTTGGCGAAGTTGATGCCTTCCGAGAGGCCCTGTAGCAGGCCGGCGATGCAGATCTGGTTGACCATCTTGGCCAGCTGGCCGGAGCCCACCGCGCCCATCAGCACGCAGGCACGGGCATAGGAGTCCATCACCGGCTTGGCGCGGTCGAACGGCCCCTGCTGGCCCCCGACCATCACCGTCAGCTTCCCGTTCTCGGCTCCCGCCTGCCCGCCCGACACCGGCGCGTCCAGGAAGTCGATCTTGGTCTTCGCGGCGGCCGCGAAGACCTCGCGCGCCACCTCGGCCGACGCCGTCGTGTGGTCGACGAAGATCGCGCCCGCGCTCATGCCGGCCAGGGCACCCTTGTCGCCATAGACGATCGAGCGGAGGTCGTCGTCGTTGCCGACGCAGGAGAACACGATCGCCGCGCCCTTAGCGGCGGCGGCCGGCGTGTCGGCGCGCTGGCCTTTGTATTTCTGGAGCCATGCTTCGGCCCGGCTGGCGGTGCGGTTGTAGACGGTCACCTGATGGCCGGCGTTGGCCAGATGCCCGGCCATCGGAAAGCCCATGACGCCAAGACCGAGGAACGCGACTTTCTGCTTGTCCGCCATGCTATCTCCCCATTTGTGCGATGCGCCGGCATCCTAATGAGCGGTCGGCGCAGCGGCAACGTCAGTCGTCGCCCAGAAGCAGCGTGTGCAGCCGTTGCCAGCTATCCGGATCGGGCGCCAGCAACAGACCGCTCCGCTTGATTGCGGCAGGCTCATAGGCGCCGCCCTCGAGATAGGCGGCATGGCCGCCGGCCTCGCGATGCAGCAGGACGCCGGGGGCGTGGTCCCACGGCATCAGCTTCGTGAACAGCGAGAAATGCATGTCGCCGGCCGCCAGCCGCAGGTATTCGATGCCCGCGCATCGTGCGCTCCGGATGGCACGCACGCGATTCCGGCGGGCATCGATCTTGCGGCTGAGTTCACGGTTGCCGAAGAAACCGGAAAGCAGCACACCGGTCATGTCGCCGGGCACGGCCGGCGCGGAAGCCACCCTCAAGCGGCGATCACCAAGCCAAGCCCCCTCGCCCGCCGCGGCAACCGCCGTCCGGACAGCCACGGGATCATGGATCCACGCCGCCAAGACATCGCGGCCGCGAGCGAGCGCGACCATGACAGCGAAGGCCGGCTTGCCCTCGGCAAAGTTGTTCGTTCCATCGACGGGGTCGATGATCCAGAGGGGCTGGTCGTCGAGCAAGCGGTTCAAGAGGCTGGGATCGCTCGCAGCCCCCTCCTCCCCCACGACGATGGAGCCGGGCACCAGCGACGTGAGCAGAGGCGCAAGTCGCGCCTCGACCGCCTCATCGGCGACGGTCACCAGATCGCCCGGCGCCTTCTCCCGCACATCGCCTGCCGCCAACTGCCGGAACCGCGGCATGATCTCGGCCGCCGCCGCCTCCTCGATCAGCCGGGTCACGCGATCGGTGTCGGGCAGCATCACCTGCCGGCCCGCTCGGCGTCCGCCCGCAGCCGCTGCAGCCGACTGACGTCCGACGGGTCGAGGCTCACCCGGAGGTAGGAGAACTCGGCATCGTCGCGCCGGCCCAGGACCTGGCCGTGATCGTAGAGCCAGGCGATGACGCTGCTGTCGCGGTGGCGCAGCCTCACCTCCAGGATCTGCCGGTTGGCGGCCAGGCGGCGGTCGATGGCCGCGAGCAGCGCATCGCAGCCCTCGCCGGTCACGGCCGAGATCGGCACGGCTCGCGGATCGCGCGCGGCCTGCGAGAGCAGCTGGTCGCGGGCCGCCGCATCGAGCCGGTCGATCTTGTTCAGCACGTCGATCATGCCATGCTCGATGGCATCGGCCAGACCGAGGTCGCGCAGCACGGCATGCACGTCGTCGCGCTGCTCAGCCGTCTCCGGATGCGAGATGTCGCGCACGTGCAGCAGCAGGTCGGCCTCCTCCACCTCCTCGAGCGTGGCGCGGAAGGCGGCGACCAGATCGGTCGGCAGATCGGAGATGAAGCCGACGGTATCCGACAGGATGATCTCGCGCCCGGACGGCAGCCGCACCTGACGCATTGTCGGATCGAGCGTGGCGAACAGCACGTCCTTCGCCATCACGGTCGCACGCGTCAGCCGGTTGAATAGCGTGGACTTGCCCGCGTTCGTGTAGCCGACGAGGGCGACGACCGGGTACGGCACGCGCTTGCGCGCGCGGCGATGCAGTCCGCGCGTTCGCTTGACGTCATCGAGATCGTGGCGGATGCGCACGATGCGGTCGCCGATCAGGCGGCGGTCGATCTCCAATTGCGACTCGCCGGGGCCGCCGACGAAGCCGAAGCCGCCGCGCTGGCGCTCCAGGTGCGTCCAGGACCGCACCAGGCGGCTGCGCTGGTAGGTCAAGGCCGCCAGCTCGACCTGCAGCTGGCCTTCGCGCGTGCGTGCGCGCTCGCCGAAGATCTCCAGGATCAGGCCGGTGCGGTCGATGGCCTTGCATTTCCAGGCCCGCTCCAGATTGCGCTGCTGCACCGGCGACAGCGCGCCGTCGACAAAGACGAGGTCGATGGCCTCGGCGGCGATCATTTCGCCCAGGGCCGCGACCGCGCCGCTGCCGATCAGCGTCGCCGGCGTGAAGCGGCTGAGCCGCACCACCTCGCCCTTCACAACGGTCAGGTTGATGGCGAGCGCCAGCCCGATCGCTTCGGTCAGCCGGGCCTCGGCCGTGCGCCCATCATCCCTGGCGCCGCGGAGTTGCGGCGCCAGCACGAGGACTCGGCCGGTCGAAGCGGCAGCGCCGTTGCGGGATGATGTTCCGTTCGACCGCGTCACGCTCAGGTCAGGCTTCGTCGCCTTCCTTGGTGCCCTCGAACAATTGCACCGGTCCGGCCGGCATCACCGTGGAGATCGCGTGCTTGTAGACCAGCTGCGAATGCGCGTCGCGGCGCAGCAGCACCGAGAAATTGTCGAACCAAGTCACGATGCCCTGCAGCTTCACGCCGTTCACCAGAAAGATCGTCACTGGCATCTTGTTCTTGCGGATGTGATTCAAGAACACGTCTTGTACGTTTTGGGATTTTTCTCCAGCCATAGGTTCCCCCTATTATGATCAGCTGTTATCGGGGCCCAATCTTGTTGGGGTCCGGATTTTCCGGACCCATCATCAATGCGGGCGCGCAACCGATCAACAAGCGCGATCGGCCCGCGGTTTCATCGGTATCACAATTCCACGGCTTGGGAAACTCGGAGTTGCGCCACCAGATCGGCCAATTCTGCGCAATTCAGCACATGCCTGAGCGGCCGGCTGGACACAAACTCGTCGGCCCCGGGCGGTCGATCGCGCAGCAGCACCGGCGTGCATCCGGCATTGACGGCACAGGCCATGTCGATGTCGGCGTCGCCGACGAACCACACGTCAGCGCCGCGCTGGAGGCCGCTGCCGGCCAGCGCCATCTCGACCGGCGCGACGCTGGGCTTGTCGGCCTCGGCGTCCTGCGCACCGATGAGGCGGCCGAAGTAGCTGGTCCAACCGAGACGTTCCGCCTCCACGCGCAGATAGCGTCCCGCCTTGTTGCTGACGACCGCTAGATAGAGGCCGCGGCTCCGCAGGCCGGCGAGCATGCTGCCGGCCTCCGGCATCTCGCGCAGGTTGATCAGATGCTCGCGCTCGAAGGCCGCCCGATAGACGCCGATCGCCTCGCGCCAGCGTTCGCCGAACAGGCGCGGGAAGCTGTCGCGCAGGGAGGCTTTGATGGAACTACGCGACTCCGCCAGCGTCCAGGTCGGCTGACCCATGGCACTCAGGGTGACGTTCATCGCGCCATGAATGGCCGCCCAGTTGTCGGCCAGCGTGTTGTCCCAGTCGAACAGGATGGCGCGCGGCCGTGGCAGCGCAGCGTTCCCGGTCATGACGGCGGCGCGGCGAGGTAGCGCAGATAGTGGTCGCGCAGCTTCAACGTCAGCGGGCCTGGCTTCCCGTCGCCGACCGCCGCCCCGTCGATGCGGGTCACCGGCAATACGAGCGACGTCGTGCTGGTCAAAAAGGCCTCGGCGGCGTCCTTAGCCTCCGCGACCGAGAACGGCCGTTCTTCGAAGGCAATGCCCTCCGAACTCACCATCTGCAGCAGCGAAAGCCGCGTGATGCCGGAGAGGATGGCGGCGCTCAGGTTGCGCGTGACCAGACGGCCGGCGTGCGTGACGATCCAGGCATTCGTCGAGCTGCCTTCGGTGACGCGGCCGTCGGCGTCGACCATCCAGGCCTCGAAGGCGCCCGCCTCTGCCGCCGCCTGCTTGGCCAGGATGTTGGGCAGCAGCGAAACCGACTTGATGTCGCAACGGCGCCAACGGATGTCGGGCTGGGTGATCACCGCCACGCCGGCGGACAAGGCCGCGGCTGCCGGCTTCTGACGCTTGGTCGTGGCGACCAGCGCGGGCGTCGCGCGGCCCGGAAACTTGTGGTCGCGCGCGGCCACCCCGCGCGTCACCTGCAGGTACACAATGCCGGACGCGACGCCATTGCGCGTGATGAGCTCGCGCAGTACCAGCCGCAGCGCCGGGCGCGTCATCGGCCAGGGGATGCGCAACGCTTCCAGCGAGTAGCCGAGGCGGTCGAGGTGCGGCTCTTCGTCGATGAGGCGCCCATCATGGATCAGGATCACCTCATAGACGCCGTCGGCGAATTGGTAGCCGCGGTCCTCGATATGGACCTGCGCCAGTCGATGCGGCAGGTAGCGACCGTTCACATAGGCGTATCGCGGCATGCGATCCTCTCGTTCCTGTATTCTCTGGGAGCGACTCCGGCACGGGGCAGCGGTCAGTCCTCTGACGACCGTTCGTTGGAAGCGATCCCGAGCGCGCGCAGTTTGCGATAGAGGGCCGAGCGCTCCATGCCGATGAACGCGGCGGTCTTCGCGATGTTGCCGTCGAAGCGGGTCACCTGGGCGTCCAGATAGCGCCGCTCGAACAACTCGCGCGCCTCGCGCAGCGGCACCGACATGATCTCGCCGTCGAATTCGCTGCGGCCGGTCGGATGCGAGATGCTGCCGATGTCCGCCGGCAGCATCTCCGCCCGGATCGCCTCGTTCGGCTCGCCCGGCGCCATGATCAGCAGGCGCTCGACCGCATTCTGCAGCTGCCGCACGTTGCCCGGCCAGTTGTAGGCCATGAGCATCGCCATGGCGTCGTCGGCGATGGCGCGCCGCGGCAGCCCCTTCTGCTCCACGGCGCGCTCGACGAAGTACCGCGCCAGGGCCGGCACGTCCTCGCGCCGGTTGGCGAGCGGCGGCACGATGATCGGCACGACGTTCAGCCGGTAGAACAGGTCCTGCCGGAAGCGCCCCTCCGCCATCTCCGCCTGCAAGTCGCGGTTGGTCGAGGCGATGACGCGGACGTCGACGGAGACGCGCGTCTTGCCGCCGACCCGCTCGAAGGTCTGTTCCTGGAGGACGCGCACCATCTTGCCCTGGGTCTCCAGGGGGAGGTCGGAGATCTCGTCGAGCAGGAGCGTCCCGCGATGGGCCTGCTCGAAGGTGCCGATGGTCGCCGGGCTGCCGGGCCCCTCGGCCCCAGCCTCCGTGCCGAACAGCTCGATCTCCACGCGCTCCGGCCGCATGATCGCGCAGTTGAGCACGACGAACGGCCCGTCCGCGCGCCGCGACTGCTGGTGCAACAGCCGTGCCACCACCTCCTTGCCGGCGCCCGCCAGTCCGGAGATGAGGACCCGGCTGCTGGTGGGCGCCACCCGCTCGATCGCCTGGCGAACGGCCGTAACCGCCGATGAGGTGCCGAGCATCTGCACTTCGCTGCCGAGCTTGCTGCGCAGCTCCTCGTTCTCGCGCTTGAGGCGCGCCTCGGTGATGACCTTGTCGACCCGCATCAGCAGGTGATCGGCCTTGAACGGCTTCTCGATATAGTCGTTGGCGCCCAGCTTCACGGCCGCGAATGTCGTCTCGTAGTTGCCGTGGCCGCTGATCATCACGACGGGAAGCGTCGGGTGATCGCGCCTGATGACTTCGAGCAGCTGCAGGCCGTCGAGATCGCTGCCTTGCAGCCAGATGTCCAGCACCACCAGGCTCGGGCGCCGCTGGGCGATGGCCTGCAACGCGGCCGCGCTGTCGGCGGCTTCGCGGGTCTCGTAGCCCTCGTCGGCCAGGATGCCGCTGATCAGCATCCGGATGTCGGCCTCGTCGTCGACAATGAGGATCTCAGCTGCCATGCGTCCGCGCCAATGCCGCCTTTCGCGACTCGGCCTCCGCCGCTTCATCCGCGCGCGAGTGCCGGAATGTCACCCGCACGACCGCGCCGCCGCCGGGGCGATCGTCCAGCTGCAGCAGCGCGCCGTGATCCTCGACGATCTTCTTCACGATGGCCAGCCCGAGGCCGGTGCCGCGGGCGCGCGTCGTGACGTAGGGCTCCGTGAGCCGCTCGCGCCCCTGATCGGGCAGGCCGCGGCCGTTGTCGGCGATGCTGAGGACGACGTCGTCGTCGCTTTCCTGCAGCGTGAGGCGCACCTCGCCGGGCGGCTCGGCGGAGCCCGTCGCGGCGATGCGGGCCTCGATCGCTTCGGCGGCGTTCTTCAGGAGGTTGGTCAGCGCCTGCCCGATCTGCTGCGCGTCGCAGGTCAGCTGGACGCCCTGCCCCGGCATGTCCGCGGAATAGGTGATCGAGGGATTGGCCTGCTGCTGCAGGAAGATCGCCTGCGAGCAAAGCTCGACCAGATTCTCCTTGGCCATCACCGGGGCGGGCATGCGCGCGAAAGCGGAGAACTCGTCGACCATGCGCCCGATGTCGCCGACCTGGCGGACGATCGTATCCGTGCAGGTCGCGAACGTCTCGGGGTCGCTCACGATCTCCTTCAGGTATTTCCGCTTCAGCCGCTCGGCCGACAGCTGGATCGGCGTGAGCGGGTTCTTGATCTCGTGGGCGATGCGCCGTGCGACGTCCGCCCAGGCCGCCTTGCGCTGCGCCGACAGCAGTTCGGTGACGTCGTCAAACGTGACCACGAAGCCGATGAGCCGCGTGGCCATGAACTCGGCGACCACGCGCACCAGCAGGGTGCGCGTCTCGGCCCCGCGCACGAGGCTGATCTGCGACTCCGCGAGCCAGGACGGGCGCTGCCGTGCCGCCTCCACGAGCGACGCCATCTCCGGCACGACCGCGGCGATCGGCTCGCCGATCCGGCTCACCAGGTCCGTCGCCAGGAGGTCGGAGGCCGAGCGGTTGGGGAGGTTGATGCAGCCCTCCTCATCGAGCCCGATCACGCCGGCCGAGACGCCGGCGAGCACGACCTCCATGAACCGGCGCCGCTCCTCGAGCTGCAGGTTGGCGTCGACCAACTCGTTGCGCTGGCTCTCGATCTGCCGCGTCATCCGATTGAAGGCCTGGCTCAGCACGCCGATCTCGTCACCCGGATCGCCCTCCGGCACGCGCGTGCGCAGATCGCCGGAGCCGATCCGACCGGCCGCCGTCACCAGCCGGCTGACCGGCTCGGCCAAGCGCGTCGCCAGCATCAGCGCGGCCCAGATGGCCGCAAACAGCAGCAGCAGGGCGACGATCACGAAAATCAGCGAGAACGTCGTCAGGACCGAGCCCCGCTCGCCCTGCATCTGCTGGTACTCGCGGACCGCGGCCTCGACATCGACCCCGTGGGCGATGATGCGGGGATCCAACAGGCGCTCGGTGTAGATGAACAGGTTCTGCTCTGCATCCAGCAACACGAGTCCGCGAATGCGATCGTCCGGCGGGTCGTAGATCACGACCGGCTTGCCGTTGCCTTCGCGCGCGAAGTCATACTTCTCGGGCGCGATCTTCAGTGCCGCGCGCAGCTGATTGTCCAACTCGCCCTGCACCAGGATCTTGTTGTTGCCGTCGATGATGGCCACGGAATCAAGCCGGAACGCGCGTCCCTGGGCGGTCATCACCTTTCGGTAGAGATCATCATTCGTTTCCAGATCGATCGAGCCTCGTCTCAGGTACAGGGCGATGGTTCCCGTTCCGTTGACGACCCCCTCCTGATTCTCGCGCAGGTATGCCGCTGCGATGAACAAGGACTCGTTGACGGCCGTCCGGACGCGGTCGCTGAACCAGCTGTCCAGCCCGAAGACGAAGAACAGGAACGAGAAGGCCGAGATGATGACCGCCGGCGCCAGCGCCACCAGGCTGAACCACAGCACGAGCCGGACACGCAGGCGCGCCCCAACCAGCCCGCGCCGCCGCGCCACCCAAAGCTGGACGAGCTGCCAGGCGACGATGCCCGCGAGCAGCAGCAGTAGGACCAGATCGAGGCGCCGCAGCAGGAACTGCGTCTCGCGCCCGACGGCGATGGTCCCGGTCGTGGCCGCATAGGTCGCGATCCCCGCAACCAGGGCCGTCACCATCAGCCCGATGGTCAGGACTCGTCGGAGGCCCGGCTTGTTTCGCACCTGGAACAGGCGCGAGAACAGCCAGCTCACGAGATTTCGCATGTCGGTGGCGAGGCGTATGCGGCCTCGACCGGTTTCCGGCGTGGAGGTCGGCACGATGACAGCCCGAATCAGCTACCCGGCCGTCATTTTAAGTCGCGCGCGACTTTGATGTCCAACTCGCGGATTTTCTTGCGCAAGGTGTTGCGGTTGAGGCCGAGCATCTCCGCGGCCCGGATCTGGTTGCCCCGGGTCGCCTCCAGGGACAGCGAGATCAGGGGACGCTCGATCTCGCGCAGGACGCGGTCATAGAGACCGCGCGCCGGCAGGCTGCCGCCGTGGGCGGTGAAGTAGCGTCGCAAATGCAGTTCCGTCGCCGTTCCCAGGGAGTCGCCGGTCGGCGGGCTGGCGTCGGGGACGGTGTGCGACAACTCTGCTTCGACGGCGTCGGCGTGGATGACCTCGGCGCTGTTGAGAACGACCAGGCGGCGGACCAGGTTCTCCAGTTCGCGCACGTTGCCTGGCCAGCTGTAGCGCATCAGGCAGTCGAGGGCGCCACGGTCGAGCGACTTTGCCCCCAGCCCCTCGCCGCGCGCGCCCTCGAGGAAATGGCGGACCAAGTCCGGTATGTCCTCCGTGCGCTCGCGCAGAGGCGGCAGTCGGAGCGGCACGACATTCAACCGGTAGAAGAGATCCTCGCGGAACAGCCCGCGCCGGATCAACTGTCGCAGGTCGCGATGCGTCGCTGCCACGATGCGCACATTGGCGCGCATGGGCGTGCGGCCGCCTACCGAGGTGTACTCCCCCTCCTGCAGCACGCGCAGCAGACGGGTCTGCGCCTCCGGCGGCATGTCGCCGATCTCGTCGAGGAAGAGCGTTCCGGCGGCCGCCTGCTCGAACCGGCCGACGCCGCGTGCGAGCGCGCCCGTGAAGGCGCCCTTCTCGTGGCCGAACAGCTCGCTTTCGATCAGCTCGCGCGGGATCGCCGCCATGTTGATGGCGACGAACGGGCCGTTGCGCCGCTTGCCGTAGTCATGCAGCGCCCGCGCCACCAGTTCCTTGCCGGTGCCGGATTCGCCATTGATCATCACCGTCAGGTCGGTCTGCATCAGCCGGGCCAGGACGCGGTAGATGTCCTGCATGGCGGGCGAGCGGCCGATGAGCGGCAGGCGCTCCTCCTCCACCTTGCGCTCGCCATCCGCGGCGGGCGCCTGTGGCTGCGTCAGCGCCTTCTCGACGATGCCGATCAGCTCGTTCAGGTCGAAGGGCTTCGGCAGATAGTCGAAGGCGCCGCGCTCGTTGGCGCGCACCGCCGTCAGCAGCGTGTTCTGCGCGCTCATGACGATGACGCGCAGGTCCGGCCGCCGCTTGCGGATGCGCGGCACCAGGTCGAGGCCGTTCTCGTCGGGCATCACGACGTCCGTGATCACGAGGTCGCCGACTCCGTCGTCGACCCATTGCCACAGCATCGCCGCCGTCCCGGTCGTGCGCACGTCGTAGCCCAGCCGCCCCAGCGCTTGGTTGAGGACCGTCCGGATGGCGCGGTCGTCGTCGGCGACCAGGATGGTGGCGGCGCTCACGGCTCGTCCTCCGCCATCGCGACCGCGACCGGCAGCATGACCTTGAACACGGTCCGGCGCGGCTCGCTGTCGAACTCGATGACGCCGCCATGGTCGCCGACGACCTTCGCCACCAGGGCCAGGCCCAACCCCTTGCCTCCGACCTTCGTGGTCACGAACGGGTCGAAGAGATGTGGTCGAAGGTCCTCAGGTATGCCCGATCCGTTGTCCTCGATCGTGACGACCAGCGGCAGCTGCAGGCGGGTGTCGCCGCCGGCGGGAGCGGCCACCCGCACGCCGTGCTGGTAGCGTGTCGTCAGGGTGATGACCCCCTCGCCTGCCGCCGTCGCCTCGGCGGCGTTCTTGATGAGGTTCATGAACAGCTGGATCAACATGTCCCGATTGCCGAGCACCGGCGGCAACGACGGGTCATAGAGCTCGACGAAACGGCAGCTGGCCGCGAACCCGCTCTGGGCCACGCGGCGGGTATGTTCGAGCACGCGGTGGATGTTGACGGCGCTCCGTTCGACCGGTCGATCGTCGGCGAACATCTCCATGCGGTCGATCAGGGCGACGATTCGATCCGCCTCCTCACAGATCAGGTGAGCCAACTCGGCATCGCCCGGCGCTGCCTCGCGCGCGAGCAGCTGGGCCGCGCCGCGGATACCGGACAGCGGGTTCTTCAGTTCATGCGCGAGCAGCGACGCCATGCCCGTGACCGAGCGCGCGGCGCCGCGGTGCGTCAGCTGGCGGTCGATCTTGTCCGCGATCGAACGCGGATGGAGCGCCACCGTCAGGCAGCCCTCCCGCTCGACGATCGGGACCACGTCGATCGAAACGAGCTGGGCGCCGAAGCGCGGGCCATCCAGGCTGACGTCGTACTCGGAAGTGCCCACGCCCGTGGCGCGCACCTTGGAGATGAGCGCCAGGAGCGGGCTGTCCTCGACCAGGAAATCCGTGAGCGGCCTGCCGATCAGCGACGCCGCGCTGGCACGAAAGAACTGCTCGGTGGCGTTGTTGACGAGGTGCAGGCAGTTGTTGCCGTCGACGAGGAAGACCGGCGCCGACAGGGCATTGAGGACGAGATTCGCGGTCGCCGCCGTCCCGGCCGTGCGCTCCAACAGGGGGAGCAGTTTCACCGAGGCGGAGGAAGGGCTCATCGTCAGGCGGCCAGTCGCTCGACCAGCGGCGCGTAGAAGGCGCGGATGGCCTCGACCACCGCGGTCGGACTGGCAATCCTGTTGATGGCGGCGCGGAACTCGCCCGAACCGGGCAGGCCCTTGCTGTACCATCCGATGTGCTTGCGCGCGACGCGCATGCCGGGCTCGCTGCCGTAGTGGGCGAGCATGTCGCGATAGTGCTCCAACAGCGTGGCGAGCTGCTCCGCGAGCGGCGGGTCGGGGAGCCGATCGCCGGTCCTGAGGAAATGGATGACCTGACGCAGGAACCAGGGCCGGCCGTAACAGCCGCGCCCGATCATCACGCCGTCGGCGCCGGATTCCGCCAAGGCCCGCTCGGCATCGTCGAACGAGACGATGTCGCCGTTGACGACAACGGGAATGGAGACCGCTTCCTTCACCTGCCGCACGAAGCCCCAGTCGGCGCTGCCCTCATAGAACTGGCACCGGGTCCTGCCGTGGATGGTAATCATCTGGATGCCGCACTGCGCCGCGATGCGGGCGAGGCGCGGCGCGTTGCGGTTGTCGGCATCCCATCCCGTGCGCATCTTCAGCGTCACCGGCAGCGACACGGCCTTCACCGTCGCCTCTAGGATGCGGGAGGCATGCAACTCGTCGCGCATCAGGGCCGAACCGGCGTGGCCATTCACGACCTTCTTCACCGGGCAGCCGAAATTGATGTCGATCAGCGCAGCACCGCCGTCTTCGTTAAGTTTCGCCGCTTCGGCCATCACCTCGGGTTCGCAGCCCGCCAGCTGGACGGCCATCGGAAATTCTTCGGGCGTGTTCCGTGCCATTAGCAGCGATTGGCGAGACTCCCGCACCATCGCCTGGCTGGCGATCATCTCCGACACCACGAGTCCGGCCCCGCTCCGCTTCACCAGCCGGCGGAACGGCATGTCCGTGACTCCGGACATCGGTGCCAGGATGACCGGATTGGCTAGCGTAAGAGGGCCGACTTGAATGCCCATTTTTTAGGCGCTTCGTCCCGATGCACAGATTTTGAGCGAATAGTATTGACTGCCGAAATGGTGCAGCGCAACAAAAAAATCTTCACATCAGGCCAGGATTACGTCCGTGACGAACTTCACACCGGGGTAGGCGAGCGTCAGCAAAAGATAGGCCAGCAGCACGAATCTCGCCGCCTGCCGGCCGCGCAACCCGGTCCGATGGTGCACTGCAAGAAGCAGGATGATCACGATGAAGGCCGTCAGGGCGAAGATCGTCTTGTGGTTGAGTTCCAGGAGGTCGCCGTTCTCGACATACTGGGTCGCCGCGCCCGTCAGCAGTCCGAGGCCCAGGACAATGCCGGAGGCACCGAGCAACTGAATCTGGAGGGTCTCTGCATCGGCGACCGAGGGCAACCGCGCCGTCAGGCCCCTCGGTCGCCGGCGCTTCAACGCCCGCTCCTGGAGAAACACGGCAAGGCCGGCAATAGCGGCCAGCGTCAGCAGGCCGTAGGTGGCGACCGACACGAGTATGTGGACTTCTGTCCAGCTGACCAGAAACACGGCGGCCGGAGGGCGAGCCGCATACTCCGCCGCGGCGGCGCCGATTCCCATCAGGAACAAGTATGGCACGAGAAGGGGCGTCAAGCGCCAGCCATTGCGAGTCACCAGGCTGACGACCAGCAGCATCACCAGGCTCGCGACGATGCTGAGCCACAGCGCGGCCGCGAGGCTTCCAAGCCATCCCTGCGCCATCTGGTCGATGGCGACGACCGCCGGCCCCGCGATTGCCACGGCCAGCAGCATCCAGAACAAACGGTCGCGCTCGTTCGAGCGCAGCGAGCGCAACGACACGGGAAGCAGCGAAAAGAGAGCCGAGAGGGTCAGGAGGGGGCTGCCATGCATGGCGCCAATATAGGGCGCCATCATCGCGCTTGCACCGGCCTGCCGGCAAGCGGCTTGGCAACCGTCGCCCTACGGCTTAGCTTCTCCGCCCGGTTCGAACGAGCGACATGACGAACGCCATCGCCCTCATTGTGGCTGCCGGCTCGGGCACGCGCCTGGGCGGCGACGTGCCGAAGCAATACCTGCCGCTCGCCGGCCGCGCCGTGCTTCGTCATTCGGTCGAGACCTTTCTCCGTCATCCCGCGATATCGGGCGTCCGCGTGGTCATCAGTGCGGAGCATCGGGCGCTCTACGACAGCGCCGTCGCCGGCCTGGCCATACTGCCGCCTGTCCCCGGCGGCGCCAGCCGCCAGGACTCCGTCCGGAACGGCCTCAAGAGCCTCGCGGATCTGCGGCCGGACCGCGTCCTCATCCACGACGCCGCGCGTCCCTTTCTGACTGGTGATATCATCGATCGGACCCTGGCGGCGTTGGACGAGGCGCCGGGGGCGGTCGTTGCCGTTCCCGTCACCGACACGCTCAAGCGCGGACACGATGGCCGCGTTGCCGGCACGGTCGACCGCAGCGCCTTGTGGCGGGCTCAGACCCCGCAAGGCTTTCGCTACGCCGACATCGTGGCCGCCCACCGCCAGGCGAAGGGATCGGCGATGACCGATGATGCTGCCGTCGCCGAGGCGGCGGGGTTGCCCGTCAAGCTCGTGATGGGTGCCGACGACAACTTCAAGATAACCACCGCCGAGGATCTGCGCCGCGCCGAGCGCATGCTTGGCACAGCCGCGCAGGAGTTTCGGACGGGAACGGGCTACGACGTCCACCGCTTCGCCCCCGGCGACGGCGTCAGCATCTGCGGCGTGCGCGTCGCCCACGATCAATCGCTCGAGGGCCATTCGGACGCCGATGTCGGGCTTCACGCCCTGACCGACGCGATTCTCGGCACGATCGGCGCCGGCGACCTCGGCAGTCATTTCCCCCCCGGCGATCCACAGTGGCGCGGCGCCGACTCGGCGCGCTTCCTCTTGCACGCCGCCGGCTTGGTCGCCGCCAAGGGCGGCCGCATCGCCCACGTCGACGTGACCCTGATCTGCGAGCGACCGAAGATCGCGCCGCACCGCGCCGCCATGGTCGCGCGGATCGCGGCGATCCTCGGCCTCGACGAGGGGCGCGTCAGCGTCAAAGCCACGACGACGGAGGGCCTCGGCTTCACCGGCCGCCGCGAGGGCATCGCCGCGCAGGCGGTCGCCACCGTCGCCCTCCCCAGCTGAGATGCCGTTCTCCCCTGCACTCACCGGCACGGCCGCGGCGCTCCTCGACGCCTATCGAAGGAGCAGCCTCCGCATCGTCACCGCGGAATCTTGCACGGGTGGGCTGATCGCTGCCTGTCTCACGGAGATCGCGGGTTCGTCCGACGTCGTCGAACGTGGCTTCGTGACCTACTCGAACCAATCCAAGCTCGAGTTGCTCGGGGTGCCGACGGAAACCCTCGAAAAGCACGGTGCCGTGAGCCCGCACGTGGCGCGCGCCATGGTCGAAGGAGCGCTCGCCCACTCCCCCGCCGACGTGGCCGTGGCCGTGACGGGGATCGCCGGCCCGGGCGGCGCCACGCCGGCGAAGCCCGTCGGCCTGGTCTATCTCGCGTGCCAGCGCCGCGGCCGCGAGCCGCTGATCGAGCGCCACCAGTTCCATGGCGACCGACAGGCTGTCCGCGTTGCAGCGCTCGAAGCGGCCTTCGAACTGCTCCGCCAGGAGCTCGATGATTAAGCGCGTCGTCGGCATCGACTTCAGCGGTGCCGAAAAGGCCGGCGAGGCGATCTGGATCGCCGAAGCGGAGACCGGTGGCGACGGTGTCCGCATCGAGCGCTGCGGCCCGGCCGCCGATCTCGCGGGCTCGGGCCCGGAGCGCGCCCGTTGCCTCGCCGCCCTGGTGATCTTCATCGCCGCCCAGCGCAACGCCATCATCGGTTGCGACTTTCCGTTCAGCCTGCCGGTCGAGTTCCTCGACGGTGCCAGCTGGCGCGACTTTGCGCTCGGCCTGGAGGGCCGCTTCTCCGGAGCCGAGGATTTCCTCGCCGACTGTCGCCGCCGCTCCGGTGGCCGCGAGATCAGGCGCGCCTGCGACCGCGAATCGCGGGTTCCATTCGCGGCCTACAATCTGCGCATCTATCGGCAGACCTACCATGGTATACGCGATGTCCTCGCGCCCCTCCTGCGCACGGACGACGCCGTCGTCCTTCCCATGGAGGGCTCGAGGCCCGATCGCCCCTGGGTGATTGAGACCTGCCCGGCTTCCACGCTCAAGCAGGCCGGCCTCTACCCATCGTACAAGGGCCGAGGCGACGACGCCCGCGCCGCTCGCCGCCATATCGTCGATGGCCTGGTCCGTCGCGGCATTTTGGCGCCACTCTCACGATCACTGCGGCGGCTGGCGATCGAGAATCAAGGTGGCGATGTCTTGGACAGCATGGTCGCGGCCGCCGCCACCGCGCGGGCCTATCGGTCCGGCGCTTTCAGGGACATTATTCCCAACCGGTTTGAATTGGTCGAAGGCCGCGTCTACTTCTGATCGCGCTGAGCTTATTTGTATGGGGTGCTTGCCTTTTTGGCCGCATCGGCGTCTGATCCCGGCAAAACAAGACGCTGGGGGGGGCTGATGTATGCACGTATCGGGCGGTACGAGGTCGCGACGGACCGGATAGCCGAGGCGGAAGAGATTGCCAGGAAGGCGCTCTCCTTCGTCCGCAAGGTGCCGGGGATCAAGGCCTACACGCACATGATGAGTGACGACGGCAAGGGCATGGTCGTCGCCGTCTACGAGAACAAGGCGGCGGCCGGCGCGGCCGCTCCGCTGGTCCAGCAGTTCTGGATGCGGTTTTCACCGGTGCTGCTGGGGCAGCCGCGGCTGGAGGAATTCGGCGCCGTATGGGCGCTCGAGACCTTCACCTAGCGTCAGCCAAAGCCGCCGCCGTGCCGTCGCCGTAGAGCTTGCGCGCCCTCGTCTCGAAGGCGTGGACCATGCGTCGCACGGCCTCGTTGAAGAGCGCGCCGATGATCCGTTGGAGGATGGCGGAACGGAACTCGAAATCGACGTAGAAGTCGATCCGGGTTCGGCCATTCGGCAGCGGCTCGAAGAGCCAGTGGTTGTTGAGATAACGGAACGGCCCTTCCGTGTAGGCCACGTCGATCCGCAGGTTCGGGCGATCGAGCTTCACGCGGCTGGTGAAGCGCTCCCGGACCATCTTGAAGCCGATGACCAGGTCGGCAACGACGATATTCTCCTCCCTGCTGCGCACGCGGGCGCCGACGCACCAAGGCAGGAACTCCGGGTAGCGCTCGATGTCGGCCACGAGATCGAACAATTGCTCGGGCCGATAGGGCAGCTCGCGCTTCTCGGCATGGGTCGGCATCGGGTCGAGCGGATCAGGCCGTCGGGGCAGATCCGTGAAGCTGTGTCTCGCGCGCGGCCCGCAAGCGCTGGAAATCGTCGCCCGCATGATAGGAGGAGCGCGTCAGCGGCGAAGCCGAGACCATCAGGAAGCCCTTGCCGAGCGCATGCTGCCGATACTCGGCGAACTCGGCCGGCGGCACGAAGCGGTCCACCGGATGATGACGCGGCGTCGGCTGCAGATATTGGCCGATGGTGAGGAAATCCACATCGGCGGCTCGCATGTCGTCCATCACCTGCAGCACCTCGTCGCGGGTCTCGCCGAGGCCGACCATGATGCCGGATTTCGTGAACATCGCCGGATCGAGCTCTTTGACGCGCGCCAGCAACTGCATGGAAGCGAAATAGCGTGCGCCCGGGCGAACCGGCCGGTATAGCCGCGGCACGGTCTCGAGATTGTGGTTGTAGACGTCGGGGCGCGCCTCCACGACCGTCTCGACGGCGCCGTCCTTGCGCAGGAAATCGGGCGTCAGCACCTCGATCGTCGTACCCGGCGCATGCGCCCGAATAGCGCGAATGACGCGGGCGAAGTGCCCGGCGCCGCCGTCATCGAGGTCGTCGCGGTCGACCGAGGTGACGACCACATGGGACAGCCCCAGTTCGGCCACCGCTTCGCCCACATGCTCGGGTTCGTGCGGATCGAGCTGGTCGGGCTTCCCAGTCGCCACATTGCAGAAGGCGCAGGCGCGCGTGCACACACTGCCGAGGATCATCACCGTGGCGTGCTTCTGTTTCCAGCACTCACCGATGTTCGGGCAGGCCGCCTCTTCGCACACCGTGTGAAGGTTGAGTCGGCGCATGAGATCGCGCGTCTCCTGGTACTCGCGCGACATCGGTGCCTTCACTCGCAGCCACTCGGGCTTGCGCGGCGCCGGATGCACCGGGTTGTTGGCCTTCTCGGGGTGCCGCAGGGCGGCGGCTTCGGATGGTGCTGTCATGGGCTATATGTGGATCGCGCGGCCGTAGGCGGCAAGCACCGCCTCATGCATCATCTCAGACAGCGTCGGATGCGGGAAGACCGAATGCATGAGCTCCGCCTCCGTCGATTCCAGGGTGCGGGCGATGCCGTAGCCCTGGATCAGCTCGGTCACCTCGGCGCCGATCATATGGGCGCCCAGCAGCTCACCGGTCTTGGCGTCGAACACCGTCTTCACCATGCCCTCGGGTTCGCCGAGGGCGATCGCCTTGCCGTTGCCAATGAAGGGGAAACGCCCGACCTTCACGTCCTTCCCCGCCGCCTTGGCCGCCTTCTCGGTCAGGCCGACGCTGGCCACCTGCGGCCGGCAGTAGGTGCAGCCGGGAATCTTCGTGACATCCAGGGGATGCAGGCCCTCCACGCCGGCGATCTTCTCGACGCAGATCACGCCCTCGTGGCTGGCCTTGTGCGCCAGCCAGGGCGGCCCCACCAAGTCGCCGATGGCATAGACGCCCGGCTCGCCGGTGGCGGCCCAGGGGTCGATCACCACATGCGTTTTCTCGACCTTCACCTTGGTACCCTCGAGGCCGATGTTCTCGACGTTGCCGACGATCCCGACCGCCAGGATGACGCGGTCGACCGTGAGTTCGGTCGATTTGCCGCCGGCCTCGATCGTCGCCGCGACGGAATCGGCGCCCTTCTTCAGCGCCTTCACCGTGGCCGAGGTCATGATCTTGATGCCCTGCTTCTCGAACGACTTGCGCGCAAAGGCCGAGATCTCCTCGTCCTCGACCGGCAGCACGCGATCGAGCACCTCGACCACCGTGACGTCGACACCGAGGTCGCGATAGAAGCTGGCGAACTCGATGCCGATGGCCCCGGAGCCGACCACCAGCAGCGACTTCGGCAGCGCCTCCGGGACCATCGCTTCCTTGTAGGTCCAGACCAGCTTGCCGTCGGGCTCCAGCCCCGGCAGCGAGCGCGCCCGCGCCCCGGTCGCGAGGATGATGTTCTTCGCCGTGAGATCGGCCACCGGCTTGCCCTCTTTCTCGACCTTCAGCTTGCCGCTGCCTGCGAGCCGGCCATGGCCGTCGAACACGGTGACCTTGTTCTTCTTCAGCAGATGCGCGACGCCGCGCGACAGCTGACCCGCGACGTCGCGGCTGCGCTTCACGACCTTCTTCAGGTCGAAGCTGACATCCTTGGCGCTGAAGCCGTAGGCATCGGCGTGGCGCAAGAGATGCCCGACCTCAGCCGAGCGCAGCAGCGCCTTCGTGGGAATACAGCCCCAGTTCAGGCAGATGCCGCCGAGATGCTCGCGCTCGACGACTGCCGTCTTCATGCCCAGCTGCGCGGCGCGAATGGCCGCGACATAGCCGCCAGGCCCGCCGCCGACGACGATCAGATCGAAAGCTGTATCTGCCATCGGTGCACCCTCAGATCAGCATGTTCAGGGGGTCTTCGATCAGCTTCTTGAAGGCGGCCAGATATTCCGCACCGATCGCGCCGTCGACGACGCGATGGTCGACCGACAGCGTGCAGCTCATCATGGTCGCGATCGCTAGCGCGCCGTCCTTCACGATCGGCCGCTGCTCGCCGGCACCCACGGCCAGGATCGCGCCCTGCGGCGGGTTGATCACCGCCGCGAACTCGCGGATGCCGAACATGCCGAGATTGGAAACCGAGAACGTGCCGCCCTGATACTCCTCGGGCTTCAGCTTGCCCTCGCGCGCCCGCCCGGCCAGGTCCTTCATCTCGGCCGAGATCGCGCTCAGCGTCTTCATCTCGGCGCTGCGGATGATCGGCGTGATCAGGCCGCCCGGCGTGGCGACGGCCACCGACACGTCGGCCGCCTGGTAAAGCCGCACGGCGTTCTCCGTCCAGGAGGCGTTGGCCGCCGGAACCTGCTTTAGCGCCAGCCCCGCCGCCTTGATCACGAAATCGTTGACGGAGATCTTGTCCTTCTCGCGCTTGGCGTTGATCTCCTGGCGCAACTGTAGCAACCGGTCGAGGTTGCAGTCGATCGTCAGGTAGAAATGCGGCGCCTCGCGCTTCGACTCGACGAGCCGGCGCGCGATCACCTTGCGCATCATGCTGTGCGGCACTTCCGTGAAGGCCGGCAGGTTCGCCACCGGCAGCGCCGGCTGGGGCGCTCCGGGTGTCGTCTTCGCCGCTGGCGGCGCGCCCGGAACGCCGCGGGCGAGCGCCGCATCGACATCGACCTTGACGATGCGACCGTGCGGCCCGCTGCCGTTGACGCGCGTCAGATCGAGCCCGGCCTGCTGCGCCATGCGGCGCGCCAGCGGACTGGCGAAGACGCGCTCGCCCGTCGCCGCAGGTGCCGGCGCTTGGCCTGCGCCTGCCGCGGGCGCGGGCGGAGCCGGCGCCGGTGCTTTTGTCGGAGCCGGCGCCGGTGTCGGAGCGGGCGCAGCCGCGGTCTTGGGCGCGGTCGTGCCGGCCTTGGCCAGCGCCGACGCGTCCTCGCCCTCCTCCAGCAGGAGTGCGATCGGCTGGTTCACCTTCACGCCCTGGCTGCCGGCGGGCACCAGGATCTTGCCGAGCTTGCCCTCGTCCACGGCCTCCACTTCCATCGTCGCCTTGTCGGTCTCGATCTCGGCGATGACGTCGCCGGGCTTCACGGCCTCGCCTTCGTTCTTCAGCCACTTGGCGAGGTTGCCCTCGGTCATGGTCGGCGAGAGGGCGGGCATGAGAATTTCAATGGGCATGTCGATCCCCCTGACGGGCCTCGGCGGCGCGCGCTCAGGCGCGGTAGCAGACTTTGCGGACGGCGGCGGCGATCTTGTCGGGATTGGGCAGCGCCAGCTTCTCAAGGTTGGCGGCGTAGGGCAGTGGCACGTCCTCGCCAGCGACGCGCGCCACCGGCGCATCGAGCCAGTCGAACGCCTGCTCCATCATGACCGCCGCGATCTCCGAGCCGATGCCGGCGAACGGCCAGCCCTCCTCCACCGAGACAACCCGGTTCGTCTTCTTCACGGACCCGACGATCGTAGCAGTATCGAGCGGCCGCAGCGTGCGCAGATTGATCACCTCGGCGTCGATGCCCTCGCCCGCCAGCTTCTCGGCCGCCGCCAGCGCATGGCCCACCTGCAGCGAGAAGGCCGTGATCGTGACGTCCTTGCCTGGCCGCTCGATGCGCGCCCGCCCGATCGGCAGGACGAAATCGGGATCGGTCGGCACCGGGAAACTCTGGCCGTATAGAATCTCGTTCTCCAGGAAGACGACCGGATTGGGATCGCGGATCGCCGCTTTCAGCAACCCTTTCGCATCGGCCGCCGACCAGGGCGCGATCACCTTCAACCCCGGGCAGTGGGCGTACCAGCTGGCATAGCACTGCGAGTGCTGGGCGGCCACACGGGCGGCGGCGCCGTTGGGGCCGCGGAAGACGATGGGAGAGCCCATCTGCCCGCCCGACATGTAGAGCGTCTTGGCCGCCGAGTTGATGATGTGGTCGATCGCCTGCATGGCGAAGTTCATGGTCATGAACTCGACGATCGGCCGCAGGCCGTGGAACGCGGCGCCGGTGCCGAGCCCGGCGAAGCCATACTCGGTAATCGGCGTATCGATCACGCGCTGCGGCCCGAACTCCTGCAGCAGCCCCTGGCTGATCTTGTAGGCGCCCTGATATTCCGCGACCTCCTCGCCCATCAGGAACACGCTCGGATCCCGGCGCATCTCCTCGGCCATGGCGTCGCGCAACGCTTCGCGCACGGTCAACGTCGCAGTCGGACCTGTCGTGACGGGCTCGGCGGGCGCGGCCTTCGGTGTCGGAGCGGGAGCGGCGGGTGCGGCCTGCGGTGCCGGTGCCGAGGCGGGCGCTTTGGCCGCTGGCGCCGGCGCCGTGGCGGGAGCCGCCGTGACGGCCTCCCCTTCGTCGGCCAGCACGGCGATCGGCGTGTTGACGGCGACGCCCTCGGTGCCGGCCGGCACGAGGATCTGAGCCAGCCGCCCCTCGTCCGCGGCCTCCACCTCCATGGTCGCTTTGTCGGTCTCGATCTCGGCGATGACGTCGCCGGGCTTCACCATGTCGCCCTGGGCCTTGAGCCATTTCGCGAGCTTGCCCTCGGTCATCGTCGGCGACAGGGCCGGCATGAGAATCTGCGTTGACATGCATTCCTCCCGGCGAACCGGTTGTTATGGACCGCAGAAGCTTGGCTGCGTCTGCGCTTTCGTTTCAGGCCTCGACCAGCACGTCGGTATAGAGCTCGCCGGGATCGGGCTCCGGGCTGCTCTGCGCGAACTCGGTCGCCTCGGAGACGATGTCCTTGATCTCGCGGTCGATGGTCTTCAGCGCCGCCTCGTCGGCATGGCCGCCCTCGCGCAGGTAGTGCGCGAAGTTCTCGATCGGGTCGCGCTTCTGGCGCATCTGCGCGACCTCCTCCTTGCTGCGGTACTTCCCGGGATCGGACATGGAGTGGCCGCGATAGCGGTAGGTGAGCATCTCCAGGATGTACGGCCCCTTGCCGCCGCGCGCATATGCCACCGCCTTGTCCGCCGCCGCACGCACCGCCAGCACGTCCATGCCGTCGACCTGGAGGCCGGGAATGCCGTAGGCCTCGCCGCGCAAATGCAGGTCCGGCCGCGCCGAGGCACGCTCCACGCTCGTGCCCATGCCATACTTGTTGTTCTCGATGACGTAGACCACCGGCAGCTTCCAGAGCGCCGCCATGTTGAAGGACTCGTACACCTGGCCCTGGTTGACCGCGCCGTCGCCGAGATAGGTGGCGCAGATGTTGCCGTCGTTCTTGTACTTGTGCGCAAAGGCGAGGCCGGTGCCGAGCGGCACCTGCGCCGCAACGATGCCGTGGCCGCCGAAGAACCTTTTCTCGCGGCTGAACATGTGCATCGAGCCGCCCTTGCCCTTGGAGTAGCCGCCGCGCCGGCCCGTGAGCTCGGCCATCACGCCCTTGGAGTCCATGCCGCAGGCGAGCATGTGGCCGTGGTCGCGATAGCCGGTGATCACGCTGTCGCCGGGTATCAGCGCCGCCTGCATTCCCACCACGACCGCTTCCTGGCCGATGTAGAGGTGGCAGAAGCCGCCGATCAGCCCCATGCCGTAGAGCTGACCCGCCTTCTCCTCGAAGCGGCGGATCAGCAGCATGTCCCGATAGTATTTCAGCAGCTCGGCCGCATCCGGCTCGGCGTCGGCGTCGGCCCTGCTCTTGCGTTTCGCAGTGGTCGCCATGGCATCCTCCCGACTGGAACTGGCGACGATCGGCTCGCCGGGCGCAAATTAACCGCGACGGCGGCTGAAAACAAGGCCGTATACTCTATTGATATAATTATGAAAAGATCAAGTTAACTCGAAAATGATTAACATACGATCCCGCTCAATTGACCGACTTCGGGGTCTTGATGATGACAAGCCGGTCATTGGGCTCGGCCACGTTCAGCATGAGACGGGCGCGCTCGTCCAAGAGGTCGGGATCGATGCTGGCGCTCAGCAGCGCAACGCGATGCTGGATCTGCTGGCGCTCAGCCTGCAGCGTCGCCAAGGCGGCCTTGCTCTCGGCGAGCTGTTGGCTCATCCGCAGCCACGCTATGACTCCCCGATCACCCTCGATCGCGTGATAGACGAAGTAGCCGAACAAGCACGCGCCGATGCTCGGTCCGATCGCTTGCCGCAGCCGCTTCTTGAACTCCGGCGACATGGTCATGACGGCACCGAATCACAGTCGATTCCGTGCCGTCAACATAAAACTGACGACGCTGCTTCAAGTTCGACGTCAGCTTCAGCCGGCGGCGCCGGAGGAGGCCGCCGAAGCGGAGTCTAGGACGCGCACGCGCGGCCAGCGCCCTGGCCAGTTCTTCGCGCGCATGCGCGATTGATACTCGGCAAACCTCGGCCTGCCCGAGGGCGTCGGACGACAGGTCATCGCCAGCAGATCGTCGACGCCGAACGGCGCCAGCAGCCTCGCCGCTCCATCGTCGCCGATCCTGACTGCGACGGCCGTGGGCGTCTCGAGCCAGAAACGCAGCGCGCCCGCCGTATCGGCATAGGGCGCATCGCCATTGCGCAGATGCATGCGGGCCTGGTTCTTCGCCGACCACGGGATACTCGGCAGCGCGTCGCGAAGGGCCGCGTCGATCGCCGCCTCGCGCCGGCGCGAGAGGTCGTCCGGATCGAAGAACAGCACATCGACATCCGGAAGCGGGGTGCATTCGGCATAGCCGTGCAAGGCGTCCCACACCGCCGTCCGAATGAAGCCGGCGCCGACGGCCCAATCCGGCAGCCGTTGCCGGCGCACGGCGTCGAGCACGGCGCGCCGCCAGGGGGCGGCGATGATGAAGGTCGCGATGTCGGCAGCGGTTAGCAGCTGCATGGTGCAGCCGCGCCCGCCTCAGCCCGCCGTCGCCCGAAAGGCGCCGCGCCCGAGATAGCGCGCGGCGGCGCCCAGCTCCGCTTCAATGCGCAGCAGCTGGTTGTATTTCGCCAGCCGGTCCGAGCGCGACAGTGATCCTGTCTTGATCTGGCCGCAGTTCGTCGCGACGGCGAGGTCGGCGATCGTCGCGTCCTCGGTCTCGCCCGAGCGGTGCGACATGACGGCGCGGTAACCGGCCTTGTGCGCCATTTCCACGGCTTCCAACGTCTCCGTGAGCGTTCCGATCTGGTTGACCTTGACCAGGATGGCGTTGGCAATGCCACGCTCGATGCCCTGGCCCAGGCGCGTGGAGTTGGTGACGAAAATGTCGTCCCCCACGAGCTGCACCTTGCTGCCGATCGCTGTGGTGAGCGCCGCCCAGCCCTCCCAGTCGTCCTCCGCCATGCCGTCCTCGATCGTCACGATCGGATAGCGCGCCACGAGGTCGCCGTAGAACTTCACCATGCCTGCGGAGTCGAGTGTCTTGCCCTCGCCCTCCATCGAGTACTTGCCGTTCTTGAAGAACTCGCTCGAGGCCGCATCGAGGCCCAGAGCCACCTGCTCGCCGGCGCGGTAGCCGGCGGCCTCGATCGCCTTCATCACGAAGGTCAGCACCTGGTCGGCGCCCTTGAGGTTCGGCGCGAAGCCGCCCTCGTCACCCACGTTGGTGTTGTGGCCGGCCTGCTTCAGCTGCGCCTTCAGGGCGTGGAAGACCTCGGCGCCCATGCGCAACCCCTCGGCGAAGCTCTTCGCGCCCACCGGCAGGATCATGAATTCCTGAAAGTCGATGGCGTTGTCGGCGTGGGCGCCGCCGTTGACGATGTTCATCTGCGGCACGGGCAAGGTCCGCGCGCCCACGCCGCCGACATAGCGGTAGAGCGGCAGCCCTGCTTCGGCCGCCGCCGCCTTCGCCACCGCCAGGCTCGCGCCGAGGATGGCGTTGGCACCCAGCCGCGACTTGTTGGGTGTGCCGTCGAGCGTGATCATGGTCTGGTCGATCTTCACCTGTTCGCTGGCGTCGAGGCCGGACAGGACGTCGAAGATCTCGCCGTTGACCGCATCGACCGCCCGCAGCACGCCTTTGCCGCCGTAGCGCTTCTTGTCGCCGTCCCGCAGCTCGACCGCCTCGTGGGTGCCGGTGGAGGCGCCCGAGGGCACAGCGGCGCGGCCGAAAGCTCCGCTCTCCAGCCGCACGTCGACCTCGACCGTCGGATTGCCGCGGCTGTCGAGGATTTCACGCGCGTGGATGTCGACGATGGCGGTCATCGGCCGGTCTCCTCCGAAATCAGAGCCCGGTGGTTATAGGGCTAGCGCAGCGGAAGTGCCAGAGCGAGCAGATCGTGGCGCCGCAGCGGTTCGTCCTGCGCCAGGAAGAACTCGTCGAGTTGCGGCGGCTTGACGGAGGTCCCCGCGAGCATCGCATGGACCTGGCCGCGATGATGGATCTGATGGACGAAGAGGTGGCTCAGCACCGCCTCGACCTTCTCATTGACGTAAAAGTCCTTGCCGCGCTGCAGGCTGACGGTGCGAGTGCGATTGGCGTCGGTCAACCGATTGCAATAGGAGATCAGCCGCCCGTCGGTGGTGAACTGCGCGCTCGTCAGCTCGTCCAGCGTCGCGAACGGCTCGTCCTCCCCAAACAGGCTGAGGCCGCGCCCGCCCTCTTCGAGCGCATCCAGGTAGTAGCAATCGACGAGGTAGATGTGGCTCAGCGTCAGCGGCAGCGACGGAAAGAAGCTGACCCGCTTCGCGCGATACTCCGCCTCCGGGAGCTGCGCGCAGGCGTTGTGGAGCCGGTAGTTCGACCAGGCATTGTTGCGCGCCATGGCGCGAAAATGCTCGACCGACATCGCTAAGCGGCGCCAGCCTTCGCCAGGCGATCGAACGCCATCAACGTCTGCAGCAGCGCCGGCATGTCCTTGAGCTTCACCATGTTCGGGCCGTCACTCGGCGCCTTGTCCGGATCCTGGTGCGTCTCCATGAAGACGGCGGCGACGCCGACCGCCGTCGCTGCCCGTGCCAGCACCGGCACGAACTCGCGCTGCCCACCGCTCTTGGTCCCCTGCCCGCCCGGCTGCTGCACCGAATGCGTGGCATCGAACACCACGGGATAGCCGGTGTCCGCGAGGATCGGCAGGCTGCGCATGTCGGAGATCAGGGTGTTGTAGCCGAAGCTGGCGCCGCGCTCGCACAGCAGGATCTTCTCGTTGCCGGTCTGCGCGATCTTCGCGGCAACGTTCTTCATGTCCCACGGCGCCAGGAATTGCCCCTTCTTGACGTTTATGGCCCGCCCGGTCTCGCCGGCGGCGACCAGCAGATCGGTCTGTCGGCACAGGAACGCCGGGATCTGCAGGACGTCCACGGCCTCCGCGACCGGCGCGCACTGCAGCGGTTCGTGGACGTCCGTCAGCACCGGGCAACCGAAGCTCTCGCGCAGCTCGGCCAGGATCGGCAGCCCCTTCTCCATGCCCATGCCGCGCGGCGTGTCGGCACTGGTGCGATTGGCCTTGTCGAACGAGGTCTTGTAGATGAGCCCGATGCCGAGCTTGCCCGTCAGCTCGGTCAAGGCCTGGCACATCTCGCGCGCGTGCGCGCGCGACTCCAGCGCGCACGGCCCGGCGATCAGCGCCAGCGGCCGATCATTGCCGATCGTGATGTTCCCGACGGTAACGTGACGCTGTGCGGTCATCTTGCTCCTGCTCGCAAATCCGCAATTGTCACCCTCGCGAAAGCGGGGGTCCAGGGCCATGCGACGAACCTGCCTCCCCGAATGCTCGCTCAGGCGGGAATCACAGACAACCGGATTTAAGCCGATCTTCAGTCCGTCGCAATGATCAAACCAGTCGCGACTGTGCGATGGCCGCCTCGATGAACGAGCGGAACAGCGGATGGGGCTGGAACGGCTTCGACTTCAGTTCCGGATGGAACTGCACGCCGATGAACCAGGGATGGCCCGGCATCTCCACGATCTCCGGCAGCACGCCGTCGGGCGAGAGGCCGGAGAACCGCATCCCCGCGGCCTCGAGCCGTTCCTTGTAGTTGATGTTCACCTCGTAGCGGTGCCGATGGCGCTCGCTGATCCAGTCTTCGCCGTAGATCTCGCGCACCTGGCTCCCCGGCTGCAGCCGGCACTCATAGGCGCCCAGGCGCATCGTGCCGCCGAGATCGCTCTGCTCGTTGCGGCGCTCGAGCTCGTTGCCGCGCATCCATTCGGTCATCAGCCCGACGACCGGCTCCGCGCACGGGCCGAACTCCGTCGAGCTGGCATTGCGGATGCCGGCCAAATGACGTGCCACCTCGATAACCGCCATCTGCATGCCGAAGCAGATGCCGAAATAGGGCACCTTGCGCTCGCGCGCAAAGCGAGCGGCCGCGATCTTGCCTTCCGTACCGCGCTCGCCGAAACCGCCGGGCACGAGGATGCCGTGCACGTCCTCAAGACGGTGGACGGCATCGTCGCTCTCGAAGACCTCGGAATCGATCCAGTTGAGCTTGACCTTCGAATTGTTGGCGATGCCGCCATGCGCCAGCGCCTCACCGAGGGACTTGTAGGCATCGAGCAGCGATGTGTACTTGCCGACCACCGCGATCGACACCTCGCCCTCCGGCTGCCGGATGCGCTCGACGATGCGATGCCACGCGGCGATGTCGGGCTCGGCTGCCTCCAATCCGAAATAACGGCACACCTCGGTGTCGAAGCCCTGCGCGTGATAGGAGATCGGCACCTGGTATATCGTGTCGACGTCGAGCGCCTGGATCGCGCGCTCCGGCCGAATGTTGCAGAACAAGGCGATCTTGCGCCGGGCATCGGCGGGGATCTCGCGGTCGCAGCGGCAGAGCAGGATATCCGGCTGAATTCCAACCGAGAGCAGCTCTTTCACGGAGTGTTGGGTCGGCTTGGTCTTGAGTTCCCCCGCGGAGGGAATCCATGGAACCAGCGTCAGGTGGATGAACAGCGAGCGCTCGCGGCCGAGCTCGTTGCCGAGCTGGCGGATGGCCTCGAGGAACGGCAGGCTCTCGATATCGCCGACGGTGCCGCCGATCTCGCAGATGAGGAAATCGGCGTCGCCCGCGTCGGCGCGGACGAATTCCTTGATGGCGTCGGTGACATGCGGGATCACCTGCACGGTGGCGCCCAGATAGTCGCCGCGCCGCTCCTTGGCGATCACGGTCGAGTAGATGCGGCCGGTCGTGATGTTGTCGCTCTTGCGCGTGGCCACGCCGGTAAAGCGCTCATAGTGGCCGAGGTCGAGGTCGGTCTCGGCGCCGTCGTCGGTGACGTAGACCTCGCCATGCTGATAGGGGCTCATCGTCCCGGGATCGACATTGAGGTACGGATCGAGCTTGCGCAGGCGCACCTTGAATCCGCGCGCCTGCAGCAGCGCGCCGAGTGATGCTGCCGAGATGCCCTTGCCGAGTGAGGAGACCACGCCGCCGGTGATGAATATGAACCGCGTCATGGGGACCAACTTATGGAACGAGTCGGTGGTCGACGGCAAGCCCTGTATCGTTAAGACTGAATACCGGGCGATATGTGCCTTGCGCCTACTGGTTGGTCGGCACCACCGGAGTGCCGGTCGTCGATCCCGTCCCGGGGGTCGTGTTCGCGGGCGCCGAACTGCCCGCCGTTCCGCCGGTCTGGCCCGGCGCCTCGGCCGGCGCTTCGGGGGCCGGTGCCGCCGGCACGACGACCGGCGCGGGGGCGTGATCTCTCGAGGCGATGTAGGCCAGCACAAGGCTCGTCGCCATGAACGCGCCAGCCAGCCAGCGCGTCGTCCTCGTCAGGAGGTTGGCCGTGCCGCGCGTCGTCATGAAGCCGGACATGCCGCCGCCGCCCAGGCCGCCCATACCGCCCTCGCTCCTCTGCAGCAGCACGACACCGATGAGCGCCACGGCGAGCATGATGTGAACGGTAAGAAGGATCACGAAGAACAGGCTATGCATGATGGTTCCTGGGCTGGCCCTGAACTGGAGGGCCGGTGGGTGGGCGGTCGTGCGGTTATTTAATGGGTCGGGGCCCGGTCGGCTAGGGACAACTTCGCGCGATCGCCCAGAAATCCCCGGCTGACAGGCTGGCCCCCCCGACCAGTGCGCCGTTAACGTTTGCAACCGCCAGGATCTCCGCCGCATTGCCGGGCTTGACCGAACCGCCATAGAGCAGCCGAAGCCGCTTGCCGTCAGTCATCTGGTTGCACGCCAAAGTACGCAGCTGCGCATGCACGGCGGCGATCTCCGCCGGGGTCGGCACCTTGCCCGTCCCGATCGCCCACACCGGCTCATAGGCGATGACCGTGTTCCCGGCCGTTGCCGCCGCCGGCAGCGAGGCGCGGAACTGGCGTTCGACGACAGCGAGTGTCTCGCCGCGGGCGCGTTGCGCCTCCGTCTCGCCCAGGCAGACGATTGCGCGGAGCCCGGCCGCATTGGCCGCCTCGGCCTTGGCCCGCACCTGCTCATCGCTTTCGCCGTGGTCCGTCCGGCGTTCGGAGTGGCCTACAATGACATAGCGGCAACCGGCATCCACCAGCATCACCGCGCTGACGTCGCCGGTATGGGCGCCGCTCGCCGAGTGATGGCAATCCTGCGCGCCCAGCTGTACCGGGCTGTCGGCCACAATCTCGGCCAGCGTCGCCAGCAGCGTCGCCGGCGGGCAGATCACGAGATCGCCGTGCAGGTCGGTGCTTCCGCTGCGACGCACCTGCCGCACGAGTTCGCTCGCCAGGGCCACGCCATCGGCGCGGCGGCCGTTCATCTTCCAGTTGCCGGCAATCAGCGGGCGGATCAATCCGTCATCGGCCATCGCTCTGGCGCCTGTGCTCCCTTTCGGGGCTGGCTCGTAACACACGCAACGGGTGGAAACCAGCCGCTTTTCTGCCGAATTTCCAGGCATTTCCGGGTTGCCGGGCGGCACCCCCGCACCTATGATGCGGCCCGCCTCGCGCCCGGCCGACAGCCCGATCCACAGACGCAGCCCTACCGAACATGCTGATTACGCTTCGCTCCAAAGGCGCCTCGTGGATCGTCAAGGGACTCTTCGTGATCCTGATCGCGTCCTTCGCGCTCTGGGGCGTACCGGACATCTATCGCAACTTCCAATCGGCGCCTGTAGCTGCGACCGTGGGCAGCACGCACATCACGGCCGATGAACTGCGCCGGTCCGTCGATTTTTATGTCAAGCAGTTGCAACGGAGGGGCGGGAAGCAACTCGATCCCGAGCTGCTGCGCCAGCTGGGCGTGGTCGACAGGGCGCTCGAGGGCATGATCGAGCCGGCGCTGCTGGAGGCCTATGCGACCCGCCTCGGCATGGCCGTGCCGGACGACATGCTGCAGAAGGCAATCAAATCGGACCCCAGATTCCGCGACCAGACCGGCAACTTCAATCCGGACGCGATGGAGATGTACCTGCGCGACCGCGGCTGGACCCAGGCCGACCTCGCCGCCGACACGCGCCGCACCGTCCTGTCCTATCAGTTCCTGCGCGCCATGGGGGCGGGCGTGCAGGCGCCGCGTAGCATGACCGAAACGCTCTACGCCTATCGCGCGGAACAGCGCATCGCCAACACGCTGGCGATCCCCGACAGCAGCATCACCGACGTTCCGACGCCCGACGATGCGGCGATCGAGAAATTCTATAAGGACAACCCGGACCACTATCAGGCCCCGGAGTATCGCGCACTGACGCTCGTCCGCCTCGATCCGGAGGATTACGCGAAGAAGTACAGCATCACCGACGATGCCGTGCAGAAGGAATACGACTCGCGACAGGCGGAATTGCAGATTCCTGAGAAGCGAAAGATCGTGCAGGTGGTGTTTCCGGACGAGGCCGCCGCGAAGGACCTGGTCGACAAGATTCGCCAAGGCACGCCGTTCGCTGACGCCGCCAAGGCCGCGAATGCGGGCGACGTCATCGAAGTGGGCACCCTTGCGGAGAGCGATCTTCAGCAGCAGCTGGCGACCGTGTTCTTCGATGCCGAGGCGGGCCGCAAGGCGGCCGAAGCGCTGTTCGCCGCCGACGTCGGCGAGGTGATCGATCCGGTCAAGGGCGCGATCGGCTGGCATGTGCTGAGCGTCAGTGGCACGGAGCCCGCCCGCGCCCAGCCGCTGGATGACGATCTGCGCGCGAAGCTGCGCCATGCAATGAGCCTCAGGCAGGCGATCGATGAGCTGCGCGACGTGGCGAACGAGCTGGACGACGAGATGGGGTCCGGCAGCGGTTTGGCGGAGGCAGCCGGCAAGCTCGGACTGCCCGTAGCGAAGATCGCCGCCGTGGACGGGACCGGCAAGGATGCCGCCGGCAAGGAGGTGACCGACGTCACGCGCGATCAGGGCCAGGCGCTGAAGCTCGCCTTCCAGACCGGCGAGGGCGATGACAGCCTGCTGACAGACACGCCGAACGGCGGCTACATCGTCCTCCATGTCGACAGCGTGCAGGCTGCGGCCACGCGCCCGCTCGAGACCGTGCGCGACAAGGTCATCGCCGACTGGCAGGAGGTCGAGCGGAAGAAGGCGGCCGACGCCAAGGCCCAGGCCGTTGCCGACCGCATCGGCAAGGGCGAGAGCGTCGGCACGATCGCGCGCGACCTCGGCGTGCCCGTCCTGGTGTCGCAGCCGCTCACGCGCGACGGCGACGACCCCCAGGCCAATATCGGCGGCGCGCTGACGGCGAAGCTGTTCGCGGCCAAGGTCGGCGATGCCGTCGTCGAGCGCGCACCGGCCGACAACGCCGCCGTGGTCGCCGTTCTCACCCAGGTGAAGCCGGCGGACATCGCCTCCTCCGGAGCCGACGTCGACAAGCTGCAGGACGACATCGGCCGCTACATGGGGACCGACCTCTATGAGCAGCTGAGCGCCGACATCAAGCCGAAGATCGGCGTGTCCGTGCACCAGGACGTCATCGACTCGATCTACAAGTAGATGCAGATCCAGCCGAGCCCGGACTCCTTCAGCGCCGCCTACGGAGCCGGGCAGCCGCAAGTCGTGTGGACGACGCTCGTCGCCGACCTCGAGACGCCCGTGTCGGCCATGCTCAAGCTCGCCGACGGCCGCGCCAACAGTTTCCTGCTCGAGTCGGTCGAAGGCGGCGCCGTGCGCGGCCGCTATTCGATCATCGGCCTGAAGCCGGACCTGATCTGGCGCTGCCGCAAGGGCAAGGCTGAGATAAACCGCCGCGCCCGCTTCGACGCCAACGCCTTCGAGCCCGCGGCCGAGGACGCCCTCGCATCGTTGCGCAAGCTGGTCGCCGAATGTCGCATCGACATCACGCCGAGGCTGCCGCCGATGGCGGCCGGCCTCTACGGCTATCTCGGCTATGACATGGTCCGGCTGATGGAGCGCATTCCGGACAAGAATCCGGACGTGCTCGGCGTGCCCGAGGCCATCCTGCTGCGCCCGACCGTCATCGCGATCTTCGACAATGTCGAGGACCTCGTCACTGTCGTCACCCCGGTCTGGCCGACGCCCGGGCTCGACGCCCGCGCCGCCTACAGCCAGGCCTGCGAGCGCCTGGCCGACGTGGTTGCCGATTTCGACCGCAGCCTGCCGCACCGCCGCGACGAGGGGATCGACCTCGCCGACCTGCCGGAGCCGACGTCGAACATGACGCGCGAGCAGTACCACGCGATCGTCAAGAAGGCGAAGGAGTACGTCTACGCCGGCGACATCTTCCAGGTCGTCCCATCGCAGCGCTTCCAGGTGCCGTTCCAGCTGCCGCCCTTCGCGCTCTACCGCGCGTTGCGCCGCCTCAATCCCTCGCCCTTCCTGTTCTTCCTCGATTTCGGCGGCTTCGCCGTGGTCGGCTCCAGCCCGGAGATCCTGGTGCGCCTGCGCGACGACAAGGTCACGATACGCCCGATCGCCGGCACCCGCCCGCGCGGCGCCAACCCGCAGGAGGACCGCGAGCTCGCCGCCGACCTGCTCGCCGATCCCAAGGAGCTGGCGGAGCATCTCATGCTGCTCGACCTCGGCCGCAACGACGTCGGCCGCGTCGCCAAGATCGGCACGGTCAAGGTCACCGAGCGCAACGAGATCGAGCTCTACTCCCACGTCATGCACATCGTCTCCAACGTCGAGGGCGTGATCGAGCCGCAGTACGACGCCATCGACGCCCTCATCGGCGGCTTCCCCGCCGGCACGGTCTCCGGCGCGCCCAAGGTCCGGGCCATGGAGATCATCGACGAGTTGGAGCCGGAGCGGCGCGGCGTCTATGCCGGCGCCGTCGGCTACTTCGCCGCCAACGGCTCGATGGACACCTGCATCGCTCTGCGCACCGCCGTGGTGAAGGATGGGGTGATGTACGTGCAGGCCGGCGGCGGCGTTGTCGCCGACAGCGATCCCGAGTCCGAATATCAGGAAACCCGCAACAAGGCCCGCGCCCTCATCCGCGCCGCCCAGGAAGCCGTGCGCTTCGCCGCCCGCCGCGGCAACTGACGGCGATTATTCCGTAACGGTCGTCGTTTCGCGCAGGCGCTGCGCGTAGACGTTGATGACGAGGGCGGCCAGCAGGATCAGGCCGCGGATCAGGATCTTCAGGAAGCTGTCGATCTCCACGTGGTCCAGGCCGTTGTTCAGCACGCCCAGCACGAACAAGCCGACCAGCGTGTTGCCGATGCCGCCCCGCCCGCCGAACAGGCTGGTGCCGCCGACCACCACGGCCGAGATGGAATCGAGCAGGAAGTCGTCGAACTCGTTCTGCTGCGCGCTGCCGAAATAGGCGACGCCGAGCATGCCCGCGAGACCGGAGCACATGGCCGAGATGATCATGACAGCCGCCAGCACGCCCCGCACGTTGACGCCCGAATACTCGGCCGCCTCGCGGTTGCCGCCGACCATGTAGACGTAGCGCCCGAAGCGCGTGTAGGTCAGCACGAGGTGCCCGGTCAGCAGGGTGAGCGTGGCGATGATCACGATCCAGGGCACCGGCCCCAGGCTGCCGCTGCCGAGCTCCTTGATCAGCGGCGGCACGGCATAGGCGATCTGCCCGCGCACCAGCATGGCGCAGACGCCGGCCCCGATCTGCAGCATAGCCAGTGTCATGATGAAGGAGGGAATGCCGATGCGCGTCACGCCGAAGGCGTTCACGCAGCCGAGCGCGAAGCATCCGGCCAGCGCCAGGATGATTGCGACTCCACCCGGCAGCGGCACGTTCGCGATGTTGACGAACGATTCCTGCATCGTGAAGTAGGCGACCAGGATGCCGGTCGCGTTGGCCACGCTGGCGACGCTGAGGTCAATTTCCGCGCACAGGATGACGAAGGTGAGCCCGGTCGCGATGATTCCGGTCACCGACACCTGGCGCAGGATGTTGCCGAGATTGTCGAACGTCGGGAACGACGGGCTGGCGATGCTGAACACCAGCACGAGGCAGAGCAGCGTCACGAACGGCGCGACGTTCCTGAGCTGGCCGAGAAGCCAGCTCCGGCGGCGCGGCGCTCCCGCCTGCTCCTTCGCGACGGCTGTGGTGTCGGGCGCGCTCTGGTTCATGCGGCCTCGAGCAGGCGGTCCTTGCTGACGAGCTCGTCGGCAAACTCGCGCGCGATCGCGCCTTTCTTCATGACGAGCACGCGGTCGGCCAGAGACAGGATGGTCTCCGGCTCGGCCGACGCCACCACCACGCCGACGCCCCGCTCCTTCAAGCCACGCACGATCCGCACCACGTCGTCCTTGGCGCCGACATCCATGCCGCGCGTCGGCTCGCTCAGCACGAGCACCTGCGGCAGGTGCACCAGCCAGCGCGCCAGCGCCACCTTCTGCTGATTGCCGCCGGAGAGCGTGCGCAGCGGCCGTTCGACGGACTTCGGCCGGATGTCCAGCTGCTCGACCTTCTCCGCCGCCATGCGCCGCTCCGTCTGCGGCCGCACGAACAGGCGCGAGATGCGCTCGAGCACGCTGATGGAGATGTTGCGGTAGACGGGCTCGGCGCCGAACAGCATGGCGCGCCGGCTCTCCGGCAGGATCGCGATGCCTTTCCGCTTCGCCCGAGCCGTGCTGGCGAGATGGACGGCGCGGCCGTTCACCGTCAGTTGCCCGCTATCCGGCTGCAGCTTGCCGGAGAGCGCCCGGCAGAGCTCGAGCTGGCCGCACCCCATGAAGCCGAAGATGCCGAGGATCTCGCCGGCGCGCACCTGGAAGCTGACGTCGCGGAAGGCGCCCCGGCTGCTGAGCCCCTGCGCGTCCAGCACCACCGGCGCCTGCGGCCGGCTCTCGAGCCGGATGTCGCTGGTATAGCTCTCCTCCAGGTCCTCGTGGCCGGCGCCGATCATGCTGCGGATCAGCCAGGCCTTGTCCACCTCGGCGGCCGCGCGCGTCGCCACCTTGCGGGCGTTGCGGAAGACGGTGACGCTGTCGGAAACCGCCAGGATGTCCTCGAGGAAGTGCGAGATGAAGATGAAGCTGCGTCCGGCCGCACGCAGCCGCCCCAGCACGTCGAACAGCCGGCGCACCTCCGGCGGCGACAGCGCCGAGGTCGGCTCGTCCAGGATCACGATGCGGGCGCCCGAGAACAGCACGCGCGCCAGCTCCACCAGCTGCTGCAGACCGAGCGGCAGGCTGCCCAGCGTGGCGCCGGGATCGATATGGATGCCGAGGTTCTGCAGATGCTTCGCGGCCTCCCGCGCCATCCAGCGCCAGCGCACGACCCCGACCCGGTTGACCGGCTGGTTGCCGAGGAAGATGTTCTCGGCGACGCTGAGGTAGGGGATGACGCTCAGTTCCTGATGCACCATGCCGATCCCGGCCGCCAGTGCATCGCGCGCCGAGCGGAAATGCACGGGAGCGCCGTCGAGCCGCATGGTGCCCTCGTACTCCGCATGCACGCCGGCGATGATCTTCATCAGCGTGCTCTTGCCGGCGCCGTTCTCGCCCACGAGGCCGTGGATCTCGCCCGCCTTCAGGGCGAAATCCACGTCCTTGAGAGCCTGCACGCCGCCGAACGACTTGCAGATGCCGGACAGCTCGAGCAGCGGAACGCCACCGGCCTCCACGTCGATCGGTCCTCTGCGCGTCGGTCGCGATCAGATCAGGAAGTGGCTTTCCATCCAGAGCATGCCCTGCGCGTTCGGCTTGGTCACGACCGGACCGTCCGTGATGACATGCTGGGGAATCCCGCCCGGCCCCTGCTTCTCGCCGGTCAGCACCGCCGCGACGCCGGCCATGACGGCGCCGCCATGGATGCGGCAGGACGGGTTGCGGACGGTCGCGTACATTTGCCCGTCGAGCACGGCCTGGATGGCCGGCGGCTGGGCATCGACGCCGCCGATCAGGATTTTGCGGTTGTGCGCCTTCATCACGTTCGCGGCCGCGAGCGCCATGTCGTCATTGTGGAAGAACGCCGCATCGATCTTCGGATGCTTGGTCAGGAGCGACTCCCAGATGCGCACCGTCTTCGTCACGTCCCAGTCGGCCGGCTGGGTGTCCAGCACCTCGATCTTCGGATACTTCTTGACGACCGCCTCGAAGCCGCGCGCGCGGCCCTGCGCGCCGGTGTGGCCGAGTGCGCCCTGGGTCATCGTGATCTTGCCTTCGCCCCCGAGCGCGTCGACCAGCGCTTGGGTCACGGAGCCGCCCATGAACTCGTTGTCGGGCGCCAGGAAGCTGTGCACGCGGCTCTGCTCGAGCGGAACGATCAGCGTGTCCATGTCGATGACGGGGATGCCGGCATCGATCATCTTGTTGACCGGATCGGTCAGCGTGCCGATGCCGAACGCCTGGATGGCCACGAAGTCCCACTTCTGCGAGGCCATGTTGTCGATGGCCGCGCGCTGCTTGGTGGCGGAGAGCTCGCCGTCGAACCACGTGACCTCGACGTTGAACAGCTTGCCCCAGAACTCCGCCGCCTGCTTGCCCTGGGCGCACCAGGTCGCCTGCAACCCGGCGTTGGAGAACGCCGCCTTCAGCGGTTTCTCGGACCGCCCCATCTCGGCCGCCTGCGCGGCGCTGATCAGGGGATCGAGCCCGAAGCCGCCCAGCACCGCGGCGGCGCCGGCCGTCGTGCTCACCTTGCGAATGAAGTCCCGCCGCGTTCCCGGCGACACGCTCGAATCCATCGTCATCTGCATCCTCCCTGGTGGTCGTTGCGGAACCGGGTGCGCTGCGCTTAAAGCCGCATTGGCGCAATTATTCGCGAGGGCGAGTAGCCGGACCTCGTATCATCTGTTGTCGTGCGTTGCGCAATGTTTATCAGCCAACCCCCAGCCAAACAAGCGGGCACGCGTGCGGCGCAATTCCACACCGGCCACTGCGCGGGAGAGGGTGCCTACGAAAGCGGCACTATGGGTAAGTGGCCCCCGCCGGCGGCACGGCCGGTGCCGGACTGCCGGCCTCGTAAGAGACGGTCTGGCCCCGCCCCGCCATGGTCTGTTCGACGATCCGGCTGATCGGCACCAGGGCGAAGCCGTGCTGGCGCAAGGTCGGCAGCCACTGGGCGAGGGCCGCGATGGTGCCGTCGTGGGGATGGCCGATGGCCACAGCGAAGCCGCCGCGGCGCGCGACGCCCTCGACCTTCATCAGCTGCGCCCATACCGCATCGGCCGACATCTCGTTGTCAAGGAATATATTCCGAGCCGCGAACGGCACGTCGTAGCGCACCGCCATCGCCGGACCAACCGTCGCCGGGGTGGTGCGCGAGTCCAGGAACAGCAGGCCGCGCCGATGCAGCTCGGCGAACAGCAAGGCCATGCCGTGCGCGTCGGCCGTGAACCGGCTGCCCATGTGGTTGTTGATCCCGACATAGCCGTCGAAGCGCGACAGCGCCCAGTCGATCCGCTTCAGCAACTCGCCCGGCGGCAGGTCCGGGCGCAGCACGTTGAAGCCGGCGTTGAGGTCGCTGTCCAGCGGCTCCATCGGTACATGCACGAGCAGCTCGTGCCCGGCCGCGTGGGCCGCCTGCGCCTGCGCCGCCAGGTCGTCGGCATAGGTCATGAAGGAAAGGGTGAGCGGCCCGGGCAGCTGCACCACCCGGTCGGCGTTGCGACGGTCGAGCCCGAGATCGTCGATCACGACCGCCACCATCGGCCGCCCCTGCGGGTCGGCGACGGCGACGGCGTTGCGCCGCCACGCCTGCTGATCGAGCGGTATGGGGGACGGTGGACTCGGCAGCAGCGCCGGCAGGACCGCGGGCGGCAGAAGCTGTGCATGGACGAAGCCATGCAGGTCCGCCGCATCCGTATCCGCGGCCGTGGGCGCATCCGAGGCTGCCGGCGGCGACAGATCGCTTCGGAACACAGGAGACCGGGGCGGCGGCGCTGCCGGCTCCGGTCCGATCGGCCCCGGCAGGGCGAGGCCGGCGACCGCCATGAGCCCCGCCGCCAGCACGAACCGCCACCGGCCCGCGCGGACCGCCGGGCTCTCGGCTGGCGCGCTCTCCGGGGCCGGCGGCGGCGGTTCAGCCGGCGCCTCGGCGCCGGGCGGCCGCCGCAACCCTACCATCTCCCGAACGTCGACCCTTGCCACTTGGAAAGAACCCCGCTGGCGCACCCGTTCGCACGCCCTCCTTCACCGCCTATGGCAGGCGGGCCCCGCCTGATATAACATGACCGGCCGGTTGCGGCACGTTGGAAACTCCTCTCGGCAAGCCACGAAAATGTTTCTCTTAATCGACAACTACGACAGCTTCACCTACAACCTCTACCACTTCCTGGGCGAGTTGGGCGCGCGCCTGACGGTGAAGCGCAACGACGCGCTGACCGTCCAGGATGCCATCGCGCTGGCACCCCAAGGCATCATCCTGTCCCCAGGCCCCTGTACCCCCAACGAGGCCGGCATCTGCCTGGAGCTGATCAAGGCGGCCGCCGGCAAGATCCCGGTCCTCGGCGTCTGCCTCGGCCATCAGGCCATCGGCCAGGCCTTCGGCGGCAAGGTCGTCCGCGGCCCCGTGCCCATGCATGGCAAGCTCAGCCAGATCAGCCATCGCGGCAAGAGCGTGTTCGAAGACCTGCCGCCGCGCTTCACCGCCACCCGTTACCATTCGCTGATCGTCGAGCGTGCCTCCCTGCCTGCCTGCCTCGAGATCACAGCGGAGACCGACGACGGGCTGATCATGGGGCTCGCCCATCGCGAACTGACGATCCACGGCGTGCAGTTCCATCCCGAGAGCATCGCCAGCGAGCATGGCCACAAGCTGCTCGCCAATTTCCTGCGCCTTGCCGGCCACAACGCGCCCGCGACCCTGGCGGCGGAATGACCACCGACGTGCAGGACTTCAAGGCGCTGCTGAACGTCGCGGCGGCCGGCAAGGCGCTGACCGGCGAGCAGGCTGAGACCGCGTTCGACATCATGATGTCGGGCAACGCCACACCCTCGCAGATGGGCGGCTTCCTGATGGCCCTGCGCGTCCGCGGCGAGACCGTCGAGGAGATCACCGGCGCGGTGCGCGCCATGCGCGGCAAGATGACGCGCATCGAGGCCCCGCCCGGCGCCATCGACACCTGCGGCACCGGCGGCGATGCGGCCGGCACCTGGAACATCTCGACCGGCGCCGCCCTGGTGGTGGCCGCCTGCGGCGTGCCCGTCGCCAAGCATGGCAACCGCGGCCTCTCCTCCAAGAGCGGCGCCGCCGACGTACTGGGCGTGCTCGGCGTCAACATCGATGCCGACATGGCCCTGGTGAAGCAGGCGCTGTGGGAGGCCAACATCTGCTTCATGATGGCCCCGCGTCACCACAGTGCCATGCGCCATGTCGGGCCCACCCGCGTCGAGCTGGGAACGCGCACGATCTTCAACCTGATGGGACCGCTCTCGAACCCCGCCGGCGCCAAGCGCCAGCTGACCGGCGTGTTCTCGCGCGCCTGGATCGGTCCGATGGCCGAGGTGCTGGGCAAGCTCGGCGCCGAGCGCGCCTGGGTCGTGCACGGCAGCGACGGCATCGATGAACTCACGACCACCGGCCCATCCTATGTCGCCGAGTGGAAGGACGGCAAGGTCGCGGCCTTCGAGGTCACGCCGGAAGAGGCCGGCCTCCCGCGCGCCACCGCGACAGACCTGAAAGGCGGCGATCCCGCCACCAACGCGCTCGCCGTGAACGCGCTGCTCGACGGTCACCCCGGCGCCTATCGCGATATCGTGCTCTACAACAGCGCCGCGGCGCTGCTCGTGGCCGGCAAGGTCGCGACTCTGCGCGCCGGCGTGCAGATGGCCGCCGAAGCCGTCGACAGCGGCAAGGCCCGCGCCGTACTGGCCAAGCTCGTCGCCATCACCAACAGCGCGCCCGCGGCGGCCTAGCGAAGAAAAGATTCACCACAGAGCACACAGAGATCACAGAGAAGAATGTTTGGCATCTCTTGCGTTGCATTGGCAGTGTGTGTCCTTCGACACGCTCAGGATGAGGATGCGGCTTAATGGCACGAAGAAAGACCCTCATCCTGAGCCTGTCGAAGGACGCACCCACGTCGATCCAACCTCGTGACCTCTGTGCACTATGTATCCTCTGTGGTGAATCTTCCTTTCCAACCGTAACCGCATGACCGACGTTCTCGCGAAGATCTGTGCCGACAAGCGCGAGCACATCGCCCGCCGCAAGGCGGAGCGGCCGCTCGGCGACCTCCTGGCGGCCATCCGCACCGTCGAGCCGCCGCGCGGTTTCACGAACCGCCTCGCCCGCGTGGTCGCACTGGGCCGCTACGGCCTGATCGCCGAGATCAAGAAGGCCTCGCCCAGCAAGGGCCTGATCCGCGCCGACTTCGACGCCGTTGCCCTGGCCCGCGCGTACGAGCGCGGCGGCGCCACCTGTCTCTCAGTGCTGACCGACGAGCCCTACTTCCAGGGCAGCGACACTTATCTCACAGCTGCCCGCGGCGCCGTCGGCCTCCCGGCGCTGCGCAAGGATTTCATGCTCGATCCCTACCAGATCGTAGAGGCGCGCGCGCTCGGCGCCGACTGCGTCCTGCTGATCATGGCCGCGCTCGCGGACGCGCAGGCCGCCGAGCTCGAAGCCGCCGCGATCGAACAGGGCATGGACGTCCTCGCCGAAATCCACGACGCCGCCGAGCTCGACCGCGCCCTCAAGCTGAAAGCGCGCCTCCTCGGCATCAACAACCGCGACCTGAAGACGCTGCAGGTCGATCTCGCCGTCACCGAGCGTCTCGCGCCGCGCGTACCCAAGGACCGCCTCATCGTCGCCGAAAGCGGCCTCTACACGCCCGCCGACCTCGCGCGCCTCCAGAACGTGGGCGCGAGTATCTTCCTCGTCGGCGAGTCCCTGATGCGCCAAGCCGACGTGGAAGCCGCGACCCGCGCTTTGCTTGCGCCAAGGCACGAGACGAGTCATGCCGCGCAGTCCTTGTAGGGGCGGCCCCATGTGGCCGCCCTTTGTGCCGCACGACTCAGTGGGCGACCACATGGGGTCGCCCCTACAAAACGCATGACCATGCCCCGCCTTACCCACTTCGACGCCAAGGGTAACGCCGCCATGGTCGACGTCACCGCCAAGGCGGTGACGGAGCGCACCGCCACGGCGAAGGGTTCCGTCTTCATGCAGCGGGAGACCATCGCCCTCATCACCGCCGGCGGCGTGAAGAAGGGCGACGTGCTGTCGGTGGCACGCCTCGCCGGCATCATGGGCGCCAAGCGCACGCCCGATCTCATCCCGCTCTGCCATCCGCTGGCGCTGACCTCGGTGCAGGTCGATCTCGCCGTCGACAAGAAGCGCAACGCCGTCGACATCACCGCCACCTGCAAGCTCGCGGGCAAGACGGGAGTCGAGATGGAGGCGCTCACCGCCGTCGCCGTCGCCGCCCTCACCGTCTACGACATGTGCAAGTCCGTCGATCGCGGCATGCGCCTCAGCGAAATCCGCCTCGTCGAGAAGAGCGGCGGCAAATCCGGCACCTACAGGGCCAAGTGATGCTGTCCGTCGCCGAAGCCCGCGCGCGCATCGCCGCCGCCTTCCGTCCCCTGGGCAGCGAACAGGTCGGGCTCCTGAACGCGCTCGGCCGCGTCCTCGCGGCCGATGTCGCGGCGCGCGTCACCCAGCCGCCGGCCGCGGTTTCCGCCATGGACGGCTACGCCGTGCGCGCCGACGATGTCGGGAAGGTGCCGGCCCGGCTGCGTATCGTGGGCCAGGCGCCTGCCGGCGGCTCTTACGACGGACAGGTCGCCGCCGGCCAGGCCGTGCGCATCTTCACCGGCGGTCCGCTGCCCGCCGGCGCGGACACGATCGTCATCCAGGAAGACACCGCCGCCGAGGGCGACCACGTGGTCGTGCGCGAGGGCGCAAAGCGCGGCACCTATGTCCGCCCCGCCGGCCTCGACTTCAGGGCCGGCGACGTGCTGCTGAGGAAGGGCCGCCTGCTGACGGCGCGCGACATCGGCATCGCTGCCGCCATGAACGTCCCCTGGCTGCCGGTCACCCGCCGCCCGCGCGTCGCGATCCTCGCCACCGGCGATGAGGTCGTGATGCCCGGCGATCCCCTCGGTCCGCACCAGATCATCAGCTCCAACGGCCTCTCGCTCGCCGCCTTCGTCACGGCCTGCGGCGCCGACCCGATCCATCTGGGCATCGCGCCGGACGATCGCGCAGCCCTGCAGGCGATGGCCCAGGGCGCCGTCGGCGCCGATCTGCTGGTCACCTCCGGCGGCGCCTCGGTCGGTGATCATGACCTGGTGCAGGCCGCGCTCGGCGAGACCGGCATGCAGGTGGACTTCTGGAAGATCGCGATGCGCCCGGGCAAGCCGCTGATGTTCGGCAGCATCGGCGGCACACGCGTGCTGGGCGTGCCCGGCAATCCCGTCTCCACGCTCGTCTGCGCCGTCATGTTCCTGCGGCCCGCCATCGACACCATGCTCGGCCGCATCGCCGAGCCCGAGCCGCAGCCCACCGCCCTGCTCGGCCGCGACCTCCCGGAAAACGACAGCCGCGAGGACTACCTGCGCTCTCGCCTCTCCTACGACGCGCAAGGCCACCTCGTCGCCACGCCCTTCGACCGCCAGGACAGCTCCATGCTGTCGTTCCTGTCGAAGGCGGACTGCCTGGTCGTGCGCGCCTCACGCGCGCCAGCCATCAAGGCCGGCGCCACCGTCCCCATCGTGCCGCTCGCCGGCGGCTGCCTGTCGATCTGATGCTCACCGCATTCACCGCCCTCACCCCAACCCTCTCCCACTGCGTGGGAGAGGGGACTCGATCGAGCGAACCGCACCGGCCGTGTCCCCTCTCCCGTGAAGCGGAAGAGGGTTAGGGTGAGGGTGGTCCCGCGCACGACCTTGCCCTCACCCCGCAAACCCACGCGGCCCCGAAGCAAACCGAGCCGCGCCACAGCCAGCGGCGAGAGACCCGCGCGCGCCGCCGCCCCGGCTTGGCTCCTCCGCTGCGCCCCGGGCCTGGCGAAAACCTTGGTCACCGAACTGCGCTTCAACGCCCTCATCGACCGCCGCACCAAGCCGACACTGCTCTGGCAGCGCAACCACGACCTCGTGTTCCTGCCACGCCTGCAGCGCGAGCCGCAGCCGGGCGATCTGCGCATCGCCGAGGAGATCCACCGCTGCCCGGTCTACGGCCGCTACAAGATCTCGCATCACCAGCTCGACGTCATGGCGGCCGCGCTGGCCGCGCAGAAGAAGCCCTGGCACCTCGTCGTCACCGTCGACGGCACGCGCTTCAACCGCCATGAGCTCGGGCGCTGGCTTGCGCGCGAGCTGGAGCGACGCCACGCCCCGCTCCACGAGGAGTCAAATCGGCTCGCCTCGCTCTTCTGCGTTGAGGACGCCTACTACTTCTGCCTGCCCTTCCGCACGGCCGACGAGGCCGCGCTGCGCAGGCACCGCATCGCCGAGCGCGAGGGCAGCCTGCCGCCGACGATCGCAGCCGCGATGGCCTTCCTCGCCAATCCGCGCGACGCCGACGCCGTGCTCGATCCCGTCTGCGGCAGCGGCACCCTGCTCGCCGAGCTCCACGCCTACGCCCCCGGCGCGGCGTTCACCGGCATCGATCTCGACCGCCAAGCGATCGCCGCGGCGCGCCGCAACCTCGCCCACCTGCCGCAGGTCCAGCTCTCCGTCGCCGACGCCGGCGCGACCGGCTTGGCAGACGGCAGCATGACCCTCTTCATCGCCAACCTGCCCTTCGGCAAGCAGTTCGGCAGCCGGCCCGAGAACCGACGGCTCTATCCGGAGATCCTGCGCGAACTGGTTCGCCTCGGCCGCCCTGAAGGCTGGCGCGCAGTCCTCCTCACCTCCGATTTCGAGGCGCTGGAGGCCGCAATTGCGGGTACGCCCGGCATCGCCATCGCCGCCAAGACCCAGGTGAAGATACGAGGTGAGCCTGCGGTGATTGCGGCTCTCCGCCCGAGCTGAAAGCCCGGCCGCCTCGGTTTGACAGCTCGATATAAAGTTCTTATAATGTTCGAATACTTGCAGCATGGACACCGAAGAGCCTACGGCGGCGGACCGATCCTACGCAAAATGCGATAGGGTTGAATTTCGATTTTCGCGTGCAGGGCCCTCGCGACCAGAGAGGGGTATTGGCCCAGCCGGCTTCGATGCATCCCGGCGAATCATCGTCAATCTCCGCAGGATATGGGGTCGATCGCTCAAAAGCCTGGATGCGGTGTAGGGGGGACCCCATGTGGTCGCCCCCGGCTGCCACCGTCCCTCGGCGGCGGGGCGCCCACGCGGGGGCGCCTCTACAAGCCCGTACGACCACGTCATCTCCGCTGGACATGGAGTCGATCGCTCGAATTCGAGCAACTCGGCCCGCCATGACTGCTCCGAAGAAATCATCTGGACGCCCAGAAAAATTCTCTTGACCTCTTGAAGGAACAACCCTAGAACATATGTAGTCGTTTAGGTTTTGTTCCGAACAATAGGCGGACGACATGCTGACACGTAAACAGAACGAACTGCTGCTCTACATCAATCGCCATCTCACCGAGAAAGGTGTTTCGCCCTCCTTCGACGAGATGAAGGAAGCGCTCGGACTGAAGTCCAAATCCGGCATCCATCGCCTCATCACGGGACTGGAGGAGCGCGGCTTCATCAAGCGCCTGGCCCATAAGGCGCGCGCGCTCGAGGTGATCCGCCTGCCGGAGGACCTCGGCATCGGCGGGCGCAAGGGCGAAGGCGGCGCGCGCTTCTCACCCAACGTGATCCAGGGCAACTTCGGCGGCGCCATCACCGGCGCGACCGTGGCGAACGAAGTGGCGGCGGTGCAGCTACCGCTCTACGGCCGCATCGCCGCCGGCACACCGATCGAGGCGCTGCGCGACCATACCAGCACGATCGACGTGCCCGGCAGCCTGCTCGGCCGGGGCGAGCACTATGCGCTCGAGGTCGAGGGCGATTCGATGATCAACGCCGGCATCTTCAACGGCGATACCGCGATCATCGAGCGCTGCGACACGGCCGACACCGGCTCCGTCGTGGTCGCCCTGGTCGACAACACGGAGGTCACGCTGAAGCGGCTGCGCCGCAAGGGCGACTCGATCGCGCTCGAGCCGGCCAACCCGGCCTTCGAGACGCGCATTTTCGGGCCCGATCGCGTGCAGATCCAGGGCCGCATGGTCGGCCTGCTGCGGCGCATGTGACCGGCCGCCGCCGCATCAGCAGGCGCGAGGGCTGACAAGCGCCGCCGCCGTCCGCTAAGGTGCCCCGCCGATTCCGCGGCGGGGACCTGACTCATCGATGAACATTCTCGGCCTGCAGTTCGGGCATGATGCCGGTGCGGCCGTCCTCCGGGACGGCCGCATCGCCTCCTTCGTGCTGCGCGAGCGCCTCAGCCGCACCAAGCATGCGCTCTCGCTCGATCCCGAAACGATCGAGCGCGCCCTCGCCGACGCCGGCCTCTCCGAGTCCGACATCGACTACTGCGCCATCACCTCGACCCAGAAGGTCGAGCTGATTGGCCGCGACCCTGCCCGCCTCTCGGTCAGCCTGCAGCGTCATCCGCGCCATACCGCCCCCTGCAGCTTGGTCGGTATTCTCGAGCGCGCCGGCACCGATCCGCAGCGGCTGCTCTATTCCGGCATCCTCGACCTGCTCTACCGCAACGCCGAGGACGATGACCTGCTGCGCCACTCGGTCTCGCACTTCTTTCCGGAATACAAATCCGTGCCGGAGTCGGCCTTCTCGCACCTCGGCTGGATGGACACCTACATCAGCGCCGATCCCTGGACGACGCGCCCGCGGCTGCGCGACCTCGCCAAGGCCGACTACTCCCGGTTCCTCGCCACCGACATGATCCGGCACGGCTTCCACTACCCCGGCACTCTGACCCTCAACGGCCGAGCGATACCCGCCTACTTCATCCAGCACCACATGGCGCACGCCGCCTCGATCTACTATCTCGCCGGCTGTGAGCGCGCGGCCATCCTCTGCCACGACGGCTTCGGCAGCGGCCAGACGTATCATTCCGGCATGTTCTACTACGGCGACGGTCACCGCATCTTCCCGCTGGCGCCCCATCACCTCGTCGTCGGCGCGATCTACGAGACCGCCGGGATTCGCCTCAATCTCGGCCTGATCGGGCCGTCCGGTAAGCTGATGGGGCTGGCGCCCTACGGCACGCCCAAGTTCTTCGCCGAGCACTTCGTCGGCAACATGTACGACCTCTTCGGCAGCGGTCACAAGCAGCCGCCGGCCGATTGGATCAATCACTGCATGTCGCGCGCCGAGGCATTCCGCTACGACCTGCGCGCCTTTCGCGACCGCGACAAGATGACGGCGCCGATCAACGTCGACATCGCCGCCTCGACCCAGAAGCTGTTCGACGAGACCCTGCTGGCCACGGTCGCTGCCTTCGACTCGATCCTGCAGCGCATGAAGCTCAGCCGCCTCCCGCTCTGCTACGCCGGCGGCACGGCCCTCAACTGCCCGGCCAACAGCCTCATCGCCCGCGACCGCCGCTTCACGGCGGTGCATGTGCCGCCCTGGTGCGACGACAGCGGCCTGGCGCTCGGCGCCGCCCTCGCCCTCCACCACAACGTCTTCGACCAACCTCTGCTACCCGGCGCAGCCGTCGATGCCTATCTCGGCCCCCGCGTAAGCGACGCCGAGATCGAGGCCGCGCTGCAGCGCCATTCCGATCAGGTCGCCTGGGAGCGGCCGAGGGATTGGGCGGACGCTGCCGCCCGCGACCTCGCCGCCGACAAGGTCATCGGCTGGTTCGAGGGCCGCAGCGAGATCGGCCCGCGCGCCCTCGGCCACCGCTCGATCCTGGCCGATGCCCGCAAGGCCGAGAACTGGGGCCGCGTCAACCGCATCAAGGGGCGCGAGGCCTGGCGCCCGTTCGCACCCGCCGTGCTCGCCGAGCGGGCCGGCGACTGGTTCGAGGGCGGCCCGCTGCCATCGCCGCACATGCTCTTCACGGCCCAGGTCAAGTCGAAGGGTTTGCCGGCCATCACCCACGTCGACGGCTCATCGCGCATCCAGACCGTCGACGAAAGCAGCGGCGCCTTCCACGGCCTGCTGAGGCAGTTCGAGGCGTTGACCGGCGTGCCGGTTGTCCTCAACACCTCCTTCAACGGTCCCGGCGAGCCGATCGTCGAATCGCCGGACGACGCGGTGCGGTTCTACCTGCAGTCGGCGCTCGACGGGCTTTACATGGCCGGACGGCGCGTCTGGAAGCGCAGCGCCTGAGCGCGCCCGTCACGGCGCCTGCGGGTCTACCACCCACGGCCGCTCGCCACGCAGCTCCCGCACGGACCGGATCTCGATGCTGCCGTCGTCGCCGACCCAGATCGCATGGACGCCGTTGCGCCAGAGATCGAATCTGTCGATGACGGCGGTCGTGGGATGGCAGGGCACGCGGACCGGCTCGAGGCTGACCACCACATCCGCAACGCCGCAGTCCTCAAGCAGTGCCATCGGCTGCTCGACCAGCGCGATGGTGCGACCGGAGGCGCGGAAGATGCAGCCAAGGCTGTCGCAGGCCAAGCGATCGTCGGCCACGGTGCCATCGACGCTCAGGGGTTCCGCGACGTCGCTGTCGGAACGCCGCAGCCAATTGTCGGTCACGAACCGGTTGGCGTTCTTGCGCGACAGCAGCAACCGTCCGTCCGAGGCGACAACGGCGAAGAAGCGGGCATCCTCCGAGATCAGCAGATCCGGCGGTCGCGTCAGCAGGATGGTCGCTAGCCCAGCGAGCATGACGGGCACGCCGGCAAGCCGCCAGGGCCGCTGCCACAGGCACAGCCAGAGCCCGCCGATCGTGATCGTGGCGAGGCCGGCGACGGGCATGGCTGGCACCACCGAGACTGCGCTCGGCAGGCCGGCCACGTATCCCGCTATCGCCATGATGCCTTCGACGCCCCAGCCCATCGGCATCAGTGCGACCCGCTCCAGGCCCAAGGGCATGAGCAGGACCGCAAGCACGGCCCAGGGCATGATCCACAGGCCGGTCAGGGGGACAGCGAGCATGTTGGCCGCCACGCCGTAGAACGCGATGCGATTGAAGTGAT
>DATIXH010000483.1:0-12870 GCA_035518775.1 Candidatus Acidiferrum sp.
CCCCTTCCCCTCGCGCGAGGGGACATTTGGGGGCGCAGTCGCCGCGGCGGTCAGCTCGGGGCAGGTCGAGCGAGCCGCGGCCGGTGAAAACGGCGGGGCCGGCGGCGGGATCCCCGGCGACGCCTATGGCTGGCGCGAAGATGAGCAGGTCAGCGCCAGGCGGGCAGGCGGTCGAGGCCCGGAACGTTCTTCAGGTAGGCCTTCTCGATCTGCGGCTGGTCGCGCCAGGGGTTGAAGCCGTTGGCGGGCGCCTTCCAGTGGGAGCAGGCGGTGGCCAGCGGCTCGGTGCCGGCGAAGTAGCGCAGCGCCATCGGCACTTCGGCCGAGCCCGCATAGTAATCGTAGGCCTCGTCCTTGGAGCCGTTCAGCGCGGGCCGGTTGTAGGCGAGGTAGAAGCGCGGGCTGCCGCGATCGGCCAGATACATGTTCTGCAGGTGCAGGGCGAGGAACTCCTCGCCGTCGGTATAATCGCTCATCCCGGTGTTGTTCAGGGCCTCGTAGCCGATGCGCCCCATCCGGTAGGCGTGGACCAGCTCGTGGAACAGGACGTCGTCGGCCGTCTGCCACTGGCCCTTCCAGTCCGTCGGATTGAAATAGACGCGGATGCCGCCGCCCTCCTTGGGCGCGCCGGGAAAGGTCATGGCGCCGCACTTGCAGTGGGTCTTGTTCTCCTCGTCGAGCGGCACGATCCAGTAGCGGGTGTTGCGGTCGAGCGCGTTGAGCAGCATGCGCCCCATGACGGTCAGGGCGATCTTGTTCTGCAGGAGATCGTAGACCTGGTCTTCGTAGGCCTTGGCCGCCTTGCTCGGCCTCTTGTCCTCGGTGATCTCGTAGAGCTGCTTGGCGGTGCCGTTCAGCCAGTTGACCATCTTCTGGTCGCGCTTGGCGGTGAAGTCCATGAGCTGCTGCTGGCGCACGTCTTCCCAGCGGTCGGCGTCGTTGATGTAGATGGGAAAGGGAGCGAATTGGCGCATGGTGGCTCCGACGGGCTTGGGGATTCGGGGGCCACGAAATGCCACATTTCTACAACTTATTGCAAGTAGTTACCTGAAATCCCCTGGAGTCCGCGGCTGCGGCTAAAGCACGCGATCGCCCGGCTTCGGGAAGACCGCACCGCCTCACAGCGGGCGCTCGCGGATGATGGCGCGCGGGCGCTCGGGATCGGGGTCGTCGAACTCGCGCGCCAGGCGGTGGCCGTCGAAGACGGCATCGGCGAGGTAGCGCGGTGCCAGGCAGTCGCCGGCGCGATGCACGCCGCGGAGGCCGCGGGCGGGCCATTCGCTCATGTGCGCCTTGAGCGCGCGGTAGAGCGCATCGTTCGACTTGCGCGCGGTGCACAGGATGACGCTGTCGCAGGCGAACTGCTCCACGGCGGTGCCGGCGCGGCGCGGGAGCGTGCCGGCGGCCGGCGAATCCGTGCGGCGCGGGCCGTCGCGGTAGAGGTCGTAGAGCGCGACCGCGAGCGCGTTGCCGGATGTCTCGACGCGCTCGACCCATGTGCTCAAGCGCTCGGCGATGCCCTTCGCGCGCATCATGCGGCGGAGGTTCGGGCCTTCGAGCGTCCAGTCGGTGTAGGGGGCGGCGCCGGCGAAGGGCGTCGCCAGGGTGACGCGCTTGCCGCGGTCGGCCAGCAGCTCGGCCAGGCTGACGCCCATGAAGTAGCCGTCGGCGTCGAGCACCAGCACGCGCTCGCCGATCGCCTTGCCGGCGAAGACCTGCTCGGGCGTGGCGAACTGCGGCTGCGCGGCGTCGATGCCGGGGATGGGATCGGGGCCGAGCGGGCCGCTGCCGTCCGTCACCCAGGAGGCACCGGTGGCCAGCACGACGCGCTCGACGCCGTAGTCGAGGAGGTCGGCCGCGGTCACTTCGCCGACGCCGCGGCGGATCGTAACGGTAGCGAGCTTGTTCAGCTGGGTCTCGCGCCACGTGATCACGCGCGCCCATTCGGCGAGGCCGGGCAGGCGCGCGACCTCACGGAGGTGGCCGCCGAGATGCGGCGTGGCCTCCAGCAGCTCGACCTCGTGGCCGCGGCGGCCCAGGGTGAGCGCGCATTCGAGGCCGGCGGGGCCGGCGCCGATCACGGCGACGCGGCGCGGCGTCGTCGTGGGCTCCACGCGCTCGGGATGCCAGCCGCGGCGGTATTCCTCCAGCGCCGTCGGGTTCTGGGTGCAGACGATGGCCACGTTGCGCTCGAAGCGGGAGATGCACTGGTTGCAGCCGATGCATTCGCGGATGTCGTCGAGCCGGCCCTCGTCGATCTTGCGCGGCAGGAAGGGATCGGCGATCGAGGGGCGGGCGCAGCCGATGATGTCGCACTGGCCGCTGCGCAGCACGCGCACCATCTCGTCGGGATCGGTGAAGCGGCCGACGTTGACGACCGGCACATTCGCGATCTTCTTCACGTCGCGCGTCCAGGGCGCCTGGTGATTGCTCTTGTAGAAGCGCGAGGGGCCGGCATCCTCGCCCCACTCCTGCAGGCTGCTGACGTTCACGTCCCAGAGGTCCACCAGGCCGCGGCGCGTGACCAGCTCGACGAAGGCGAGGCCCTCGTCGGCCGCCTCCACGCCCTGCGGGCCCGAGAGCTGATCGATCGAGAAGCGATTGGCGATGGCGGCGGCGCCGTTCACGGCGGCGCGCATGGCCTCGAGGATCTCCAGCCACAGGCGGGCGCGGTTCTCGAACGAGCCGCCGTAGCCGTCGGTGCGGCGGTTGAAATGGCGCGAGAGGGCCTGCACCGGCAGGGTGCCGTGGGTGCCGTGCAGATAGACGATGTCGAAGCCGGCCTCGACGGCGCGGCGCGCGGCCTCGGCGTGCATGCCGACGACGCGGCGGAGATCGGCGACCTCGGCCGCGTAGGTGTAGGCGTGGGGCATCCAGGGCGACTGGAACTGGTGCATCGCGGTGGCAGCGTAGCGGGTGCCGAGGTTGTCGCCGAGGCCGCCGGCATAGAACAGCTCGACGCCGGCGAGCGCGCCCCAGCGATGCACGGCCTCGACCATGGCGCGGTGGTTGATGACGTCGCCCTCGTCCCACAGGGTGGCGACGGTGCTGGTGGTCTGATCGGATTCGGGGTGGACGGAGCAGGCCTCGGTGCAGATCGCGGCCCAGCCGCCCTCGGCCTTCACTTCGCGATGGGCGGCATTGGCGCCGGGCGCCCGCCAGCCGGCGCCGGTGCATTGCGGCACCTGCATCAGCCGGTTCTTCAGCCGCTTCGGGCCGATGGCGAGCGGCTCGAACAGCGGGTCGTGGCGGGGATCGCGCGGCACCGGCCGATCCTTCCAGCGGCGCAGGCGGCGGTCAATCGGGTGCGGTGCGCCGGACGGCGCAACCCGGTGACGCTGACGGGGTTCACTGTTAGAAGCAGCACGGGGACGCGAGCGAGCGCATAGCAGGAGTCAGCGATGGCGCAGCGCGAGGATGGCAGGCCCGCCGAGCCGGCTCCGCCGGCCGGTGAGCGGCGGCTGTTCGAATCGCGCGCCGATGTCGTCCAGTTCGGCCGAGCGGTCGTGCGACGCTTCCTCGCCGATCTCTGCCTCGAGCGGGCGGCTGCGCTCAGCTACACCTCGGTGGTTTCGCTGGTGCCGGCGGCGGCGGTGTCGCTGGCGTTTCTGTCGGCGCTGCCGCAGACCGGGGCGCTCCGCGCCGACGTCGAGGGCCTGCTGATGCAGTATCTGCTGCCCACTGCCGGGGAGACGGCGGTGGACGCGTTTCGCACGTTCGTGGGCAAGGCTGCCGGCCTGTCCGTCTTGGGGTTCGCCGGGCTCGCCGTGACCGCGGTGATGCTGCTGATCACCGTCAACGCCGCCTTCGACACGATCTGGCGGGTGCATCGGCCACGGCCCTGGCTGATCCGGCTCATCGCCTATGGCGCGGTGCTGACGGCGGGGCCGCTGCTGATCGGCATCGCGCTCTCGATCAGCGGCCTGCTGCTGGCGACGGGCGAGCGCTACGCCGGCGCGGCCTTCACCTGGTCCGTGAGCTGGGTCACGCCGCTGGTGCCGCTGCTGCTGGAGGCGGCGGCCTTCACCCTGCTCTATCGGGCGGTGCCGAACTGCCGGGTGATGTGGCGCGATTCGCTGGCCGGCGGCGTGGCCGCGGCGCTGCTGTTCGAGGGCGCCAAGCACGGCTTCGCGCTCTATATCGTGTGGTTCCCGACCTACAACGCGATCTACGGCGCGGTCGCGGCGATCCCGGTGCTGCTGGCCTGGATCTATCTGTGCTGGATCGCGACGCTCGTGGGCGCGGAACTGGCGGCGACGCTGCCGGAGTGGCGCAAGCGCGTGACGGACGGCGCCGACGGCAGCTAACGGCGGCCCCACGCACTCCGACCCTATATAAGGCCGGCGACGATGTTGATGGTGAGGGCCAGCACGACGACGTTGAAGAAGAAGGCGAGCACTCCGTGCGCGAGGCCGGTGCGGCGCAGGTTGTGGTTCTCGATCTGCACGTCGGAGACCTGGAAGGTCATGCCGATCGTGAAGGAGAAATAGAGGAAATCCCAGTAGTCCGGCTGCCGGCCGCCGGGAAAGGCGAGGCCGCCGGCCTGAGGCGCGGCCGGGTCGTCGGCGTTGTCGTAGAAGACGTGCGCATAGTGCAGCGCGAACATCGTGTTCATGAAGAACCAGGCCAGCAGGATGGTGGCCACGGCCAAGGCGACCCGCAGGCCGGCCTCGACCGCAGGCAGACCGTGGATGCCGTGCAGCGCGAAGGCGATCGACAGCAGGATGGCGCAGGCCACGGTCGCGCACAGGGCCAGCACGACGTAGCGGCCCTCGTCCTCCGTCCGCGAGCGGCGGCGCATGTCGGCCGTCGACGCGCGCGCCATCATGGTCCAGATGGCGGCCAGGAAGACGGTGGCGGCGAGATCGAAGGCCACCAGGAGCCGGGCGCCCTCGACGACGCCGACCGGAAGGAAGAAATAAGCGAGGATCCCCAGCAGGCTGGCGATCGCCAGCCGCGGATGCTGGCGCAGGTGGCGCGTGTGCCGGGCGAAGACGGAGCCGCCCCTGCGTTCGTTCGTGACGGTCATGGCGGCACTCTAGCATGCCGGCCGCCGCCCCGCGCGCGGGCGATCGGCCGCAGGCCTAGGTGCCGCGGTAGGTCAGGGCCAGCAGGACCACCAGGACGAACACGGCGCCGGCCAGGATGAGGAGCATGTGCGGCATGGCCGCACCCTACGCTCGCCCGTGCGAGCGGAGTGTGAGCCAGCGCACACTGCGGGCGCCGCCAGGCGGCGGCGAAGGCTTCGCCGGCGCCAATGCACGCAACCCGCCGGCGGCATTCAGCGAGGAACCGATCCGAGGCTCAGCCCGGCGCGGCCGGACGCTGGGTCTCGCCGGCGCGATAGGCGCCCTTCGACGCCTCGATTTCCTGAACGGCGATCGCGGCGAGGTCGCGCAGCAGGGCGAGGCCGGACTCGTCGAGCGGACGCGGCTTCGTATCGAGGATGCAGAGCGTGCCGACGCAGCAGCCATTGTCGAGGATCAGCGGGTGACCGGCGTAGAAGCGGACGCCCGGATAGCCCGTCACGTAGGGATTGTCGGCGAAGCGCTCGTCCAGCCGGGCGTCGTCGACGACGAGCGGCCGGCGCTCGAAGATGGCATGGCTGCAGAACGAGTCGTCGCGCGGCACCTCGCGGATCTGCAGGCCGCAGCAGGACTTGAACCATTCGCGGTCGCGTTCCATCAGCGCGATGAGCGCGATGGGGACCTCGAACAGCGCCGCGGCCACGCGCGTGATGCGATCGAAGCGCTCCTCGGGCGGCGTATCCCACAGGCCGAGCCCGCGGATGGCGGCGAGCCGGCGCTCCTCGTCGTTCGGGTTGGGCGCCCGCGACCAGCGGCAGGCGGCCCGCATGAGCCAGGCGCGAACCCGCGTCTGCGCATAGGTGGGCGAATAGGGCTCGAGCAGCACATCGGTAAAGGAATCGTCGACGGCATGGGCGCGCCGCTCGCTCGAGGTGACGAGCACGATCGGCATGCCCGACTCGACGCCGGGCAGCCGGCGGATGGCGCGAGCGGCCTCGACGGCGCGGTCGTCGCCGGTGTCCTCGAGCAGCACCAGCGTCGGCTTCTCCCGCGCGGTTGTCGCCGCCGCCTGCTCGACGGACGACGTCATGACATTCACATCGTCGGCGCGCAGCAGGTCAGACAGCCCGGCGATCCGCGACGGCGTCGCGCGGGCCAGCAGCGCCGAGCGCCCGACCAGCGCCGGCGCCATCGGCGCCTGCGCCGGAAAGCCGGCTTTCGGCACGGCGACGGCGCTCTTGGCGACCAGCTCCAGGCCCTGGCCCTCGGCCGCGGCGAAGACGTGAGGCCCCGAGGTGCGGCGACTATCCGCATGCAGGGCGCCGACGAGATCGTCGAGCGCGGCGTCGTCGCGCCGGGGATCGTGGTGGGTGAGAGCGAGCTGCTTCACGCCGGCAAAGCGCGCGACGGCGAGGGCGTACTCGATCGTGCTGTGACCCCAGCCGATCTTCTCCGGATATTCGCTCGCGAGATACTGCGCGTCATGCACGACGAGATCGGCGCCGGCGAGGAACTCCGCGTGCCGGCGGTCTTCGCCGGAGATTTCGCCGACGCCGGCGGCGAGCAGGCGCGAATGCGGCTCGTGATCGCAGGCATAGACGACGGCGACGCCGTCGGCTTCGAGACGGTAGCCGAGGGTGAGCGCCCCATGATTGAGGTAGCGCGAGGTCACCTCGACGTCGCCTATGCGCAGATGGCCCTCGACCAGATCGTGATAGCGGATGGTGGCGCCGAGCTGCTCGAGGCTGACGGGGAAGTAGGTGTATTGCATCTGGCCCGCGAGCGTGTCGCGCAGCGTCTGCCCGAAGCCGCGCGGCGCGTAGATGTCCCACTCGTTGCCGGGCGCGAACAGGGGCGGGAAGAAGGGGATGCCCTGGATGTGGTCCCAATGGGTGTGGCTGATGAGGATGTGGCCGCGCAGCGGCGCGCCCTGCGCCGCCAGCTCGCGCCCCAGAATCGCGGCGCCCGTGCCCATGTCGACGATGATGAGCGTGCCGGCGCTCGAGCGGACCTCGACGCATGACGTGTTGCCGCCGTAGCGGAGCGTATGCGGTCCAGGCGTGGCGATCGATCCGCGCGTTCCGAAGAAGCGTACGTGCATCGCACCCTCCTCCGCGCCCTCCAGAGGCTGTCGGCGCTTGCTTTGTCGAAGAGAACCTTAAGCCGGCGGGTCCGGTTTGCCAATCATGCGCGGCACGGGCGGGCGGGATGGCGTTCAGCCGCCGGCCATCTTCGGCAGGATGTAGATCTCGCTGTCGGCGGGGATGGGCGCGAAGGAGGGCTCGCGGTAGATCACGTCGTTGATCGAGACGGAGACGCCGCGCTCGAGGAGCGGCTTCAGCTTCGGATGGTCGGAGCCGAGGCGGGCCAACACTTCCTGCATGTTGGCCGCCTCGATCTGGAACACCGTCTGGCCGCCGGCGGCGGCCTTCATCGAGGCGGGCAGGATGACGCGTGGCATCGCCGCAATCCTGCTACCGCTGGGATCGACAGCGTGCGTCCTTCGACAAGCTCAGGATGAGGATCGATCTTTGTGCCACCAAGATTTACCCTCATCCCGAGCTTGTCGAAGGACGCACGCTGTCCCCGCAGCTACTTCTTGTGCCCGTTGCTCTCGATCGCCTTCAGCACGACCGGCGGCGACATCGGGATCTCCGTGAGCCGCACGCCGGCGGCCGCGGAGATCGCGTTCGCCACCGCCGCCAGCGGCGGGACGATCGAGGTCTCGCCGACGCCGCGCACGCCGTAGGGATGGCCGGGGTTCGCTACCTCCACGATCTGCGTGTCGATCATCGGCAGGTCGGAGCAGACGGGGATGCGGTAGTCGAGGAAGCCCGCGTTCTGCAGCCGTCCGTCCTTGCCGTAGATGTAGCCTTCGTTGATGGCCCAGCCGATGCCCTGGGCGGCGCCGCCCTGGTACTGGCCCTCGACGTAGCTCGGGTGGATGGCCTTGCCGGCGTCCTGGATCACGCAGTAGCGCTTGATCAGGGTGCGGCCCGTCTCCTTGTCGACCTCGGCGTCGCAGAGATGGACGGCGAAGCTGACGCCGGCCCCCTCGGCATTGATCTCGGAGTGGCCGGCGATCGGGCCGCCGGTGGTGGCCGCCTGCTTGGCGATGTCGGCCAGCGACAGCGGCTCGAAGTTGCCGGCATTGGCGCCGGCGGGCTTGGCGTAGCCCTTCTCCCACACCACGGCCTCCGGCGGGATGCCCCAGATCTTGGCGGCGCGGCCGCACAGCTTGCCGATGCAGTCGCGGGCCGCCTCGATCGTGGCCATGCCGGTGGAGAAGGTGGTGCGGCTGCCCTCGGTGATGTCGTTGTAGCCGAGCGAGCTGGTGTCGGCGGTGACGGTGCGGACCTGCTCGTAGGGCACGCCGAGCTCCTCGGCCGCGATCAGGCACATGGAGGCGCGCGAGCCGCCGATGTCGACCGTGCCGACGGTGAGTGCCACCGTGCCGTCGATATGGACGTTCAGGGACACCGCGGTCTGGCCGCCGAAGTTGAACCAGAAGCCGGCGGCCATGCCGCGGCCCTGATTCGGGCCGAGCGGGGCCGTGTAGTTCGGGTGCTTCTTGGCGGCCTGCAGGCACTCGATCAGGCCGATGCGGTTGTATTTCGGGCCGTAGGACGACTTCGTGCCCTCCTTGGCCGCGTTCTTCAGGCGCAGGTCGATCGGGTCCATGCCGATCTTCTTGGCCAGCTCGTCGAGCACGCTCTCGACGCCGAACGCCACCATCGGCGCGCTCGGGGCGCGGTAGGCGGCGAGCTTCGGCCGGTTGGAGACGACGTCGTAGCCGATGGCCTTGCAGTTCTCGAGGTCGTAGGCGGCGAAGGCCGACATGGCGCCCATGTCCACGAGCGAGCCGACGAACGGGCCGCCGGTGAAGCGGATGTCGGCGAGGCCGGCGGTGATGCGGCCGTCCTTCTTGACGCCGATCTTGATGTCCATGCTGCTGGCGGCGGTGGGGCCGGTGGCGCGGAACACCTCCTCGCGGCTCATCACCAGCTTCACCGGACGGTTGGCCTTGCGCGACAGCGCCAGGGCGACCGGCTCGATGAACACGGTCGTCTTGCCGCCGAAGCCCCCGCCGATCTCCGAGGGCGTGACGCGCAGCTTCGCCACATCCATGCCGAGCAGGGCCGCGGAGACGTTGCGGATCATGTAATGGCCCTGGGTGCAGACCCACAGTTCGCCCTGGCCGTCCGGACCGACGTTGGCGAGGCAGGCATGGGGCTCGATATAGCCCTGGTGCGTGGCCTCGGTCTTGAAGCTGCGGCTGACGATGACATCGGCCTGCTTGAAGCCGGCCTCGACGTCGCCATGGCCGAACTCGTGGCGGTAGGCGACGTTGGAGGCCTTCTTCGGCGCCGGGTCGACGCCGCCGGTGATCATGTCGTCATGCAGCAGCGGCGCGCCCGGCTTCATGGCCTCGTCGACGTCGGTGACGTGCGGCAGCACCTGGTAGTCGACCTTGATGAGCTTCAGGGCCTTGCGGGCGACCGAGGCCGAGGTGGCGGCGACGGCGGCGACGGCGTGGCCGTCATAGAACACCTTGTCGCGGGCCATGACGTTCCAGAGGACGTCGCGGAGAGAGGGTTCGCGCTCCTTGAAGTCGTCGCGGGTGACGATCGCCTTCACGCCCGGCAGCTTGGCCGCCTTGGAGACGTCGATCGACTTGATCTTGGCGTGGGCATGCGGGCTGCGCAGGATCTTGCCGATGAGCATGCCGGGGGCCACGGCGTCGGCGCCGAACTTGGCGCGGCCCGTGACCTTGTCGATGCCATCGGGACGGACCGGGCGGGTGCCGACGACGTTGAACTTGTGGGAGGCGGGATCGAGGTTGGGATCGAGCGGCATGGATCAACCCTTTCTCATCTCAGCGGCGGCGGCCTGGACCGCACGAACGATCTTATCATAGCCGGTGCAGCGGCAGAGATTGCCGGCCAGCCCGAAGCGGATCTCTGTTTCCGTCGGGTTGGGGTTGTGGTCGAGCAGCGCTTTGGCAGCGACCAGGAATCCGGGCGTACAGATACCGCATTGCAGCGCGGCATGCTCCAGGAACTTCTTCTGGAGGGGATGCAGCTTGTCGCCGCTGGCGATGCCCTCGACGGTGCCGATCTTGCGCCCTTCGGCCTCGGCGCCCAGCACCAGGCAGGAGCAGACCAGGCGGCCGTCGACGGTGACGCTGCAGGCGCCGCAGTCGCCAGTGCCGCAGCCTTCCTTGGCGCCGGTCAGGCCGAGCCGATCGCGCAGCACGTCGAGCAGCGTCTCGTCGGCCTCGCAGAGATACTCGACGGCGTCGCCGTTGACGGTGGTGGATACGCGGACCTGCGACATCATTTCCCCCCTGCGCGCTTCAGTGCGATGGCGGCCGCGCGGCGCGCGAGGACGCCGGCCACCTTGATACGGAATTCCTTGGTGCCCCGCTTGTCGTCGATCGGACGGCAGGCGGCCGAGCAGGCAGCGGCCAGATTGTCCAGAGCGGCCTTGTCGACTTTGGTGCCGATCAGGGCCTTGGCGGCCTCGGGCACCAGCAGGACTTGCGCCGCGACGGCGCCGAGCGACACGCGCGCGGCCGTGCACACGCCCTTGGCGTCGAGCGTGAGGTTCACGCCGACGCCGACGACGGCGATGTCCATCTCCGTGCGGGGTATGAATCGCAAATAGGCGTCGCCGGACTTGGGCGGACGCTTCGGCAGCAGGATGGCCTCGACCATCTCGCCCTTCTTCAGCGAGGTCTTGCCGGGGCCGGTGGCGATCTTCTCGACCGGCACGTTGCGCTTGCCCTTCGGACCCGCGACCACGGCGAGGGCGCCGGCCGCGACCAGCGCCGGCACGCTGTCGGCGGCCGGCGAAGCGTTGCAGAGGTTGCCGACAATGGTGGCGCGGCCCTGGATCTGGTGCGAGCCGATGAGGTTTGCGGCCTCGACCACGCCCGGCCAGGCCTTCTTCAGGGCCTTGTGCTCGCCGAGCTCGGCGCTGGACACGGCCGCCCCGATGCGGAAGCCGCCGCCCTTGGCGGCGATGTCGCGCATGCCGGGGATGCGCTTCACGTCGACCACCAGGTCGGGCTCGATGCGGTCGGTCTTCATCTGCACGAGCAGGTCGGTGCCGCCGCCCAGCACCTTGGCCAGGCCCTTGCTGCCGCCCAGCAGCTTCACGGCCGCGTTAATAGAGGTAGGCGCTTCATATCGCAAACTACATCCCTCCCTAAGTGGTCCCCTTGATCTAAGAGGGAATTTTCCTAGTTTCCCTTCTGGATCAAGGCGGTGTCAACTTTTCTGATATCGCCCTAAATAGTCCAGAGTAGTCCAAACTAGCAACTTCAACCCTTCTGCTGTGCCCCCGGTATGCACCCGTTGTGCACCCGTTCTCACACCGGAAGGACCCGAACGAAGAGAAACAGCGATGCGTGTGAAGCTAACCAAGACCGAGATCGACCGCCTGAAAGCCGGGGAGAAGCGCTACGAGGTTTGGGATACCCAGACCGAGGGCCTGTTTGTACGAGTCCAGCCCAACGGCCGCAAGACCTTCTACGTCCACGCCCGCACCAAGACGGGCAGGCCCATCAAGAAGGCCCTCGGGGTCTACAATGCGATGACCATCGATGCAGCCCGCGAGGAGGCCCAGAAGGCGATCCACGAGTGCAAGTTCGGGGACCCCGAGAAAGTCACCCGTCCGAACCAAGCTGCCCAGACCCTCGGAGACCTCATCCAGCGCTACCTGGACGAGCATCTCGCCGTGGTCGCGAAGCGCACCGGTCGTTGGAGCGCGCACACGAACGCCAAGATCGCCCTTCGGGGCGGACGCCTGGACGAGTTCAAGCACCGCCTGCTGACCGAGATTACTCTGGACGACATGGTCGCCCACTACAGGAAGCTCTGCCGAACCAGCGTCTCGACCGCGAACACCACCATGGACAACCTTCGCGCCTGTTGGGGTTGGGGCGCGCCCCGCTCGCTCGTGAACCCCGCAAAGTTCAAGCGCCAATCTCTGAAGAAGCGTGAGCGTTTCTTGTACCCCACGGAGCTTCAGGCGTTCTATCAGGGTATCCAGTGGTATCGCTCGAAGGTGGATCAGTCCCGCGCGGACGCGGTCGAGTTGATGCTCCTCACGGGGTGCCGCGTGAGCGCCGCCGGGGACCTGAGGGTCGAGGACGTACGAGTCCGCGACGGGATGTTTACGTTGATCGAGAAGGGCAGTCACGGCCACGGGGCAACCCGTTTGGTGAAGCCGATAACCAAGCGCGTCGGGGCACTCCTCGCTCAGACGCGGACGTTCGAGGGATCGGAGTTCGTGTTCGGCGACGCGGCGCTTTCGAAGCAGAGCCTCTACAAGGCCGTCCTGCGCATCGCAAAGCGGGCGGGCCTCAAGGGGATAACCCCGCACACGCTGCGTCACACCTATGCGACGTATGCGCAGGCTGCGCCCCGCCAGGGCCTCTCCATCCAAGAGGTGGCCCAGCAGGTCGGTCACGCCTCCACGCAGACCACGCAGCGTTACGCGCACGAGCTTGCCCCGGTGAGCTTCGCGAACGCGCAGATCGTCGAGGACTACTTGATGGGGATCATCCAGGACGGCTCGAACGTCGTGCACGCCAACTTCAAGACGGCTTGAACAGTAGGGTTAACCCCACAAGGTCTAATACGGCTGCATAGGGGCTTGGGCCGCAATCGCCCCTGAGGAGACAGGACGCCGAACATCATGACGACCGAGACCAACGAGATCGCCGAACGCGATTACTATACGCCTGCGCAGCTTGCGCAGATTCTTCAAGTTCATCCCCAGACGCTCCAGAAGTATCGCACCACCGCCACCGGGCCGGATTTCATCCTGGTCGGTC
>DATIXH010000484.1:0-19803 GCA_035518775.1 Candidatus Acidiferrum sp.
GCTGCGCCGCCTGCTGCTGGGCGGCCTGTTGCTGCGCGGCCTGTTGCTGCGCGGCTTGTGCAGCCTGCTGCTGCGCGGCCTGATCCGCCGCTTGCTGCTCGGCCAACTGCTGCTCGCGCCGGCCTGACTGCTCGCTCAACAGGGCCACCGTCGTGTCCGTCAGATAGCCGGTCGCGTCCAGCTTGTTGGCGCGCTGGAACGACCTGATCGCCTTGCGCGTGCCCGGACCGAAATCGCCATCGACGATGGACTTGTAGAAGCCGAGCACGCTGAGTTGGTGCTGGACTGCGACGCGCTGGCTGGCGGTGAGCGGCGGCTCCTCGGGCGCCGGCGGCAGCACTGCGGTCTGCGTCGGGGCGGGCGGCGTGGGCTGCGTCTGCGTCACCGTCGGCGCGGGCGGCGTCGCGGGCTGGGTAGGCTGCGGCGCAGCGGGCGCGGCGGCAATCGCCGTGACCGGCCGGGTGATCGTGATCGAGCCGCGCGCCGGCGTGCCGCTGGATGGATAGGCCACGATCCCCTGCTTGACCGTGCCGTCGCCCCCAAACGTCCCATCGGCCGAGAACGGCTTGAACCGCTGCCAGGAGGCGGCGCCGGGGATGATCAGTTCGCCATAGACATGGACATGGTCACCCTGGATCGAGCCGGTCATATGGATGCGCGTGCTGCCGCTGGTGACGAAGACGGTGAAGTTGCCGTCTTCCGGCACGATCTCGCCGGTGAACACCTTCTGGCCGAAGAGGCTGTTGGTCAGCCGGATCTCGAACGGATAGCTGTCGGCCGCCGCCGCCCGGCCGGCCCCGATGAACAGCAGCAACGCCGCCGCAAGCCAGAACCGGAGCACGCGATAGGTCGACATGACGCTTCACCAACCTGCAAGAACAGGAGCAGTCCGCGCACAGGCGCGGCCATCAACCACAGGATAAAGTGTCGCACCCCCTTAATTCAATCGAGAGGACCCCTCCGATCTGGGGCTGCTGTGACACCCGTCACGCTAAACCGCTCAGAAAGCGAAGGCCAGGGCGGCGCTGCTCTGCTGAATATTGTTAAAGCCGGTGGAAAGCTGGACCGACGTGACCCCGCCCATGGCGCCGGTCACGTCGCCGAGGGTGATGTCACCGGTCCTCAGCTCGCCACTGACCTGGGTCGAGGCCTGCGAGAGCGAGGCTTCCAGCGTGCTTGTGGCCGTCAGGTTGAGGGCTTCGGCGCTCGCCCCCGCCTCCGTCGCCGTGCCGCCCCTTGCCAGGCCGAGCGCGGCCGCGTCGAGCGGCATTCCGGCTCCCGCCAGCGGCAGCTCATCGCTCGCTCGCGCGGGCGTGCTGAACGCCGTCATCGAGATTGCCACCGCCGCGACCAGCCACCGCATCCGCCCGCCCCCTCGCCTGAAAAAGCGGCGGCATTGTCGCCAATCATGGTAAAGGTCCGGTAAAGTCGAGGTGAAGGAGCAGGTGCATGATGGCTGACCAGAGTGCGAGACCGGCGCAACCGACCGTGCAGGTCGACAACGAGCGCGTGAAGGTGACGGAGTGGCGCTTCGCGCCCGGCGCCGAGACCGGCTGGCATCGCCACGGCTACGACTATGTCGTCGTTCCCATGACGACCGGAAGGCTGAAGCTCTTCGACGGCAAGCAGGACAGCTTCGCCGAGTTGACGGCCGGCCGCTCCTACTACCGGCCCATCGGCGTCGAGCACAACGTCATCAACGCCAACGACTACGAATTCACCTTCGTCGAGGTGGAGTTCAAGACGCCGCGTTGAGCGCGAGCACGCCCGGTTGCCTCGCGCCCGAATTCGCCTAGATTTGCCGCCATGAGCGGACGCAGGAAGCAGAAGCCGGCACTGCCCACCAAACAGCAGATCCTCGAGTTCATTCGCGCGAGCCCGACGCCCGTCGGCAAGCGCGAGATCGCGCGCGCCTTCGGCATCGGCGGCGGCGACCGCATCGCGCTCAAGGCCATGCTGAAGGAGATCGCCGAGGACGGCGAGGTCGAGCGCGGGCGCGGGCGGCGGCTGTCGCGCCCGGCCGCGCTCCCGGAGACGGCCGTGGTGGAGATCACCGGCGTCGACGTCGACGGCGAGGTGCTGGCGCGACCCCTTTATTGGCGCGGGGACGGCGCACCGCCGAAAATCCTGATGGCGCCGGAGCGGCGCGGCGCACCGGCGCTCGCCGCCGGCGATCGCGTGCTGGCGCGCCTGGCGCGGACCGGCGAGGGACTCTACGAGGGCCGCACGATCCGCCAGATCGCGGGCGTGCCGCAGCGCGTGATCGGCGTCTATGAATCGATTCCTGGAGTCGGCGGCCGGCTGGCGCCGACCGACCGGCGCGTGAAGACCGAGTACCGCATCGCCGTCAACGATGCCGGCGGCGCCAGGCCCGGCGAGCTCGTGCTGGCGGAGGTGCTGCATACCCACCGGCTGGGCGTGCTGCAGGCGCGCGTGGTCGAGCGCCTCGGCCGCTTCGGGGAGGCGCGCAGCATCAGCCTGATCTCGATCCACGAGCACGACATTCCCACGGAGTTTCCGCACGAGGCGCTGGAGCTCGCGAAGGCGGCAGCGCCGGTGATGCTGGGCGAGCGAACCGACCTGCGCGACGTGCCGCTCGTCACCATCGATCCCGAGGACGCGCGCGACCACGACGACGCGGTGTGGGCCGCACCCGACGACGATGCGAAAAATCCCGGCGGCTTCCGGCTGCTGGTCGCCATCGCCGACGTCGCGCACTACGTGCGGCCCGGCGACGCCCTCGACCGCGAGGCGGAGAAGCGCGGCAACTCCGTCTACTTCCCCGACCGCGTCGTGCCGATGCTGCCGGAGGAGATCTCCAACGTCCTCTGCTCGCTGCGGCCGCAGGAGGACCGGCCCTGCCTGGCAGTCGAGATGGTCGTCGACCGCGAGGGCAAGAAGCTGCGCCACCGCTTCATGCGCGGGCTGATGCGCTCGGCCGCGCGGCTGAGTTATGGCCAGGCGCAGGCGGCGCAGGATGGGCGGCCCGACGCGGTGACTGCGCCGCTGCTCGACCCGGTGCTGAGGCCGCTCTATGGCGGCTACCAGGCGCTGCTGGCGGCGCGCCTCAAGCGCGGCACGCTCGATCTGGACCTGCCGGAGCGGCGGGTGACTCTGGTCGACGGCGCAGTCGCCCGCATCGAGCCGCGGGTGCGGCTCGACAGCCACCGCCTGGTCGAGGAGTACATGATCGCGGCCAACGTGGCGGCGGCCGAAGCGCTGGAGGCCCGGCACCGGCCCTGCATGTACCGCGTCCATGACGCCCCGGATCCGGTGAAGGTGGAGGCGCTGCGCGAGTTCGCGGCCAGCCTGGGGCTGTCGCTGGCGCGCGGTCAGGTGATCCGGCCGGCGGTCTTCGCCCGCCTGCTGGAACAGGCCCGTCGCACGCCGTACGCGGCCATGCTCAACGAGCTGGTTCTGCGCAGCCAGGCGCAGGCCGTCTACAGCCCGGAGAACCTTGGCCATTTCGGCCTGGCGCTGCGCCGCTACTGTCATTTCACCTCGCCGATCCGGCGCTATGCCGACCTGCTCGTGCATCGGGCGCTGATCAGCGCCTACGGCTTCGGCGAGGATGGTCTGCAGCCCGACGACGGCCCCCGCTTCGTCCGCCTCGGCGAGCATATCTCCGCGACCGAACGACGCGCGGCGGCGGCCGAGCGCGACGCCATCGACCGCTATGTCGCCGCCTTCCTGGCCGAGCGCGTCGGCGAGGTGTTCGTCGGCGGCATCAGCGGGGTGACGCGGTTCGGCCTCTTCGTCACGCTCAGGGAGTCCGGCGGCAGCGGCATTGTGCCGATCAGCAGCCTGCCGAACGACTATTACGACCATGACGAGCACCGCCACTGCCTGGTCGGCCGGCGCTGGGGCCGCGCCTACCGCCTGGGCGAGACCGTGGCGGTCAGGCTGGTCGAGGCCCGGCCGATCACCGGCGGCCTCACACTCCAACTGATCGAGGACGAGGCTGCCGCTGACGAGCGGATCGCAGCGGCGGGGCCCGCCGCCGGCCATCGCCGCAAGCAGGCCGCCGGACGGTCGCCGTCGAAGCGCCCCAGCAAGCACCCGCCGCGGCGGGCGCGCCGCGGCCGCGGTCGTTAACCATATTTGAAAGAACGCTTTCCGCACATTAACTTATCACAGGCCCATGGTGCGCCGATTGCACAAGTTCCAATGGACAAAGGCCCGCGTTAGCCCTTATCTGCTGGCGCGAAACTTTCAACAGATGGATGCGGTTTTGACGATTTACCCGGGCGATGGATTGAAGCGGGCACGGCGCCTCGCGGCGCTGGGCTTCAGCGTGGCTTTGGCCGCCTGCGCCGGCGGCGGACTCGGCACCGAGAGCGGCTACGACGCGCCGCGCGAGATGTTCGTCAGCGGCTACGAGAAGATCGAGGCCGTCTACATCAAAGAGGTCAATCTGGGCGATCTGGCCGTGGCCGGCCTGACGCAGGTGGCGAGCCTCGACCCCACCATCGCCGTGGCGCGCGAGTCCGACAAGGTCGAGCTCAAGGTCGATGGCAAGGACAAGGTCGGCTTCACCGCGCCGGCGCAAGGCGACGCCGATGGTTGGGGCAACCTGACCGCCGACATGCTGCAGGCCGCCCGCGCGGTTTCGCCGCAGCTGACCGCCAAGCCGAACGAAGACGTCTATGACGCCTTCTTCACCGGCGCGCTCGCCAAGCTCGACGGCTTCTCCCGCTACTCCACGGCCGCCGAGGCGGCCGAGAACCGGGCCACGCGCGAAGGCTTCGGCGGCATCGGCGTGCGCGTCGCCGTCGAGGACAAGGTGGTGCGCGTCATCTCCGTGATGCACTACACGCCGGCCGAACATGTCGGCCTCAAGGCCGACGACGTCATCACCGCGGTCGACGGCAAGCCGGTCGCCGGCCTGCAGCAGGACCAGGTCATCGACATGCTGCGCGGACCGGACGACAGCCACGTCAAGATAACGGTGGTCCGCGGCGGCGGGACCCCGTTCGTCGTCGACATCACGCGCGCGCACATCGTGCCGGAGACCGTGACCTATGAGCGCAAGGGCAACGTCGCCTACTTGCGCGTCTACGGCTTCAACCTCGACACCGCCGACAGCCTGCGCAAGGAGATGCTGCACGCGCAGCAGGATATCGGCAGCGGCCTCAAGGGCTACATCATGGACCTGCGCGGCAACCCCGGCGGGTTGCTCGACCAGTCGGTCGAGGTGGCCGACCTCTTCATCAGCCACGGCCGCATCGTGTCGACCCATGGCCGCCACCCCGACAGTCATCAGTACTTCGAGGCCACGGCCGGCGATCTCGCCGACGGCCGTCCCGTCGTGGTGCTGGTGAACGGCGACTCGGCGTCGGCCGCGGAGATCGTCGCGGCGGCGCTCCAAGACAGCGGCCGCGCGGTCGTGGTGGGCAGCAACTCCTACGGCAAGGGCACGGTGCAGACCGTGCTGCGCATGCCGAATGACGGCGAATTGACCCTGACCTGGGCGCGCTACCATGCGCCCTCGGGCTACACCGTGAACCATCTGGGCGTCCTGCCCTCGGTCTGCACGACGACCGAGGACAGCAAGCAGCTGCTCGACGACATCCGGACCGGGCGGCTGAAGCCGCTCCCGACCGGCCAGCGCAACGCCACTGACCCCGAGGATACGGCGGCGCTCAACAAGCTGCGGTCGACCTGTCCCGAGCGGCGCGGCGAAGAGCCGATCGACGAACAGGTGGCGATCGAGCTGCTGACCCATCCGTCCGAGTACAACCGGGCCGTGCATCTGGCCGATCTGCCCGGGCAGTCCGGTCCCGCCGTTTCGCAGGCGCAGCCCTAAAGAACGCCCGCACCCTTGGCAGCAGGGGAGCGCCAGGTCGCACGCCCGGTCGACGCGGCCGGGCTGGTGCTGATCCGGCGCGGGCGCGACGGGCCGGAGATCCTGCTGGGGCGCCGCCACGGGCGCGCCGGTTTTCTGCCAGACATCTACGTCGCGCCAGGGGGACGCGTCGATCACGGCGACGGGACCTGTTCCGGCTTCTCCGAGGATCTGCATCCGGGCGTGAGCGCCCAGCTGGCCGTGGGAAGCAACGGGCGGTCGCCCCTCGCCTTCGCCCGCGCCGCCATCCGCGAGACCTATGAAGAGACCGGGTTGCTGGTGGCGGCGGACGGCGAGCCGCCGGCAACTCCCGGGCCCGACCGCATCTGGCAGGCCTACGGCGCCAGCGGTTGCCGGCCCGGCTTCGACACCCTCGACTTCCTCTGCCGCGCCATCACGCCCAGCTATTCCAAGCGCCGCTACAACACGCGCTTCTTCCTGTCCGATGGCGCGAACGCCCGCGGCGAGCTCGCCGGGAACGGCGAGCTGGAAGACCTGAAGTGGTGGCCGGTGGCGGAACTGCCGCGGCTCGCCATCGTCGACGTCACGGAGTTCGTGCTGACCGAAGCGCTGCGACGCTGGCAGGAGCGGATTCCCATCGGCCGCGAGCCGGCCCGCCTGTTCTGCTACCGCGGCGACTGCGCGCGCTGGCGCGTGATCGGGCGCGGGCCCTGGCGTCCGCCCCCGGCGCGCGTGTTCGGCACGGCCTGATCCGCGCCGCCGGTTTCGACGAACCGCGGCAGCCCGACCGTAAAGCGCGCCCCGCCGCCCGGGCGATCCGTGACGGCAATCGTTCCGCCGTGGAGCTCGACGATCTGGTGGGCGATGGCGAGACCGAGGCCCGCTCCGCCCTTTTCCCGATTGCGGGAATCCTCGAGCCGGCGGAAGGGCTCGAAGATCAGCTCGCGCTCGCCCAGCGGAATGCCCGGCCCGCGATCCTCGACCGTGATCCGCGCGGAATCGCCGAGGGCCGCGACCGCGACATCGGCCCGCCCGCCGTACTTCACGGCGTTGTCGACCAGATTGGCCACCACGCGGCCGAGCGCCGCCGGGGTCCCGGCTACGACCACCGGCTGCGGCGGCGGGTCGAAACTGACCGCGGCACCCATGGCCGTCCGCTCCTCGCACTCGCGCGTGACCAGCTGCACCAGGTCGACCGGCTGCTTCTTGGGCTCGACGAAGGTGGCGTGGGCGAAGGCCAGCGCCTCCTCGACCAGCGCCTGCATATCCTCGACGTCGCGCACCACGCGCTCGCGGACGTCGCCCGGCGGCAGCGTCTCGACCCGCAGGCGCAGGCGCGTGAGATAGGTGCGCAGATCGTGGGAGATGGCGCCGAGGACGAAGGTGCGGCTCTTCACCAAGGTCGCGATGCGCGACTGCATGCGGTTGATGGCGCCGATGAGCGCGCGCATCTCCGGCGCCCCCTTCTCGGCCATGGGCGTCGGCTCGAGGGCGGCGCCGAAGCGCTCGACGGAGCCGGCGAGGCGCGACAGCGGGCGGGTCTCGCGGGCGATCGCCAGGATCGCCAGCGCCATCACGATGAAGCCGATGATACCGGCCCAGAAGCCCGCCGGGAGGCCGAACAGGCGGGCAAGAAGCTCACCCGCCGTCTCCACGACCAGGTAGCCCCCAGATGCCAGCGACACGACGACGCGCGCTCGTCCGTTCAGCAAGGCGCGCGCCTGCTGCGCCTGACCGCCGCCGACTCCGATCAGGCGCGCCGATATGAAGCGGTCGCCGCCGCCGAGATAGCTCGCCAGCGCGGCCTCGACGCGATCGAGGCGCCAGTCCGCGTCCGATATGGTCGGACGATCGGGCCGCACTTCCGCCCGCAGGCCGGCGCCATTGACGGCCCGCAGGACCAGCGCCGCCTGCTCCGGAGACGCGTGATCGAGCAGCTGCACCAGGGCCGCGATCTGGTCGGGCAGCGGCAGGTGCAGGCCCGCCCGGGTCGCGCGGTCGCGCTGTACGTAGTAGGCGGCGACGGCGACGAGCTGGATGACGACGAGCGCGGCGACGAGAATCAGGGCGAGCCGCCAGATGAACCGGATGCGCGGCATGGTCAGGCGTCCTGCACCTCGGCCGCAAAGAGGTAGCCGCCGTTCCGCACGGTGGTGATCAGGTCGCCGGCGGACGGATCGACAGCCTCGAGCTTGCGGCGCAGGCGGCTGACCGTGACGTCGATCGTGCGATCCAGCGGATCGGCCGTGCGGCCGCGCGTCCAGTCGAGGAGCTGGTCGCGGGAGAGGACGCGCCGCGGCCGATCGATCAGGCAGGCGAGCAGATCGAACTCTGCGGATGTCAGCGGCACGCGCACGCCGTCGCCCGCTTCGAGGTAGCGGGCATCGAGGTCGGCGACGAAGCTGCCGAACGCCAGCCGGCGGCGCGGCGGCTCGGCCGGTGCGCCGCCGGCGCGGCGCAGAATCGCGCGAATGCGGGCCAGCAACTCGCGCGGATTGAAGGGCTTGCCGACATAGTCGTCGGCGCCGAGCTCGAGCCCGACGATGCGCTCGGTCTCGTCGGTCTTGGCGGTCAGGATGAGGATCGGCACGTTGCCGCGCGCGCGCAGGCGACGGCAGATCGAGAGCCCGTCCTCGCCCGGCAGCATGAGGTCGAGCACCACCAGGTCGGGCGCGCGACGTGCGAGGACTCGATCCATGGCCGCGCCGCCGTCCGCCACTTCGACCTCGAATCCTTCGCCGACAAGAAAATCGCTCAGCAGCGTGCGGATCTCGCGGTCGTCTTCGACCAGCAGAATCGTCTTGGCGGACATGCGCAAATCTACACCGGTCGTTAGGGTTAACAACCTTCGTCGCGCCGCCTGCAACAAAACGATACAAAACTACCGTGCTTTGCAAAACCAGCGCAAAGTCCGCGCGCGAAACTCCTCTCCGTCGGGCGCGATGCCCACCCACGAACCTTCCCTGATGGAGAGCTCTCGATGACCAAGTTACTCATGACCGCCGCCCTCGCCGCCGTGATGTTCGTCGGCGCGACCTCCGATGCGTCGGCCTGGACGCGCAAGAGCACGGTCACGACTCACCGCGGCACCTACACGAGCGAGGCCACGGGCAGCTGCGTCAACTACACCTGCACGCGCTCCGGCACGACGACCGGTCCGAATGGCCAGCAGGTCACGACCTCCGGCAGCATCACGAAGACCGCCCCCGGCCAGTACGACTACTCCCGCAGCATCACCGGCCCGAACGGCGGCACCGCGACCAGCCAAGGCACGATCACCATCACGCATTGATCCATCGGATCGGCGGCACCGGCACCAGCCGGGCCGGCTCGCGCACATTGTGGCGTCGCCGGCCCGGCGCCCCTCGCGGCCTGCCGCTCCCTCAACGACGGTAGCCAAAGGAGACATGATCGATGATTCGCCTGACCGCTTTGACGATGGTCGCCGTTCTCGTTCCAGCGGGCGCCGTCCTGGCGCAGGATCAGCCGCGCGTGTCGCCAGAGGTGCTGAAGCAGCTCCGTGCGGCCTGCAGCGCCGACATCAAGAAGCTCTGCGACGGCGTTCAGCCGGGCGGCGGCCGCATCCTGCAATGCATGCGCAGCCATCAGAGCGAGATCTCGACCGATTGCCAGACCGCCCTCGCCAACGCAAAGGCGGCCAAGTAAGGGCTTGCCGCCCATGGAGCGCCCGCGATGGGACTCACCGACGCCGCTGCCACCGCCCGCCCTGGGCTGCTGATTGCTCCGGCGGCGGCGCTGCTGCTCATGGCCGCCGAGTACACCATCGCACGACTCACGAAATCGGACTCGTATGACCTCGGCGAGACCGCCGCGTCACTGGTCATCGCCATCGGCCATCGGGTGACGACCGCCGTCGGCGCCGGCGTGCTGGGTCTCCCCATCGGCTGGATCTATGAGCACCGGCTGTTCGACATCGCGCCCTACGGCCCGGCATCGCTGGCGGCGCTCTTTCTGGCGGTCGAGTTCTGCTACTACTGGCACCATGTCGCCATGCACAGGGTAAAATGGTTCTGGGCGGCCCACGGGGTGCACCATTCGGCGGCCAAGCTGAACCTGACAGCGGCCGTGCGCCTGGGCTGGGGCGGCAATCTCAGCGGCGGGTTCCTGTTCTATCTGCCCTTGGTTTGGCTCGGCTTCGCGCCGGCCTCGGTCTTCGCCACCATGGCGATCGGGCTGCTCTACCAGTTCTTCCTGCATACGGCGCATGCGCCGCGCCTGGGGCCGCTCGAATGGGTGCTGAACACCCCCCGGCACCACCATGTCCATCATGCGTCCAACGACGCCTGTCTCGACAAGAACTTCGGCAGCGTCCTCATCGTCTTCGACCGGCTGTTCGGCACCTTCGCCGCGGCCCCCGCGGAGGAGCCGCTGCGCTACGGCCTCAAGGGCGGACCGGCGCCGAACCGGCACCCCTTCGCCGCCGCGCTGGCAGGATGGCAGGAAATCGGCCGCGACCTCTGGCGGGCGGGCAGCTGGCGAGCCCGCTGGCAGGCACTGTTCGGCTCGCCGAGGGGTCCGGATGCGCTTTCCGGCAGGGATTCCGGGCGCTTGACAGACGACGCCGGCCCTGTATCTTCGCCGCTCCGCGAAATCTCGGGTTGAGCGAGGAGCGCCATGGCGAAGCAGGCCACCATCATGATCAAGCTCGTGAGCACGGCCGACACCGGTCACTACTACGTGACGCGGAAGAACCCGCGCACCTCGACCGAGAAGCTGGAGCTGAAGAAATACGATCCGGTCGCGCGGAAGCACGTGCTCTACAAGGAACACAAGATCAAGTAGACCGCGCTGGCAGTCGCGCCAGAAAGTGAAAGGCCGCCCACGAGGCGGCCTTTGCGTTTAGGGGAGGACCACCGATCCTCAGGAGGCGGCCGCCCGTGGCTGCGCGGCGTCAAAAGGGCTGGCAGCGAAGCTGTCGAGCTTGGCCACCACGCGGTTGCGGCCGCTGCGCTTGGCCTGGTACATGGCCTCGTCGGCCCGCTTGATCAGGTCTTCCGGGGTGTCGGTGGGACCGGCATACGCGGCGACGCCCATGCTGATGGTCACGTTCAGCTGCCCGGCCGGGCCGCTGACGGTGACGGGATCGCGGGCGACGCGGTCGCGCAGACGCTCGGCGACCATGACTGCGATGTCGCCGGGCGTATCGGGCATGACGATGACGAATTCCTCGCCGCCGTAGCGCGCCACCATGTCGAAGTTGCGCAGGTTGCCGTTGACGCGCTGCGCCACGCTGCGCAGCACCTCGTCGCCGGCGTCATGGCCGTGGGTGTCGTTCACGGCCTTGAAGTGATCGATGTCGAACAGCACGACGGAGACGGCCTTGCCGGTCTCCCGCGCCCGCTCGACCGACTTGTCGAGGTGATTCCCTAGATAGCGGCGGTTGTAGACGCCGGTGAGCGGATCGGTGAGGGCCAGCGACAGGCTGCGCTCGTAGTTGGCGCGCAGGCGGTCCTGATAGCGGCGCCGGCGAACCTGGGTGCGCACGCGTGCGATCAGCTCGTTGCGATCGATCGGCTTCACCAGATAGTCGCTGGCGCCGATGTCCAGGCCCTTGATCAGGCGCGGCGTGTCGAACTCGTCGACCACCAGCAGGATCGGCACCTGACGGGTCTCGTCCTGCGAGCGCATCTGGGAGACGAGGCGCAGGCCGTCGTCATTGCCGACCTTCAGGCTGAGGATGATCAGGTCGAAGCGGCTCTGCTTGCTGAGCTGGAGTGCCTCGGCCGCCGACGTCGCGACCGTCGTCTTGTGCCCGTGCGCCGAGAGGGTGTCGCAGATCTTCGTGCTGGCCGCCGCGCTGCTCTCGGCGAGCAGCACCTGGCCGGCGTTGCCGTTGTCGTTCTCGGCGGCCGCCTCCGCGGACATCAGCTCGAACTGGCCGCAGGTCTCCTCGCGCAGGCGCCACTCGTCCATCATCATCTTCAGGCGGACCAGCGAACGGACGCGCGCGAACAGGGCCAGCTCGTTGACGGGCTTGGTGAGGAAATCGTCGGCGCCCGCCTCCAGCCCGCGCACGCGGTCCTTCGGTTCGGAGAGCGCCGTCACCATGACCACGGGGATGTGCAGGGTGCGCGGATTGGCCTTGATGCGCTGGCAGACCTCGAAGCCGTCCATGCCGGGCATCATGACGTCGAGCAGCACGATGTCCGGGGCGTTGGCGGCGATCGCGTCGAGCGCGGCGGCGCCGCTGTCGGCCGTCATGACATCGAAATACTCGGCCGAAAGCTTGGCTTCCAGCAGGCGGACGTTCGCCGGAATATCGTCAACAACGAGGACGCGCGCAGACATCCCACTACCAACCCACGACGCTCGGTCGAATCTCTTCTATCGTTGAGTCTAGCTCAAAAACTGCTGGACGGTCTTGAGGAAATTCGTCACCGAGATCGGCTTGGCGATGTAGGCCTCGCAGCCGCCCTCGCGGATCTTTTCCTCGTCGCCCTTCATCGCGAACGCCGTCACGGCGATGATGGGAATCGCCTTCAGCGCGTCGTCTTCCTTGATCCACTTGGTCACTTCCAGGCCGGACACCTCCGGCAGCTGGATGTCCATAAGGATAAGGTCGGGCTTGTGCTGACGGGCGAGCTTCAGGGCTTCCATGCCGTCGCGAGTCTGCAGGATATTGTATCCGTGCGCCTCGAGCAGGTCGTGGAAGAGCTTCATGTTGAGCTCGTTGTCCTCGACGACCAGAATCGTCTTCGGCTGTCCCGTCTGCGGCGTCGGCGCCGCCGGCGACTCCTCCTGGGGCCGCGGCCGGACCGATGCGGCTACGACGTTATTCTGGCTCATTTTCCCTCACTTAGTCTCAGCAATGGTATGGTCCCGAGAAACCGTTGCATAGCAGGCGGCCGGCAGGCCCTCTGCCCCTATTGCGACCCTTCGAGAATTACCAGTCTATCGTTAACAATTAGTTAGGATTTTCGGGATCGAGCCTAGTCCGCCGGAACGAATCGGCACCATACTGGCGTGAAGGGTAGCTTTTGACGGCATGGCCCGGCTTTCGACCTTATGCCGAGACTGCGGTGCGCTGGAGGAACGCGCGGCCCGACCGGAGCGCTGTCGGGTCTGCGGTTCGCCCCGCCTGGTTGCCCACGCGGAGTTGACCACTCTGAGCATCGCCCATCTCGACTGCGATGCCTTCTACGCCAGCGTCGAGAAACGCGATAACCCGGCCCTGCGCGACCAGCCCGTCGTCGTCGGGGGCAGCCACCGCGGCGTCGTGATGGCCGCCTGCTACATCGCCCGTATCTCGGGCGTTCGCTCGGCCATGCCGATGTTCCAGGCGCGCAAGCTCTGCCCTCAGGCGGTGGTCGTCCCGCCCGACATGGCGAAGTATCAGGCGGTCGGCGAGCAGGTGCGCCTGATGATGCTGGCGACCACCCCGCTGGTCGAGCCGCTGTCGGTCGACGAAGCCTTCCTCGACCTCACGGGCACCGAGCGGCTGCATGGCAACTGCCCGGCCCGCACCCTCGCCATGCTCGCGCGGCGAATCGAAACCGAGATCGGCGTAACCGTCTCCATCGGCTTGAGTTACAACAAGTTTCTGGCCAAGGTCGCCTCCGACCTCGACAAGCCGCGCGGCTTTGCTGTAATCGGCCGGGGCGAGGCCAAGACGTTCCTGGCTGCGAAGCCGGTCGGCCTGATCTGGGGCGTCGGCCGGGCCTTGGCCGCCCGGCTGGCACAGGACGGCATCGCCACGATCGGTCAGCTCCAGGGCATGCCGGACCGTGACCTGGTCCAGCGCTACGGTGTCATCGGAAACCGGCTCGCCTGCTTCGCGCGCGGCGAAGACGACCGCCAGGTCGATCCGGACGCTCCGCTCAAGAGCATTTCCGCGGAAACCACCTTCGACAGCGACCTCAGCGACGGCGGCGCCCTCGCCGACACGCTGTGGCCTCTCTGCGAACGGGTTGCCGCCCGCTTGCGCGATGGCGGGATAGCGGCGCGGACGGTCGTCCTGAAGCTGAAGACGGCCGACTTCCGGATCATCACCCGCCGGCATCGCCTGCCGGCGCCGACCCGGCTGGCGGAAGTGCTTTACCGGACCGCCCTGCCGCTGCTGACCGCCGAGGCGGACGGCCGCCGCTTCCGCCTGATCGGCGTCGGGGGCATCGATCTCGTCGACGGCAAGGATGCCGACCCGGGGGACCTCCTCGATCCCGCGGGACGCCGCCTGGCCGAGATCGAGCGGGTCGTCGTGACGGTGCGCGACCGCCTGGGCCCCGATGCCATCCGGAAGGGCCGCGGCCTGCTCCAGCGGCCCGCGGCGCGCGACGGCGGCCGCCGTCGCTGACCTCAGCAGGGCGGTTTCAGCGCCTTCAGCTCCTTGAGCTTGCCCTCGACGTTGAAGTCGCCGAAGTCGAGCACGATGGATTCGACGATGCCGTTCATATGCAGCCGCAGCTGCTGCTCGTGCTCCGGCTCGGTCGAGCCGTCGCTGTGCTTGAAGAAAGCCAGATGCACCCGGTTGGAGGCCACCGACGACAGCAGCGGCGAGCGCGCCGCTGTTTTCGTCTCGACCCCCAGGCTCTTGGTGACGAGCGCGCTGATGTCCGAGACGCCGTCGTCCTCGAAGCCGTCGAAGATCGTCGCCCAGAGGAAGTTCTCGCCGGCCTCGATATGCTTCAGCAGCGCGACGGTGTGGGCGGTGGGAAACAGCGTGCCCGGCGGCAGCTCGATCTTCTTGCCCTCGGGCACAGTGTAGTTGGCGACCCCGCCCTGGCCCGGCCCGTCCAGGCGCGCCTCGCCGCGATATTCTTCCTTCACCTCCCCGTTCTGGAGGTTCCGGATGAAGAAGCGGTAGCGCAGCCCGTCCTTCGATTCCCAGGTCACGAGGTTCCAGCCGAGACTCACCGTGTCCCCCGACTGGTAGGAGAAGGACATGGCCGTGCGCTGCGTCACGCTCCAGCCGTCGCAGGCGTCCTCCCATTCGAAGACCATGGATCCCGTGACGTCGACGACCTGGCTGCTGCTCTTGGCGCCCGCGAACGACAGATCGTAGACCGCGCGATGCGGGACGATCTCGAAGGCGTACGCCGAACCCACGGCGGCGCCGAGGCACAGAAGGACAGCCACCAGGCCCAGCCTGGTGATGAACGCGCGTGCGAACATTGGCGACGGACCTATTCAGGAAATTGCCATTTCGGCGCTGCGAAAACTATGGCATGGGTCGGCGGCAGACAACTGCATTCTTCGGCCCGACAGCCGTGCGCGCGCGGCACATCAGCGCATCAGGAGGTTCAAGACCATGGCCGACCGGCCCGCCATTTTCGTGACCCGCAAACTGCCGGATGCGGTGACGGCGCGGCTGACGCGCGACTATCGGGCGACGCTCAATCCGGACGACCGCCCCGTCAGCGGACCCGAGCTGGTCGCCGGCGCAGCCGGCCATGACGCCCTGCTGGTATCCTCGCGCGAAGCGCTGACCGCGGAGACGCTGGCCGCCCTGCCCGCCTCCATACGGGCGATCGCCACCTTCTCCGTGGGCTTCGAGCATATCGACCTGGCGGCCGCCAAGGCGCGCGGCCTCGTCGTCACCAACACGCCGGACGTGCTGACCGAGGCCACCGCCGACATCGCCATGCTGCTGATCCTCGGCGCGGCGCGGCGCGCCAGCGAGGGCGAGCAGATGGTGCGCGCCGACCGCTGGACGGGCCTGGGCCTCGCCGAGATGCTCGGGCGCCAGGTCAGCGGCCAGCGGCTGGGCATCCTCGGCATGGGCCGCATCGGGCGCGCGCTGGCGCGCCGGGCGCGCGGCTTTGCCATGACGATCCACTACAGCAACCGCACGCGGCTGCCGGCCGAGCTCGAGCAGGGCGCGACCTACCATGCCGACCCCGAGGCGATGCTGCCGCATTGCGACGTGCTGTCGATCAACTGCCCGGCCAGCCCCGAGACCCGGCGCTTCCTCGACGGCCCGCGGATCGCCAAGCTGCCAGACGGCGCCATCGTCGTGAACAGCGCGCGCGGCGCCATCGTCGACGACGACGCCCTCATCGCGGCGCTGCGCTCGAACAAGCTGTTCGCCGCCGGCCTCGACGTCTACGAGAACGAGCCGAAAATCCATCCGGGCTACCGGACGCTGCCGAACGTCTTCCTGCTGCCGCACCTCGGGAGCGCCACGGTCGAGACCCGCAACGCCATGGGCTTCAAGTGCCTGGACAACCTCGATGCGGTGTTCGCCGGGCGGACGCCGCCCGACCGGCTGACGTAGCGGCTACTGGAGAGCGCCGCCGCAGGCCTTCTCGATGCCGGCCTTGAGGTCCTCGGGCTTGAAGGGCTTCACGAGGCAGCCGGTGACACCTGCCTTCAGGGCGGCCGCGATCTGCTCCAGGTTCCGGCGAGCGGAGGCCATGATGAACGGAGTGCTCTCGAGCACGGGATCGGCGCGCATCTTCGTGACCAGCGCCAAGCCGTCCATGTCGGCCATGATCCAGTCGCAGATCACCAGATCGAACTTGGTCTGCTGCATGCGCGTGAGCGCAGTCTTGGCATCTCCCACATCGGCCACCTTGGTGATGCCGAGCTTGTTGAGCGAGACCTTGGCGAGGCCGCGCATACTGTCCTGATCGTCGACGACGAGGACGGTCATGTTCTTGGCAACAGGCATGAACTCTATCTTCCCTACTCCAATGCGATTTCAACATCGCAGTCCAGATCACGCGACCCTGTCTACGCCACCGCAGTTTCGGCATTCTTTCTGTTTCGGATGCATACGCGCCGGCCGCCGCGGTACGGGAGGAAACTCCGCCGTTGTCGATCCTTGTTGCCCGCAGCGGATAGCAAAGGCACCGGCCAACGAAATCAGGACGTTTAGTCGGCCATCCAATGCTGCCGAAACGCCTCTGCGTCGCGCGCAGTGGCGAAGTAGAACCGTGCATATTCGATAGGGCTCTGGCCCGGACGGCGCTCACTATGATGATGCATGGTGGAGGGGCCGGAGATGTTGTCTCGACACCATTCCAACATTTTCCGCAGCCTGCCCCAGCCAATGCCTGGTAGCGGCACATCAATACGATACGGAAACTCGGCCTCCGCGGCCGCCTTCGCAGCTGGATCACCAACCATGCGCAACCGCACCCTGTCAGTCGGTAAGCAAGTTCCCGCCCAAAGGTTGCCGAGCGGGGCGAGATCTGGCGTCAAAGAAAGGGGATGCGAGGGGCCGACCGCCCCTGCCCCAAAACCGTCACAGGCAGTTTACGCCGACCCCGACCGGCCGCAAGCGCAGAGCAGGGCGAGGCGGAGATCGACTCGGAGCCAGGTCGTCCATTCGCCTATGGCCACAGTGAGATCAGCTGCGACGCGCAGGACATGGCCTACTATCTTGCTATCTTGCAGCCATATTTTCCGTTGCCCATTTTGAGCGTGGCCCTACCAAATGGGGGGTCACAGCGTGGAGTACGCGTGCCAGGATGCCGGCACCGCGAATGGAGGTCAGCATGAAGGTCGACGTAACTGCCGCCACCGCATTCGGAAACGGCGCCGCCGCTATCGCTCTCGTCGTAGCTTTGCTCGATGCCCTTCAATCGTCAGGCAAGTTAACGGCGCAGGACGTCGACCGGATTCTCGGTCGCGCATCGGCGTTGTTACCGGCCGAACCCACCGTAGGCCGCGAAGGGTTGAAGACGATCAAGACCATTTCCATGTGAAGCCGACGACGTTCAATCGGGAAGACTTGTGGCTTCAGGATTCCGTGAGGCCGGCCGTCACGTATTCCGGCGGCTTGGCCGGTTCAGTGGTTTCGGCCGCTGCTTGAGGACCATGATGGGTCGTGCTCCGCAAATGCGGGCACTTCAGCGACGGAGGCACAATTCGCTCCGCGGGACATTCTGCGCGTTGTGGCAAGCCGAGCGAAAAAAACCCCGCAGTGCGGCGCGGGGCGAAGGGAAACAACAGATGGCTTCGCCCATCATGCCGTGCACCAGTTAACGGATGGCGGAGATCAGGTTAATGAAAGATTAGCAAAAAGGGACCCCGGCCGTGAGCGCGGGGCCGAGTCGTTCGCACTTATGAAGGCGCGCAGTATGTCGAACGCCGCTTGCGCCGAGTTTTCCGCCAACCCGACCGAGCCCGCGATTCGGACATGCTGTATATTGCACGACATCTCGTTTCTGAAGTTCTATGGCGATGGGTCTGCCTCAATCAATCGAACGCGCTTCGGTTTTGTGCTCTAGGCTTTTCAGCACCGTGGAAAATTGCCAGCCTCTGGCCCCGCATCAGCTCGCTTTTCTGCACCGTCACTCAACAAGTCCTGAAAGAATGGAAGATGGCGCTCACCGACACGTCTGGATAAGCCTGGACTCGTTCCACGCAAATCGGTAACCGCGGCTTTACCGGGGCGCTCTAGACATGACGCCAGCGGCCGGGCAGTCGAGCGGTCCGAGCGGTCACTCCCCGTACCGCCGGCCGGTCGCGCCCGGCCTGCCCTTGTTCCCGGTCTCTTGGAGGCCCAGTGTCGCTAGCCCAGTCATCGCCCGACATCAAGCGCCTGAGCGGCCCCGAGCGCGCCGCCATCCTGTTCCTCGGCCTGCAGCAGGAGCAGATCTCCAAGCTGATGGATCACCTGAACGAAGACGAGATCCGCACGATCTCGCGCACGATGTCGCGCCTCGGCAAGGTGGACCCAGCGATCGTCGAAGCCGTGTTCGCCGATTTCGGCGACAGCGCGGCTAGCGGCGGCATCATCGTCGGCACCACACAGACGACCGAGCGCCTGCTGCGCTCCGTGCTGACCGGGCGCGACGAGCTCGTGGACTCGATCCTGCAGGAGATCAGCGGGCCGCCCAAGAGCAACACCTGGGAGCGCGTCACCACCGTCGAGGCCAAGAGGCTGGCCGACTATCTCGGCAACGAGCATCCGCAGGTGGCCGCGGTCGTGCTGTCGCAGCTCTTCGCCGACTATGCCGCGCAGGTGCTGTCCGAGCTGCCGGCCGCCGCCGCCGCCGACATCATGGTCCGGCTGCTGGAGGTTCCCGCCATCAACCGCGAGATCCTCGACGATGTCGAGCGCGCGATGCGCAACGACCTCGGCATGGATCTGGTGCAGGACAAAAAGAAGGATCCGCACAGCTACATGGCCGACCTCATCGGGCGCGTGAACGGCGATACCGAGACCCGCCTCCTGGGCTCGCTCGAAAGCATCTCGCCCGAGCACGCGGCGATGGTGCGTAAGCATATGTTCACCTTCGCCGACCTGATCAGGATCAGCCAGGCCTCGATCCAGGCCCTTCTGCAGGAGTGCGACAAGTCGCGGCTGGCGGTGGCGCTCAAGCTGTCCGACGAGCCCGCGCGCCAGAAGTTCCTGTCGAACATGTCCGAGCGCCAGGCCAAGATGTTCCGCGAGGAGCTAGAATCCGGCAGCGCGCCGCGCAAGCCCGAGGTCGAGGAGGCGCAGAAGGAGATCGTCCTGCTCGCCAAGGCTCTCTCGGCCGCCGGCCTGCTGTCGCTCGAGCCCGAGGACCCGCCCGCCGACGCTGCGGCCGAGGCTGCGCCCGCCGAACCCGCGCCGGCCAAAGCCGCCGCGGCCTAGCGCGGCTCCATTCTCGCGAAAGCGGGAATGACAACTGAAGAGTCTGGGGGGCTTGAGCGGAGTCTACGGCGCCGCCGGCGTGCCCGCCGGCTGCTGCTGCGTGATGCAGTGGATGCCGCCGCCGCCATAGACGATGTCGACGGCCGGCACCTGCACGACCTCGCGGTCGGGAAAGGCCTTACCGACGATCTCGAAGGCGCGCGCGTCCTGCGGATCCTCGAACACCGGCATGATCACGGCCCCGTTGGCGATATAGAAGTTGATGTAGGAGGCGCCGATGCGCCGGCCGTCCGGCAGGTAGCGCGCCCGCGGCTGCTCGATCTCGATCACCTCGAGCTTGCGCCCTTGTGCGTCGGTGGCGGCCCGCAGGCGGGCGATGCCGTCCTTGAGCGGGCCGTAGTTGGCGTCGGCCGGGTCGCTGGCCGAGAGCGCCAGCACGACGCCCGGCTTC
>DATIXH010000485.1:0-10362 GCA_035518775.1 Candidatus Acidiferrum sp.
AGCTACGCGCTCAGCTTGGCCGTGTTTCAAGTGCATGGGCAGGTCGAGGACCTGCAGGAGGCGACGAAGAAATCCGCGAGATGACGAGACTAGCGGCCGCGGCGCTCACGGGCGCCGCGGAACGACTCGACTGATCGCCCGTGCACCGGGCCGTCAGACTCCCCCGCGCCACCAGGCGACAGCATCCGATAAACCCTGCTCCAGGCCGATCTGCGGCTCCGTGCCGACCTCCCGCGAGAGCCGCGCGATGTCGGCGACGAGCGCGGGCGGTTCGGTGAGCGGCAGCGGCAGGGCGCCGAGCTCGATCAGGTCCGGACGGCCGATGATGGCGCCGAGCAGTCCGGCGATTCGCGCCACCGCAACGCCCTCGCCGCTCGCGACGTTGACCGCGCCCTGCACGTCGCTCGCCAGCAGGGAGGCGAGGCAGCGGCCGAGGTCGCGCACGTCGACGAAATCGCGCAGCTGCGTGCCGGCGGTGAGGCGGGCGGGCTCACCCTTCAGCAGGGCGCGGACGATGACGGGCACCAGGCGCTGCGGCTTCTCGTGCGGGCCGTAGGAGAAGAACAGGCGGGCGTGGGCGAAAGAGACGCCGGCGGCGGCCGCCTCGGCTCCGACCGCGCGGGAGATGTGCAGCTTGGCTTGGCCGTAGGGGGTCGCGGGGCTGAGCGGGGTGCGCGACTCCACGAACGGGCCGCTGCCGCTCCAGTCATATTCCGCGCAGGATCCGACGGTCACGCAGCGGCGGCCGCCGGCAGCGATGAAGCGGTCGACCAGGTCGAGCGTGGCGGTGCGCCAGGCATCGTTGGCGGGATCGGTCCAGAACTTGCCGTGCTCGGTGGTCCAGGCGAGATGCAGCAGATGGCTCGGGCGGATCGATTCGATCGCGGCCGCGACGGCGGCGCCGTCGAACAGGTCGAGGGCGTGCCAGCGGCAGGCCGGCTCGGCCAGCGGGCGGCGGGCGAGACCGTGGACCTCGAAGCCGAGGCGCGTCAACGGCGCCAGCGCCTGGCGGCCGACATAGCCGCTGGCGCCGGTGACGAGGACGCGTGCTCCGCGTGTCATGGTTGCCCGCGACGCGTCATCGCCGCGCGTAGGGGCGCGCTGCGCACGCCCGTCGAACGATCGACCGAGCATAGGCCGAGACGCTCAGGTAACGGGACCACGGGCGCGCGCAGCGCGCCCCTACAGATGGCATCGCAGAGAGTCACGGCGCGAAATCCGGGAAGGCGGCGTCGCGCGGGCTGATGTGGAGGGGGGCGAACGGCCAGGCGATGGCGAAAGCGGGGTCGTTCCAGCGGACGCCGCGGGCGAGGTCGGGCGCGTACTCTGCCCCCATATGGTAGTAGACGGCGGTGTCGTCGGCGAGCGTGAGGAAGCCGTGGGCGCAGCCGCGAGGGATGTAGAGGGCCTCGCCGCGCTCCGCGTCGAGCTCGATGGCGAACCAGCGGCGGAAGGCCGGCGAATCCGGGCGCAGATCGACGGCGACGTCGAACAGGCGGCCTCGCACGCAGCGCACCAGCTTGGCCTCCTCGGCCGGCGGCGCCTGGTAATGCAGGCCGCGCACGGTGCCGCGCTTCGCGTTCACGGAGATGTTGCACTGGATGCCGACGGACTCGAGGCCGTGGGCGCGGAAGGTCGCCTCGCAGTAGATGCGGGCGAAGCTGCCGCGCTCGTCCGTCTGCGGCTCCGGATCGACCCTCACGACGCCGGGAATCGGGGTCGGCGTGAACTTCACGGCAGCACCTGCAGGTGCGGGATCGGCAGGACGAAGCGGCCGCCCCAATCGCGGATGAACGCCAGCTTCGCCACCAGTTCGTCGCGCAGGTTCCAGGGCAGGAGGAGCAGGTAGTCGGGGCGGGCGGCGGCCACCGCCGCGTTCGCACGGATCTCCAGATGGCTGCCGGGGGTGTAGCGGCCCTGCTTGTAGGGATTGGAGTCGACGGCGAAGGCGATGTGCTCCGGGCCGACGCGGCAGGCGTTCAGCAGCGTGTTGCCCTTGGCGGCAGCGCCGTAGGCGACGGTCGTCTTGCCCGCTTCGCGGGCGGCCTCCAGGAACGCGCTGAGCTCGGCGCAGACCGCCTTCACGCGGGGCTCGAACCCGCCGTAGCTCTCCAGCCGGTCCAGGCCGGCGGCGCGTTCCGCGCTGCGCACGGCAGCGAGGCCCGGGCCTTCGGCGCGGCGGCTTGCGGCCGGGGCCGCGAGCACGCGCAGGGAGCCCCCGTGCGTCGGCAGCTGCTCGATGTCGAAGACCTTGAGGCCGTGCTCGCCGAGCAGGCGCTCGACCGGGGCGAGCGAGAAATAGCAGAAATGCTCGTGGTATATGGTGTCGAACTGCACCTCCTGGATCAGGCGCAGGAGGTGCGGGAACTCGATCGAGAGCGCGCCCGTCGGCTTCAGCAGGGCGGCGATGCCGGCGACGAAATCATGCAGGTCGGGCACGTGGGCCAGCACGTTGTTGGCGACCATCAGATCGGCGGCGAGGCCGCGCGCGCGCAAGGCCGCGCCGCTGGCGCGGCCGAGGAAGCAGACCTCGGTCGGCACGCCCGCCGCCTCGGCCGCGGCCGCGACGTTGCGCGCCGGCTCGATGCCGCGGCAGGGAATGCCGCGGGCGACGAAATGCTTCAGCAGGTAGCCGTCGTTGCTGGCGACCTCGAGCACGAGCGATTTTTCGTTCAGGCCGAAGCGCGGGATGGCCGCCTCCGCGAAGCGGCGGGCGTGCTCGACCCAGGAGGAGGAGTAGGAGGAGAAGTAGGCATAGTCCTCGAAGATCTCCTCGCGCCGGACGACGGCGTCGACCTGCACGAGCAGGCAGCGCTCGCAGAGGCGGGCGTGCAGCGGGTAGCGCGGCTCCGGCTGTGCCAGCTGCTCCGGCCGCAGGAACGCGTTGGCGAGCGGCATCTCGCCGAGGTCGAGGAAGGTGCGCGCGAGCGGCGCCGCGCAGAGGCGGCAATTTGGCGCCGTCATCGCCGCGGCTCCCGGACTGATTCACGCGGAGACGCGGAGACGCGGAGGACTGTGGGGGCGCGCTGCGCGCGCCCGTGGAACGACGAGACCTGCGCTATCCCGGTGCCCGGACAGCGGCGCCACGGGCGCGCGCAGCGCGCCCCTACAGTAGATGTGTCGGCTTGGGAGACGAGCCGCGTCATCCCAGCGCCTCGTAGTGTTCGATCTGCGCGAGCGTGTGCTGGCGCATGTCGTCGCCGTGGCGGTGGGCGGCGTACCAGTCGGTGGTCCAGGCGACGGCGGATTCGAAATCGAGGCGCGGGTGCCAGGAAAGCGCGGCGGCGGCCTTGGCGGCCGAGAGGCGCAGGATGGCGGCCTCGTGGAACTCCGGCGCGCCGGCCGATTTCCAGCGCGGGTGGTCGTTGAAGCGGGCGGCGAAGCGGTCGGCCACGTCGATCACCGGGCGGGCGGAGGCGTCGGCGGGCGCGAAATTGAGCGCGGGCGGCGCGTGGGCCGGGTCTTCGGCGAGGCGCTCGGCGTAGCGGAGATAGCCGGACAGGGGATCGAGCACGTGCTGCCAGGGGCGGATGGCGGCGGGGTTGCGCAGCAGCGCGGGCTCGCCCGACCAGAGCGCGCGCACGAGGTCCGGGACGAGGCGGTCGGCCGACCAGTCGCCACCGCCGATCACGTTACCGGCGCGGGCGCTGCCGAGGCCGATGCGCTTGGCCGCATAGGCGGCCCGGTAGGCGTCGACGGCCAGCTCGGCCGCCGCCTTGGAGGAGCCGTAGGGCTCGTCGCCGCCGAGCGGATCCGCTTCCGCGAAGGCGCGGCCCGAATTGGGGTCGGCATAGACCTTGTCGGTGGTGACGATGAGCGCCGCCTTCAGGGCCGGCAGGGCGAGAGCGGCCTGCAGCACATGCACCGTGCCCATCACGTTGGTGGCGAAGGTGCCGACGGGATCGCGGTGGCCGGCGGGCACCAGCGACTGGGCCGCCAGGTGGAACAGGATCTCGGCATCGCCGGCGGCGACGGCGCGGCCGATGGGCTCGGCCTGCGTGACGTCGGCGATGCAGTGGTCGAGCGCCTTCCAGGGCGAGAGCAGCGCGAATAAATTGGGGTCGGTGTGGGGCGGCTGTGCGAGGCCGGTGACGTGGGCGCCGAGCCTCTCCAGCCACAGGCAGAGCCAGGCGCCCTTGAAGCCGGTATGGCCGGTCACGAGGACGCGGCGGTTGCGCCAGAAGCTCAAGCCCAGACCTTCCAGGGCGGCGATGCGCCGGCCCAGAGCTCCTCGAGCAGCAAGCGGTCGCGCATGGTGTCCATCGGCTGCCAGAAGCCGTCGTGGCGGAACGCCGCAAGCTGGCCGCCGGCGGCGAGCTTCTCCAGCGGCTCCTGCTCCCACACGGTGTCGTCGCCGGCGATGAGATCGATGACGTTCCTGGAGAGCACGAAGAAACCGCCGTTGATGAAGCCCTCGCTGGCCGGCAGCTTCTCGCGGAAGGCGGCGACGCGGTCGCCTTTCAGCTGCACCGAGCCGAAGCGCGCGGGCGGGCGCACGATGGTCATGGTGGCGCGCGCGCCCTGCTGCCTGTGGAAGGCGATGGCGGCGGCGATGTCGACGTTGCTGAGGCCGTCGCCGTAGGTCATGCAGAAGGGCTCGTCGGCGTCGAGATGAGCGGCGACCCGGCGCAGGCGGCCGCCGGTCATGCTGTTCTCGCCGGTGTCGACGACGGTGACGCGCCAGGTCACGGGCTCGCTCTGGCCGAGATATTCGATCGTGTTGCGGCCGAGATCGAAGCGCACGTCGGAGCGGTGGAGCGCCAGGTTCGCGAAATACTCCTTGATCAGGTAGCCCTTATAGCCGGCGCAGACGATGAAGTCCTCGATGCCGTGATGGGCGTAGATGCGCATGATGTGCCAGAGGATCGGGCGGCCGCCGATCTCCACCATCGGCTTCGGCCGCACCGCCGTCTCCTCGAGCAGGCGCGAGCCGCGCCCGCCGGCCAGGATCACCGCTTTCATCGCCGTCCCCGAGTCATTCCGACCTCCACGACCCGCATGGCCATCGTGCGTCCTTCGACAGGCTCAGGATGAGGGGAAATCTTGGTGGCACAAAGAAAAATCCTCATCCTGAGCTTGTCGAAGGACGCAGGCTGCCGGTCCCGTCTCCCGCGTCACACCGCCCGTAGACCCCGCAGATGCGTCCCGTCACGACACCGCCGCCACCGCGCGCAGGGCCGCCTCCTCGAAGTGGCGGACCCAGCGTTGCGGCTGGCCGAGCGGATGGGCGCGGATCTGGGCGCGCATGCCCGGCCGCAGCGCGGCGCGGCGCGGGCGGTCGGCGGCGAGCTTCACCGCGATCTCCACATACTGCTCGGGCGTGCGTGCGCAGAGATCGCCGAGGCCGGCGTTGCTGAGGTTGCTGTAGCTGAGACGCTCGAAGAAGGCGGGGCCGATGAGCGTCACGGTCGGCACGCCCATCCACAGGCTCTCGCAGGTGGTGGTGCCGCCGGTGTGCGGCGTGCTGTCGAGCGCGATGTCGATGCGGTTGTAGTGCGGCAGGTGGGCGCCGCGCACGGGCTCGAAATCGAGCCGGCCGGCGCTGACGCCGTGCTGCTCGAAGGCGTCGCCGATGTTCTTGCGGAACGCCTCGGAGCCGCCCTCGGGGCGGACGAAGAGGAAGCGCGAGCCCGGCACCTGCGCCATCACCTTGGCCCACAGCTCGATCAGGGCGGCGGAGAACTTGTAGGGATTGTTGGCCGTGCCGAAGGTGAGGTGGCCGGCGCGCTCCTCCGGCAGGCCGGGCTCGATGCGCAGCTCGTCATGAAAGCCGAGGCGGCCGAGGCAGACCCAGCTCTCCGGCATGAGGAACGGCTGCTCGATGAGCAGCTTCGGATCCTCGGGCTTGAGATAGGGATCGACCAGGATGTAGTCGATCTCGGCCAATCCCGCGGAATGCGGATAGCCGAGCCAGCTGACCTGCGCCGGCGCCGGGCGCAGGGTCAGCACCTCGAGGCGATTGTAGCGGGTGGTGCCGCCGAGCTCGAACAGGATGTCGAGCTCGTCCTCGCGCATGCGCGCGGCCACCTCCTCGTTGGTGGCGTCCGGCATCAGGCGGAAGCCGCTGACGTTCTGCGCGATGAAGGCCTGCACCTGGTCGGGAGGCTGCGGATAGAACGAGTAGCAGAAGATCTCGCAGCGGCCGCGATCGTAGTGCTCGATGATCGGCAGGGCGAAATAGCTGACGGGATGGTGGCGCAGGTCCGACGACATCAGGCCGATGCGCAGCTTGCGGCCGGCGAGCGGGCGGTGCGGCGCCGACGGCAGCGGCTTGGCACGGGCGCTCACCTGGCGGCCCCAAGCGCGGTGATACTCGACGAGACGGTAGCGGTCCTCGAGCGTGCGCACGCGCCCGAGCTGGTTGTGGAGCGCGCCGACGTTGTTCATGGCGATCCAATGCTCGAACACCTCCTTCGTGGCGGCGATCTTCTCCGCCCGCTTGAAATCGCCGGTGCGCAGGAACACGCCCTGGAGGTCGTCGATCACGTCGATCGGCGGCGCGCCGGCATCGCACAGCGGGGCCGCGATGGCGTGGGCCTGGTCGATGAACTTGCCCTCGACGTCGTAGCGGCTCTCCATCAGCACGCGGCACAGCTGGGCCGACAGGCGCGGATCGCCCGGCCGCAGCGCCAGCGCCCGGCGCAGCGCCCCGTCGGCGGCCCTGTTGTCGCCCAGCGACAGGCCGCACAGCCGGGCATAGAGCTGCAGGGTCTGCACGTCGTCGGGGTGGTCCTTGAGGATGGATTCGTAGGTCTGCCGGGACTCCTTCAGCCGGCCGAGGCGGCGCTCGACCGCGCCGCGCAGGCGCAGATAGGCGATCGCGCCCGGCTGCAGCGCCAGCGCGCGCTCGATGTCGCGATGGGCCTCCGGAATGCGGCCGAGATTGTGGAGCGCGACGGCGCGGTCGTGGAAGGACTCGGCCTTGCGCGCGTCCATCGCGATGGCGCGGCCGAGCGCGGCGAGCCCCTCTTCCGTCTTGCCGGCCTCGCATAGCGTGGCGCCCAGCAGGCGCACGGTGTCGGCCGCCTTCGGCGCCAGCTGATGGGCCTTGCGATAGGCCTCGATCGCCTTGTCGTAGCGGCGCAGATCGCGCTGGGCGTTGCCGAGGTTGATCCAGGGGCTCTCGGCCTTGCGGTTGAGCCGCGCCGCCTTCTCGAACTGCAGAATGGCATCGGCATGCCGGCGCTGCCGGCGCAGCGCCACGCCCAGCATGTTCGGCACGCGCCAGTCCTTGGGATCCAGGCGGGCGACCGCCTCGGCCTCGGCCTGAGCGGCCGCGGGGTCATTGCTGTCCAGCAGGAAGCGCACCAGCGACAGCCGGAGGTCGATGCGGTGAGGCGCGGCGGCGACGGCGGCGCGATAGTGCTGGGAGGCCTCGGCCCGCCGCCCCAGCCGCTCGGCCAGGCGGGCGGCGCGCTCGCTGGCGGCGGGATGGCGCGCATTGGCGGCCAGCGCCTGCTCGCAGAGCGCGTAGGCGGCGGCAAGGTCGCCGGAGGTCTCGCGGTCGGCCGCCGCCTTGATCAGCTCGTCCACGCCTTGCACCGCGGCCCACCCATCGCGCGATCCGGAATCGGTGCGAGAGAATCGCGGAATCCGAAACCCTTTTCAACCCACGCGACCCGGTGCCCGTCGAACGTGGGTCTGCGCCTGTTAGCACGGCATTATCCATGTTCGTCGCCGACGGAAGGGGGCCATCAGCGCACTCCGCCCCCTCACATTTCGTTTCAGGCGTTTCAGGAATGTGCGCGCCGTCACAACAATGCCAAGAAGATACCTCGGTTGTGACCCGCATCACTCCGATTCCTGCCGTTCTCTCCCATTATCTCAAGCATGGATCAACGGCGCTCTAGCGCTGATTAGGGTGAGTTCGAGGGGATCATGGATCAGGACCTGTTCTGGCTGCGTAACGAGACCGAAGCTTCGAACGAGCAGCAGGCCCCGGCGCGGCGTGCGTCGCGTCCGATGACGCGGGTGCAGGAGATCGCGCTGCTGAGCGTGGCGTTCGGGTTCGGGGCGGCGCTGCAGCTGGCCTACGTGCTGCATGGCGCGCTGACGCCGTAGCCGTCGCCAATTCAGCGGCCCTTAAGGTTTTTGGGCTATCACTTCTGACGAGCGCGCCCCGAGGAAACCAGAGCGCGCCGCAATCCCGAAGAGAGCATCATGTCGTCGTCCGAGTCGTCCACCGCCGTTGTCGCCGATCGCCAGAGCGAGGCCATCGCTCAGTCCGCCGCCAAGCGCGCGCGGCCGCTGACCGCCGGTCAGGAGGCGCTGTTCTTCGGCGTCACCTTCGCCATCGCGGTGGTGTTCCAGCTCGCGGTCATTCTCAAGGTCGCGAACGTCATCGCCTGGTAGCAGGCCGGCGCGCGGCACAAGCGCCGCCGTTTACCATCCCGCAGATCCGTCGTACTGGAAGATCCGCCCTCAGCCCGAGGGCGAGCTTTCGGCCGCGAGCGAGCGCTCGATCAGGGCGAGCGCCTCGGGCGAGTCCCACTCGATCGCGCCGATCAGCGAGCCGATCACATTGCCCGTCCGGTCGATGAGGAGCGTGGTGGGAATCGAGCGGGCGCCGAGCGCGCTCGAGGTCTTGCCATTGGCGTCGAGATAGGGAGAGAGGCTGCGGATGCCGCTCTGATCGAAGAAGCGGCGCACGGCCACGCTGCCCTCCCGGTCGATGGACACGGTGACCACGGCGAGGCCGTCGTCGCGATGCATCGCCTGCAGACGATCGAGCGACGGCATCTCGGAGCGGCAGGGGCCGCACCAGGTGGCCCAGAGGTTGAGCAGCACGACGCGGCCCCGGAAGTCGGCGAGCGTGAGGCGCTTGCCGGCGGGCGTCTTGAATTCCGCCGTCGGCGCCGGCCGCGACTCGGCAGCCATCGCGAAGCCCGCCGGCGCGCCGCCACCGCCACCGCCAAGGAAGCTGGGGAGCAGCCAGAGGCCGACGGCGGCGGCGAACACCAGCGCCGCCAATCCGCGCATGGACATCACGGCGCAGGCGATGCTCGCGCCGACCAGCAGCAGTGCCAGGATTCCCATGCGCTGCCGCGCCTCAGCTGTCGAGATAGCGCCTGATGAGGGCCAGGGCCTCCGGCGAATCCCACTGCGTCGCCCCCTGGAGCGAGCCAACGACATTGCCGTCGCGGTCGATGAGGAGCGTGGTCGGGAACTGGCGGAGGTTGAAGGCCATGGCCGTCGCGCCCTGGGCGTCGAGATAGGGCGTCAGATTGTTGAGGCCGTTGCGCTGCAGGTAGCGGCGCACGGTGAGGCCGCTGGCATCGTCGACGGACACGGCGAGCACGGCAAGGCCGTCGCCCTTGTACATGGCCTGGAGCCGATCGAACGACGGTATCTCCGTCTGGCAGGGATCACAGGACATCGTCCAGAGATTCAGCAGCACGACCCGGCCGCGGAAATCGGCGAGCGTGAGGTGCTTTCCCCCGGCGGTCCGGAAATCGGTCTCCGGCGCCGGCTGCGGCTCGTCCTGCGCCTCGAAGCCGGCCGGTATCTCCGGTCCGCCGACGACGAGCGGCAGCGCCCAGAACCCGACCGCAGCGGCAAACATCAGCGCGGCGACGTCCCGGATCGAAAACACCAGACACACGAGGGCTGCGCCGCAGAGCAGCAGTGCAAGAGTTCCCATGCCCCACCTCTCGATAGAGGCGACTCTGCACCTTAGCCCTCAAAATTAGCTTAACCGGCCGCCCGGGGCCGCCGGCATGGTCAATTTTGAGTAACCTTGTTTGCCTGATCGACATAGTGCTGGACGAGGGCCAGGGCCTCCGGCGCATCCCACTCGGCGGCGCCGATCAGCTTGCCCAGCATGAGCCCACGGGGGTCGACAACGATGGTCGAGGGCAGGACCTGCAGTCCGACCGACTGCGCAAGATGACCCTCCGGTTCGACGTAGAGCGCGAGATGGGCGATCTTCAGCTTCTCGAAATAGGGCCGGACAGCCTCGACGCCGCGACGGTCGACGGAGATGGCGACGACCTGAAAGCGGTCGCTGCCGAGCTGCGCCTGCAGGCGATCGAGCGACGGCAGCTCCTTCAAGCAGGGCGCGCACCAGGTCGCCCACAAATTCACCAGCACGACCTTGTTGCCGAATCCCTGCAGCGTGAGTTCTTGGCCCCCGGCATCGTAGAACCGGTCGATGGGCGCTGGCCGTCCCGGATTTGTCGGGGTAAAGTTCTGGACGGTCCCGCTGATCGGCGGCACCGCCGCATTGCCGGCGCCGCCGGCCGAGGGCGGCGTGTCGCCGCCCCAGTACCGGGCCGCAATCCCAATGACCGCGGCCACCAGGACCGCCCCGACGAGCGCAGGAACGACGCGTTTGAGCATCAAGCCACCTCCATCGCCCCACCC
>DATIXH010000486.1:0-9718 GCA_035518775.1 Candidatus Acidiferrum sp.
GTGCGTCCTTCGACAAGCTCAGGATGAGGGCCAATTCTTCTGCCACCAAGATTGCCCCTCATCCTGAGCTTGTCGAAGGACGCACGGCGATTGTGCAAGACCCCTCCGCGTCTCCGCGTCTCCGCGTGCAAACTACTTCCGCGCTCTGCGTTGGAAGGCGTGGCGGTGCTCATAGGCGATGGCCTCCGGCGAGGGCGTGATCGATGCGGCCGAGGACGTCGGCGGCACTCGGCCTGGCGGACTCGCGCAGCTGCGCCAGCGGGAGGGCCACGACGCCGTCGGTGCGGAAGATTTGGCCGGCGTGATCGATGCCGGGGGTGCCGATGGGAATCTGCACCTCCGGCGGGCGTTCGAGGGCCAGAAGTGCTCCGGCCAGCACGATGGTCGGCAGGGGGGCGGCGGGGGGCGGCTGCGGGCCGAAGCCGGCGATCCAGACGAGGGCGTCGGCCTCGCGTTCGCGCAGCAGGCGCGCGGTGCCGTAGAGCAGCGGGTCGTGCGTGGGCGCGCCGCCGGCGAAGCTCGTGCGCAGGGGGAAACCGCTCTGCCAGGTGCAGAGCTGATGGGCGCCCATCACGTTGTCGCTGCCGGTAAGGGGCAGGGCGGCGCAGCGTGTCGCCTGGTTCAGGTCGCGGACGAGATCGGCCAGCGCCTGCGTCAGCAGCTCGGCGCCGGCGAAGGCGAACGCACCCGCCATCCAAGTCACCACGCCGTAGGTTGCAGCTTTCAGCCGCTCTGCCAGCGCGCGCAATTCTTGGGTGGGCAGGCCGGCGACCGCCGTTGCCTGCAAGGGCCGGCCGTTGACGAGGCAGCGCAGGGCGGCGACGGCTTCCGGCAGTCGGTCGAGGTCGCAGGCGAGCTGCTGCGCGGGTATGAGGTCGCCGGTTTGCGCCGGGCCGATCCGGATGACCGGCGGCGCCGCTCGACTCTCGGCGAACAGCGTTTGGCGCGGCGCCACGCAGCGCTCGTGAAAGCGCGGGAACTGGGGCGTGGGGTCGGGGCCGACGATGAGCAGCAGGTCCATGTGGTTGCGGACCTCGCTCAGGGTCGTGGTCATCCAGCCGCTGTCCTGCAGCACGCGCAGGTTGCGGAAGAATCCGTCGCTGCCGAGATGGTCGACGATGCCGCCGGTGCGCTCGGCGAGCTGCATCACCGCGCGCAGTCCCGCGACGTCGGTGGCGAGGCCGGCGAACAGCGGCTGGCGGCTGGCGCGCAGGATGGCGGCGGCGCGCGCGATGGCGTCGTCGAGCGTCGCGGCTTTGCCGGCGACCTGCGGGGTCGCATCGGATAGGGCGCGCTCGAAGCCTTCGCGGCTGCGCTTGCAGCCGGCATCGCGCACGCTTACACGATCGTGATCGACGGCGATGCTCAGGTCATCGCAGGCGAGCCCGCAAAACGGGCAGGCGACATTGCGCCGGAGGGCGCCGTCCGCGACAGCCGCCATGCGCGCGGTCAGGCGTCGTATTTGATGTAGGCGAAGCGCTGGTCGGTCGCCGGCGTGCCCTCGAGCGCGCCGCCGGCCTTCCCGGGCTGCCAGTGGATCACGTCCTCGATCTTCTTCGCCAGCTCGAAGTCCTTGTCGGTGATGCCCTTGGCCGCGTGGTTCATCAACCGGACCTCGACCCAGGCGTAGGAGGCGGTGATGTCGGGGTGATGCCAGGCGGCCTCGGCCAGATGGCCGACGGTGTTGACGACCATCAGCGTGCCCTTCCAGCTGTGCGTCTTGTACTTGCGGCGGATCCAGCCTTTTTCGAGGATCCAGTGCGGCAATTCCTGCTTCAGCCGCGCTTCGACTTCGGCGTCGCTATAGACGCGCTCTTTCTCGGCCATGATGACGACGTCCTCCCTCGGACTCGAACGACTCAACGCTTGACATCGTTGGGGCAAGACCGCATTGACCAAGCCATGATAGTCGGGCCGGCCTTGGCGGGCAACGCAAACGCCGATGCGCGCGTCGCCCGCGTGACCGTGACGGTGCCGGCGCGGCTGCATCTGGGATTCGTCGACCTCAACGGCGGGCTGGGGCGGCGCTTCGGCAGCCTCGGCATCGCCATCGACACGCCGCGCACGCGCCTGTCGCTCGGGCGCAGCGAGCGGCCGCGCGCCGAAGGCGTGGACGCGGCGCGCGCGCAGCGCCATCTCGAGGCGCTGGCCGAGCGCTACCGGCTCGACCGCCGGCTGGATCTGCGTATCGAAGAATCCATTCCGAACCATGTCGGGCTCGGCTCGGGCACGCAGCTGGCGCTGGCGACCGGCGCGGCGGTGGCGCGCCTGTTCGGGCTCGATCTCGATGCGCGCGCCATCGCCGGACTGCTCGACCGCGGCGCGCGCTCCAGCATCGGCATCGCGACGTTCGAGCAGGGCGGCGTGGTACTCGACGGCGGGCGCGGCGAGAGCGACGAGCCGCCGCCGGTGCTGAGCCGGCTGCCTTTTCCCGAGGCGTGGCGCGTACTGCTGATCTTCGACCATGCCCGCCAGGGGCTGCACGGGCCGGAGGAGGCACAGGCTTTCCGCGCCCTGCCGCTGTTCCCGGCCGGAGAGGCCGCCCATCTCTGCCGGGTCGTGCTGATGCAGGCGCTGCCGGCGCTGGCAGAGCGGGATCTCGCGCGCTTCGGGGCGGCGGTCGCCGAGCTGCAGCGCGCCATCGGCGATTATTTCGCGCCGGTTCAGGGCGCACGTTTCCTCAGCCGCGCGGTGGCCGACGTGCTGGCTTGGCTGGAGGTCGAGGGGATCGCCGGAGTCGGGCAGAGCTCGTGGGGACCGACCGGCTTCGGGCTGATCGGGAGCGAGGCCGAAGCGGCAGCGCTGCTGGCCGCCGCGCGCCGCCGCTGGCCCGCGGACTCCGGCCTCTCCTTCGCGCTCAGCCGCGGGCGCAATCGCGGCGCCGATATCGAGTTGCAGGCACCGGCGCGCTGACGGTGGCGGCGCCTCGGCGCCTTGGCCCTTGTCTTCGACGCGGCTCCCGGACAAGACTGCGCCGCACGGGGATGCGTTCCGGACGCCGACACCTGGGAGGAGCGACGCCATGGAGGCTCCATACATCCTGCATATGCTGAGCCCGCTGAAGCATGTGAGCCCGTTCGACGTGAACATGGCGCTCGATGCAGGCTTCAGCACGGCGGTGCCCTACACGAACGTCGAGCTCGGCGAGGTGGCCGGATTGACGCAGGATGCGATCTTCTCGCGCGGGCCTAAGGGGGCGAGGCGCACGGGCATCTTCATCGGCGGCAAGAATGCGGTGCTGGCGCTCGACATGCTGGCGGCGGCGCGCAAGGCGATGTTCCCGCCGTTCCAGGTCTCGGTGTTCGCCGATCCCGCCGGCTCCTTCACCACCGCTGCCGCCATGGTGGCCAAGGTGGAGAAGGCGCTGCAGGCGCAGGGCGGCGGCTTGCGCGGCTGCGTCGTCGCCGTGTTCGGGGCCACGGGCGTGGTCGGCTTCGCCTCCGGCGTCATCGCCGCGGCCGAGGGCGCCAAGACCGTGCTCGTCGGCTATGACGGCGTGGCGCGCGTGCAGGCGCTGGCGGACCTCGCCAAGGGGCGCTTCAAGGTCGAACTCGCCGCTGCGGACGGCAGCAGCGAGGCACTGAAGGAGCAGGCGATCGCTGATTGCGAGGTCATCCTGGCGGCCGGGCGCGCGGGCGTGCAGATCCTCAGCACGGCCCAGCTGGCGAAGGCGCCGAAGCTGAAGGTCGCCGCCGACGTCAATGCCGTGCCGCCGGCCGGCATCGAGGGGCTGGGCGCGCAGGACGATGCGGTTGATCTCAAGGGCACGAAGGCCGTCGGCATCGGCTCGCTCGCCATCGGCGGCGTGAAGTACAAGGTGCAGTCCGGGCTGTTCCGCCGGATGATCGAGGCGGAGAAGCCGCTGTACCTCGATTTCCGCGACGCCTTCGCGCTGGCGCGAGAGCTCGTTGGCTGAGCCGGACATCCATCTGCTGGTCGCCCTCTCCGGGCGCGCGCTCGCCGTGGCCGCGCGCCGTGCCGGCCGGCGCGCCGTCGTCATCGACCTCTTCGGTGACACCGACACGCGCGCCAGCGCCGAGGCGAGCGCGGTAGTCGCGGGCGATTTCAATACAGGCTTCGAGCCCGACGATTTGCTGGCGGCGGCCGAGCGGCTGGCGCCGGCGGCGACGCCGCCGCGCTTCGGCCTCGCCTACGGGGCCGGGCTGGAATCGCGGCCGGACTTGCTGGCGCGCCTGGCCGCCGGCCGGCAGTTGTTCGGCAACGCGCCCGCGACGGTAACCCGCACCAAGGATCCGCGCGCTTTCTTCGCGCTGCTCGCGCGGCTCGGCCTGCCCTATCCGGCGATCGCCGACGCGCCGCCGCCCGATCCCGCGGGCTGGCTGATGAAGCGGGTCGGCGGCTCCGGCGGCGGGCATGTCGCGCCGGCGCGGGCCGGTGCGGCCGCCGCCGACTGCTACTACCAGCGGCGGGTGGCCGGCGTTCCCATTGGGGCGTCGTTCCTGGCCGACGGGCGCCGCGCGCGGCTGCTGGGCTTCGCCGAGCAGTGGTCGGCGCCGGGCTCCTATCGCTTCGGCGGGCTCGTGCAGCCGGCCACGATCAGCGCGCGTGCTGCCGCCGCAATTCCAGCCGTGCTCGATGCGCTGACGCGCGAGCTCGGCCTCGTCGGCCTCAACAGCCTCGATCTGATCGTCGCCGGCGACGCGTTTCACATCCTCGAGGTGAATCCGCGGCCGGGCGCCAATCTCGACGTCTTCGACGGCACCGATCCGGCCGGCCTGTTCGGCCTGCATGTCAGGGCATGCGAGGGACGGCTGCCCGAGCGCTGGACGCCGCCGCCGCAGGCGACGGCGATGGCGGTGCTCTATGCGGACCGGACATTGCGGGTGCCGCGGCGCGTGGCTTGGCCCGACTGGGTCGCCGACCGCCCGGCGCTGGGCGCGCGGATCGAGCAGGGGGCGCCGATCTGCACGGTGCTGGCGGCCGCGCCGTCCCGCGCCGCAGTGCGCGCGGCAATCGACGCGCGAAGCGCTCGTGTATTTTCGGAATTGCTTGATGCCAAGGACTCGGCAATGTTCGCGGCCGCGGAGGAAACGTCGCACCATGCCTGAGGCCGCGCGCCCCAGCCTCTACCGCCTGACTCAGCCGCTGCTGCGCCGGCTGATCGACGACGCGGCGGCCTTGCGCGTGAATGTCGGGACGACCGCCGAAGGCTGCACGCTCATCGACGCCGGCATCGACTGCCCCGGCGGTATCGCTGCGGGATTGCGCATCGCCGAGATCTGCCTGGGGGGGCTGGGCAGCGTCAAACTCGGCGGCAACGGCCCGTTCCGCCGCTGGCCCTGGTCGCTGAGCGTGCATGCGGCGCATCCGGTGCTGGCCTGCCTCGGCAGTCAGCTGGCCGGCTGGCAGCTCTCGGTCGGCAGCGGCAAGAGCGCTTACCACGCGCTCGGCTCCGGGCCCGGCCGCGCGGTGGCGCGCAAGGAGGCGCTGTTCGACGAGCTCGGCTATCGCGACACCGCCGACGGCGCCTGCCTGGTGCTGGAGGTCGAGAAGCGGCCGCCGCCGGCGCTGATCGAGAAGGTGGCGAAGGATTGCGGCCTCGCGCCGCGCCAGATTACGCTGATCCTGACGCCGACCAAGAGTCTCGCCGGCACGGTGCAGATCGTCGCGCGCGTGCTCGAGGTGGCGCTGCACAAGCTGCACGAACTGAGGTTCCCGCTCGAACGCGTGATCGACGGCATGGGCACGGCACCGTTGCCGCCGCCGGCCGCGTCCTTCGTGGCGGCGATGGGACGCACCAACGACGCCATCATCTACGGCGGCAGCGTGCAGCTCTTCGTCGACGGCCCGGACGGCGACGCCGAGAAGCTGTCGAAGGACCTGCCGAGCGCCGGCTCGCGCGACTACGGCCGGCCGTTCGCGGAGATCTTCAATTCCTACAAGGGCGACTTCTACGCCATGGACAGGCTGTTGTTCAGTCCTGCCCGCGTCACCGTGACGGCGCTGGCCAGCGGGCGCAGCTTCCACGGCGGCGCGCTCGACGAGGCGCTGATCGACAAGTCCTTCGGCCATGGCGCGGCCTAGGATTGCGATCTTCGTCGACGACGCCGACTGGCATACGCGGCGGCTGAAGCGGGCGTTCGCGGCGCAGGGCGCCGAGGCGGTCTCGCTGTCGCTGAGCGATAGCGGATTCGCAATCGGCGGGGACGGCCACGGCTTGCGGCTGCCCGGTTTCGGCGAGACCCTCCCCGACGGCGTGTTCGTGCGCACGATCTCCGCCGGCAGCTTCGAGCAGGTGACCATGCGGCTGGGCGTGCTGCATGCGCTGCGCGAGCTGGGCGTGCCCGTGCACAACGACGCGCGCGCCGTCGAGCGCTGCGTCGACAAATCGATGACCAGCTTCCTGCTGCACAAGAACGGCATCGCGACGCCGGCGACCTGGAGCATCGAATCGGCGGCGGAGGCGCGGCGCGTCGTGCGCGCCGAGGCGCGGCCCGGACGGCCGCTGGTGCTGAAGCCATTGTTCGGATCGCAGGGGCGCGGGTTGCGGCTGATCGAAGGCGTGACGGCGCTGCCGCCGGCGGAGGAGGTTGCGGGCGTCTACTACCTGCAGCGCTTCGTCCGCGGGCGCGCGCCGGGCTGGCGCGACTGGCGCGTGTTCGTGATCGGCGATCGCGCGGTCGCCGCCATGATCCGGCACGGCACGCACTGGCGCACCAACGCCGCCCAGGGCGCGCGCTGCGAAGGGGTGCCGGCGAGCGGCGACCTCGCGCGCCTCGCGATAGCGGCCACGGCCGCCGTCGGCGCCGACTATGCCGGCGTCGACATCGTGCAGGACGCCGACGGCCGGTACCTCGTGCTGGAGGTCAACAGCATGCCGGCCTGGGCCGCGCTGCAGCGCGTAACCGCCGTCGACATCGCGGGCGCGCTGGCGGCCAACCTGATGGCGGCGCTGCGTCCGCCGGCGACGGTCGCCCGCCTGCGCCGCGCGGCCAGTCGACGCTGATGCTCGCCGGCGACGCCGTCGCGGCCGCCTATCGCGCCGCCTGCCTCGCCGAGCTTGCCGCCCTCAAGCCCGGCAACGTCCACGCCTTCGCCGGCGGCCACGGCATGACCACGGCCGACTTCGAGCGCAGCGCCGCCGCGAGCGCGCCGGCCATGGGCGCGCCGGCGCTCTCCGTCGGCGAGCGTATCTTCGAGGCGGTCCGGCGGACGCGCGCGGCGGTCGGCTGCAACACCAATCTCGGTATCGTCCTGCTGTGCGCCCCGCTGGCGCAGGCGGCAACGTCGGAGGCGGGCGGCACTCTGCGCGATCGCCTGCAGGGCGTGCTGCAGCGACTGGATGTCGCGGACTCCGAGGGTGCGTTCGCCGCCATCCGCCTGGCGGAGCCGGCCGGGCTGGGGGACGCGCCGGAGCACGATGTTCGCGCCGCGCCGGCCGTGTCGCTCGCCGTCGCCATGGCCGCCGCGGTCGGCCGCGATCGCATCGCTGCGCAATATGCGAGCGGCTTCGCCGATGTCTTCGAGCTCGGCCTGCCGCGTCTGCGGAGCGGCCTGCTCCGCTGGCGGAGCGAGCCGTGGGCGACGACATCGGCCTATCTGGCGTTTCTCGCCGCCCGGCCCGACAGCCACATCGCGCGCAAGTATGGCCTGGAGCGCGCGCAGGCGGTGTGCGCGATGGCGAGGCCTCATGCAGAGCGCTTGGATCAGGCGGATGATCCCGAGTTCGTGGCGGCCGACTTGCTGGCGTTCGATCGGGACCTGAAGGCGGCCGGCATCAATCCTGGGACCAGCGCCGACCTGACTGTTGCCAGCCTTTTCGCGCATCGGATCGAGGCCAGCGAAGGCCAGGTCAGATAGGTCCCGGCGGTATGCGCTTGTCGCCCGGTGAAAGAGGGTGGGGATCGAAACATTAGAAACACGACATCAATACAAGTCACAGATCGTCGCCTGCCTGAGCGGCGATTGCCGAAAGGACCTTGTGGACGGAAGCGCGTTGTGCCTACCATCCTCCTGCGTGTCCTCTGTCCGCCAGGGGCTTGCTGTCTGGTCAACCGGTCCGACCGAAGTGCGGTCGGGCGCTGCAAACAAGGATAGCTCCGTGCGCCGGGAGAGAGGCGAACGAGGGGCATCGCTTTGTCGGTGCATCTCGGTTGACGCTTTCCGTATCGGACCGCTCGCATAGGGAGGAGTTCTCATATGGCCAAGATCAACAAAGTCCTGGTTGGTGAATCACTGGTCGGTGACGGCAACGAAGTCGCCCACATCGACCTGCTCATGGGCCCGCGCGGCAGCGCGGCTGAAACCGCGTTCTGCAACGCGCTGACCAACAACAAGGACGGGTTCACGACCCTCCTTGCGGTGGTGGCGCCGAATCTGCCCTGCAAGCCCAACACCATCCTGTTCAACAAAGTGACGATCAAGAATGCCAAGCAGGCCGTTCAGATGTTCGGCCCGGCGCAGACCGCCGTCGCCCAGGCGGTGACCGATTGCGTCGCCGACGGCACGATCCCGGCCGATGAGGCCGACGATATCTTCATCAGCGTCGGCGTGTTCATCCACTGGGAAGCCGCGGACGACAAGAAGATCCAGCAGTTCAACTATCAGGCGACGAAGGAATCGATCAAGCGCGCCATCGCCGGCACGCCGACGGCGAAGGAAGTCGTCGCCAAGAAGGGCTCGGTCAAGCATCCGTTCGGCGCCGGCTGAACGGTCGCTGCCAGGTCACGCCGCATCGGAATCGACGGCGGCGATCTCGGCCCGACCGATTCTCCGCTCATGGAGCGCGGTCGCCACGAGAACGCCGCTGATCCCGCAATCGGCCAATGCCAACAGGTCTTCGCCGCCGCGCACGCCGCCGGCGGCGAAGATCTTTTTGGCAGGCGCTTCGTCGCGCCAGCGGCGCAGCAGGTCGAGATCGGGGCCGCCGCGGCTGCCGACACGACTGAGGGTCATCACGATGATTCGCTCCGGCCAGAGTGAACGGGCGGCAAGCAGATCCGGCGGGCCGAGAAAGCGGTCATTCCCGTAGTCGAGCGAGAGGATGAGGTGCTGGCGCACATCGTCGTCGGACAAGGCGGTCAGCACGGCGGCGTCGCGTTGCGCTTCGCTGCCGAGCACGAGTTCGCTCAAATCCTCGGCCAGCCAATCGCGGCAGGCGGCCGGCTCGGCAAGGCCGTTGTCGACCCAGAGGCGAATCTCGGGAAACCGCCGGCGGATATCGCGGATCGCCGTGCGGGCGTTGCCGCGCGCGTGGATTGCGTCGAGGTCGGCAATGTACAGCGTGGCAAAGGGGTACACGGCGAGCAGGCCGGCCACGACATCGGCGGGCTCGCTGGTGGCGCAGAGCTGCGAGCGCACGGGGCGGTAGGAATCGCGGTCGCCGCGCTGGGCATGGACGACCGCGCCGCCTTTGAGATCGATGACGGGAATCACGTCCACGGGAGCGGGCCTTGCGTCTGTTGATCTGCGAACACGTCGCCGGCGGCGGCTTTCTCGGCCAACCCCTGCCGGCGAGCCTGACGCGGGAAGGCGACATGATGCCGGCGGCGCTTGTCAAGGACGTCGCGATCTGCGGCCGTCGCGGGCGTGCGCCCTCCAGCGATCGTTTACAGGACATCAGGACATGATGCCCTCCGCGCCTCCGCGTCTCCGCGTCAACAGTGCGGCCGCTCGGCCTGGAGAGGCGAGCCGGGGTTCATTTGCGATCGCCCCGGGGCGGAACGGGCGGGCGCTCCATGGCTGATGACGTGGTCAC
>DATIXH010000487.1:0-3062 GCA_035518775.1 Candidatus Acidiferrum sp.
GGCGGCGCCGGCTCTTCCGCCTCCGGCTGCGGCTGCGCCACCTCGGGTGCGGGCGGCGCAGGAGGAATTTCCTGGTCCTTGGGCTTGTCCTGCTTCTTCTCCGCCGGTGGCGTCTTGCTCTGCAGCTCCGCGAACTGCTCCGCGGAGATCGTCGTGACCGGCGTCGCCTGCAGCACCTCCTCCGTGTTGCTCAGCCAAGGCAGGCCGAAGACCGCCAGCAGCAGCACCGCCAGATGCAGGAACCCGGAAAGGACAGCGCCCTTGCCCATACCGCTAGCGAGGCCCTCCGGTGCGGCCCGGCATAGGGGTTAGGATCGAATTCACCATCGAGAATCGTGTCCGCATTGGCGCTATTGTTCAGGGATTGTTGGGCTTTTGTGTGGCAGCGGGCGCGTCTTTCGGAAGTTCCGTGATGAGCGCCACCTTGGTGAAGCCCGCGGCCGAGAGCGTGCCCATCACCTCCATCACCCGGCCGTAGTTGATGGCCTGGTCGCCGCGCAGATAGATCTGGGTGTCCGGCTTGTTGGACGTGATCGCCAGCAGCCGCGGCACCAGCTGCGCGATGTCGATCGGCGTCTGCATGAGCGCGATGTTGCCGTCCTTCTGGACGGTGACGACCAGCGGCTCCTCCTGGGTGTTGATCGCCTGGTTCTGCACTTTCGGAAGGTCGACCTCGACGCCGACGGTGAGCAGCGGCGCCGTCACCATGAAGACGATGAGCAGCACCAGCATGACGTCGACCAGCGGGGTGACGTTGATGTCGGTGATCGGCTGGTAGCGCCGGCGCAGGCCGTAGCGGGCGCGGGCACCGGCGGGATTGAAGACGGCGGCCATCTAGCGGCGCTCCTCCAGCTGGCGGGACAGGATGGCGTTGAACTCGCCGGCGAAGGCCTCCAGGCGGTGGCCGTAGCGGCCGATGTCGCCGGAGAGCTTGTTGTAGGCAAGCACCGCCGGAATCGCGGCCACCAGGCCGAGGGCGGTCGCGAACAGCGCCTCGGCGATGCCGGGCGCCACCACGGCCAGGCTGGTGTTCCGGGAGGCGGCGATGGCGGCGAAGCTGTTCATGATGCCCCACACCGTGCCGAACAGCCCGACGAACGGCGCCGAGGAGCCGACCGAGGCGAGATAGACCATGTAGCGCTCGAGCTGCTCCATCTCGCGGCCGAGGGTGATGTCCATCACCCGCTCGATGCGCTCCTTCAGGCCGGCCTTGAACTCGGTCGAGGCCAGCAGACCCTTGGCGGCGGAGCGTCGCCACTCGCGCATGGCCGCGACGAAGACCGAGGCCATGGGATCGGGCGGCCGCTCGCCGATGCGGTCGAACAGATCCTCGAGCGAGCCGCCCGACCAGAACGACTCCTCGAACTGCTTGGCGCGCGTGCGCAGGCGGCGCAGGCGCATCACCTTGGTGAAGATGATGGTCCAGCTCCAGAACGAGGCCAGCACCAGCAGCACCACCACGCATTGCACGATGATGTCGGCGTTGAGGAACAGCCCGGAGATGGTCATGTGCGTATCGGGCTGCACGGTCCCCTGCAGCAGGGTCGCCTCCATCGGACCGGCGGGCGCGGCCTGCACGGGCTCGGACTGAATGGGCGTCGTCGGCACGGCCTGCTGGGTGGTGTTGTCCTGGGCAAGTTGCGTCGCCATCGCTGGGGCTTACTCCTTAGGCTGGCAGAAGAGGGGCGAGCGCCGCGCGCAGCGCGGCCGGCAGCCGCGCCGGACGCCCGGCAGGATTGAGGCAGGCGAGCTTCACGCTCATGACCACGAGGTCGACGGCGTCGCGCCGCACGGTCTGCGCGAGGTCGAGGGTGGCGCCGGCGAAGCCGGTGACGCGCGTTTCAACCTCCAGCAGATCGTCGAGCCGCGCCGCCTGCAGATACTCGACCTCGCAGCGGCGGACGACGAACAGCAGGCCGGCGGCCTTCAGCGCCGCGGCCTCGTCGCCGCCGATCTCGCGCAGCCACTCCGTGCGTGCGCGCTCGGCAAACTTCAGGTAGTTCGCGTAGTAGACGATTCCAGCGGCGTCCGTGTCCTCGTAGTAGACGCGGATGGGAAAGCGGCGCGCCGCGTCGGACGGCGGCGCGGGGCGGCGCGGCGTCATGCTATTCATCGACCGACCCGCCGCCGGCCAGCAGATCGAGTTGTTCCGCGGCATGTCGGGGCACGGCCAGGCCGAGATAGCGGAAGCCTTGGCCGGAGAGCATGCGGCCGCGCGGCGTGCGCTGCAGCAGCCCCTGCTGGATCAGATAGGGCTCGATCACCTCCTCGATGACGTCGCGCTGCTCGGAGAGCGCGGCCGCCAGCGTCTCCACGCCGACGGGACCGCCGTCGTAGCTCTCGGCGATGCAGCGCAGCAGCCGCCGGTCCATCGCATCGAGTCCCTGGCCGTCGACGTCGAGACGCCTGAGCGCCGCGTCGGCGGCGGGGGCGTCGATGCGCTTGGCGCCCTCGACGGCGGCGAAGTCGCGCACGCGCCGCAGCAGCCGCCCGGCCACGCGCGGCGTGCCGCGCGAGCGGCGGGCGATCTCCTGGGCGCCGCTCGCTGCGAGATCGACGCCGAGCACACGGGCGCCGCGCAGCACGATCCGCTCCAGCTCCTCGGGCGTGTAGAACTGCAGGCGCAGCGGGATGCCGAAACGCTCGCGCAGCGGCGTGGTGATCAGGCCCGAGCGGGTGGTGGCGCCGATGAGGGTGAAGCGCGGCAGGTCGATGCGCACGGAGCGCGCCGCCGGCCCCTCGCCGATGATGAGGTCGAGCTGGAAATCCTCCATGGCGGGATAGAGGATCTCCTCGACCGCGGGATTGAGCCGATGGATCTCGTCGATGAACAGGACATCGCGCGGCTCGAGGTTGGTGAGCAGCGCCGCCAGATCGCCGGCGCGCGCGATCACCGGGCCGGAGGTCATGCGAAAGCCGACGCCGAGCGCGCGCGCCACGATCTGGGCCAATGTCGTCTTGCCGAGGCCGGGCGGGCCGTGCAGCAGGACATGATCGAGCGCGTCGCGCCGCCCGCGGGCGGCGGCGATGAACACTTTGAGATTGTCGCGCAGCTGCTGCTG
>DATIXH010000488.1:0-3742 GCA_035518775.1 Candidatus Acidiferrum sp.
GCCATCTCCAGCGAGGTGCAGTAGTTGCCGACCAGCGAGCGGGTGATCTTGAGCCCCTTGCCGTCCAGCACGCGCTTGGCGGCGTCGAACATCAGGTAGAGCTCCATCGCGGGCGTGCCGCCGTAGCCATTCACCAGCAGCAGCACCTCGCTGCCGGCCTTGGCGCCGAGGTCGCCGGTGATCGCTGTCATCATCTCGCCGGCGATGTCGTCCGCGGGCTTGTGCTTCACGCGGCGACGGCCGGGCTCGCCATGGATGCCCACGCCCATCTCGATCTCGTCGCCGGCGAGCTCGAAGGTCGGCTTGCCGGCGGCCGGCACCGTGCAGGAGCTGAGCGCCACGCCCATGGAGCGCGTCCGGCCGTTGACTCTATCCCCGAGCTCGCGGAGCGCGGCGAGCGGCCGGTTCTCCTCCGCCGCGGCGCCGACGATCTTCTCCACGATGACCGTGCCAGCCACGCCGCGCCGCCCGGTCGTGTAGGTCGAATTCTCCACGGCGACGTCGTCGTTGGTCTTCACGGTGGCGTGCGGGAAATCAAGAAGCTCCGTCGCCATCTCGAAGTTCATCACGTCGCCCTCGTAGTTCTTCACGACGAACAGCACGCCGGCGCCGGCGTTCACCGCCTGCGCCGCCGCCGCCATCTGGTCCGGCGTCGGCGAGGTGAAGACCGCGCCCGGGCAGGCGGCGTCCAGCATGCCCGTGCCGACGAAGCCCGCATGCAGCGGCTCGTGCCCGGAGCCGCCGCCGGAGATGAGCGCGACCTTGCCGACCTTCGTCGGCTTCGCGCGCGTCACATAGGTCGGATCGAACTTCACCGCGACGAGGTCGCGATGCGCGGCGCCGAACCCGCGCAGCGCCTCCGTCAGCACGTCGTCCACGCGATTGACGAATTTCTTCATGACCGCTTCCTCCGCTTGTCCGGTTCTTTGGGAGCCGCCGTTTGTTCGGCGTGCTGGGCCAGCCTTATGGTGCGCGCGGCGAAGTCGAGGATCATGGCCTCGACCTCGCGCGCCGTCGCCTCCGTCTCGAACTGCGGCAGGGCGATGCGCAGCTCGTGCGGCGCGTTCACCGGCCGCGGCGGCCGCTGCAGCCGGTCGGGATGGGCCTCGCGATAGAGGGCGAGGAACTGGTCGCGCTCAGCCGGCGCCAGGTGGCAGATCTCGAAGATGATCGGCAGGTCGGTCGCGGGGATCGGCACGCTGTAGGATGGGTTGGTGATCTGCGACACGAAGCTCTTGTGCTTGCCGAGCGCCATGGCCAGGCGGCCGCGCAGCCCCGATGGCCGGCGTTCGATGACGCTGCGCAGCAGGGTCTTGTAGCCGGCGATCTTCTCGGCCCGGTCGGGGGCCTCGGCATCAGCCATGATCCGGGTCCGCCTCGGCGATCGCCAGCTTGATGCGGCCGAGCGCGGCCGGCGCGACCGAGAGCCGCTTCAGGCCGGTCGCCAGCAGCGCCTTCAGCAGCGCCGGGTCCGAGGCCATGTCGCCGCACAGCGACACCGGCCGGGCCTTCGACTGGCCGTGGGCGACCACGTGCTTGATGAGCCGGAGGACCGCGGGATGGCGGGGATCGTTGAGCGCGGCCACGCGCCCGCCGCTGTCGCGCGCCGCCGCCATCACATATTGGGTGAGGTCGTTGCTGCCGATCGAATAGAAGGCGGCGTCGAGCAGGTCGATGGCGATGGCGGCTGCCGGCGTCTCCACCATGATCCCGAGCGGCGGCAGCTCGGCCGGCACGCCCTCGGCGCGCAGCTCCGCCAGGCAGTCGTCGAAGACCCGGCGCGTCTCCGCCAGTTCGTCGGCCGTCGCGATCATCGGCAGCATGACCCGCAGCGCGCGGTTGACGCCGGCACGCAGCAACGCGCGCACCTGCGGCCGGAACAGCTCGGGCTTCTCGAGGCAGAGGCGGATGCCGCGCAGGCCGAGAAACGGATTGCTCTCGGCCTCGATATTGACTCCCGGCAGCGGCTTGTCGCCGCCGACGTCGAGCGTGCGGATCACGACCGGCTTGCCGCCGAGGCGGTCGAGGATGCGGGCATAGGCCGCATACTGCTCCTCCTCGGTCGGCAGGTGATGTCGGCCGATGAACAGGAACTCGGTCCGCAGCAGGCCGATCCCGTCGCTGGCCGCCAGGATCTCGTCGGCGACCGCGCCGGGATCGTCCACATTGACCATCACCTCGATGCGCTGCCCGGCCGGCGTGACCGCCGGCTGGTCGAGCGCGGCCAGCGCCCGCCGGTGCTGATCCTGCGCAGCGGCGATGCGCTGAGCGTAGCGCGCGCGCGTCGCGGCATTGGGCGAGACCACCAGCAGGCCCTCCTGCGCGTCCAGCACCGCCTCTTCGGCCAAGCCGACCGGTTCGCCCCGCAGGCCCGTGAGCAGAGGCACGCCGCGGGCGCGCGCCAGCATGGCGACGTGGCTGGCGCGGCTGCCGGCGATCAGCACGGCGCCGGCCAGCCGCTGCCAGTCGATCGCCAGGAAGCGCGACGGCGTGAGGTCGTGGGACAGCAGGATGGCGCCCTGCGGCAGGTCTTCGCGCGCGGCTTCGCCCGCGCCGCTCAGCGCGGCGATGACCCGGTCGCGCAGGTCGGCCAGGTCACCGGCGCGGGCGCGGAAGTAGTCGTCGTCCTCGCCTTCGTAGACCGCGATCTGTTCGTCGAGGGTCGCGCGCCAAGCCGCCCCTGCGCCGCCGCCGCGCGCGATGGCCGCAAACGCCGCCGCCGCGAGCGCGACGTCGTCCAGCAGCTCGAGCTGGAACTCCAGGATATCCCCGCCCATGGCATCGCTCGCAGCGATCAGGGCGGTGAGCTCGTCCTTCGCCCGGCCGATGGCGGCCTCGAGCCTGGCCTTCTCGGCCCCCGGCGATTCGACAGTCTCGGTCGCGGCCTGCGCCCGCGCGGCCAGCCGCACCAGCGCTCCCATGGCGAGCCCGGGGGAGGCGGCGTCGCCGCGATAGCTCTGCTCAGCTGCCGACCGCGGCTTCATCGAAATTGCGCTCCACCAGCGACTGCAGCGCCGCCAGGGCCGGCGCCGCCGCTTCGCCTTTGGCCTCCATCTCCAGCACCGAGCCGGTGCGCAGCTTGAGGGCCATCACCTTCACGATGCTCTTGGCGTCGACCCATTCGCCGTCGGGAGAGCCGCGCAGCCGGATCTCGGCGGCGAAGGATTTCGCCAGCTTGGTCAGCTTCACCGCCGGCCGCGCATGCAGCCCGACCGGATGGGTGATCGTGACCGTCGCCGTCACCGCCGTCATGGCGACAGCTCCTCGGCCGTGGCGCAGACCTGCTCGAGCGTCGAGCCGCCGGCGGCTTCGGTCGCCGCGATCACCGCGCCCTCGACCACCGGCGCGTTGCAGATGCGCACCCGCTCGCCGCGCCCGTTCTCCAGCATCTCCACCGCCATCTCGGCGTTCATCTCGGCGCCGCCGAGATCGACGAACACGGCGACTCCGGCCTCGCTCCACACGGACTCGATGGCCGCGCGGATCTTCAGCGGATCGGTGCCGAGCTCGCCCGCCGGGTTGCCGCCGGTGAAGGCGCAGGGCACCTCGTCGCCCACCATCTGCCGCACCATGGCGGCGGCGCCGCGCGCGACGTCCGGCGAGTGCGAGACGATGACGATGCCGACGACCTTCTTCATGCCCGCCCCTCGATGACGTCGCAGACCGCCTCGACCATCAGCTGGCTCGAGCGCGCGCCCGGATCGATATGCCCCTTCGAGCGCTCGCCCAGGAACGAGGCGCG
>DATIXH010000489.1:0-32065 GCA_035518775.1 Candidatus Acidiferrum sp.
GCCGCTGAGCGCGAAGCAGCCGATCAGGACCGCGCGCGTGTTCACGCCGGACAGGTAGGTCGCGGATTCGCGGTTGCCGAAGGCGTAGATGTAGCGGCCCAGCGGCGTGCGCCGCAACATGAAGACGATGAGGGCGCCGACGATCAGCCAGACGAAGGCGGCGTTGGGAATGCTGAAGACCGTGCTCTCCACCGCCAGCCAGTGCATGAACTGCGTGGCATGGTCCTGCGGCGCGAAGCCGCCGGTATGCAGAACCATCAGGCCCTGTGCCACGGCATTGATGCCGAGCGTGAAGATCATGGAGGGGATGCGCAGATAGGCAATGCCGAGACCGTTGACGAGCCCGAAGACAAGGCCGCAGGCCATGCCGAACGGCATCGCCATCGCCTCGCCCGTCGGCCCCCACCACCCACCGGCTGCCGTCGACATCATGCCGCCGACCGTCACCACCCAGGGGATCGACAGGTCGATATGGCCGAGCAGGATCACCAGCATGGCGCCGGAGGCGATGATGCCGAGAAAGGAGGCGATCTTCAGCTGCTGCAGCAGATATTCGGGCGACAGGAAATTCGAGGAATAGAGGCTGCCGGCCAGCAGCATCACGATGATGAAGCAGAAGGCGATGAGGACCGGGCGGTCGACCGATTTGAGGATCGCCGGCATGGTCAGCTGAACAGCTCGAGACGGTTGCGGATGCGCAGCACGCGCGCGGCGCCGAGGCTGACCGCCAGCAGCAGCACGACCCCTTGAAACAGCGGCTGCCACAGAGGCGGCATGTCGAAGACGAACAGCAGGCTGACGATGGTGCGCAGGATGAAGGCGCCGAAGATCGAGCCGACGGCGCCGCCAGAGCCGCCGAACAGGGAGGTGCCGCCGATCACCACGGCGGCGATCGAGTTCAGCGTGTAGAGACCGCCCGAGGGCGCGCTGGCCTCGCCCGTGTAGGTGTTGAAGGTCTGCATCAGCCCGGCGAGCCCGGCGAACAGCCCGCTGAGCACGTAGGCGGCGAACTTCGAGCGGGCGATGTCGACGCCCGACATGTAGGCAGCACCCTCGGCCGAGCCGGCCGCATAGCAGCCGCGCCCGAGCACGGACATGCGGAACGGCACCCAGATGAACAGCACCACGGCCACCAGGAAGATCAATCCGACCGGAACGACCTCGAACACCTGGCCGGTCAGGAAATCGGCGAGATCGCCGTCGACGTCACCGCCAGGCACCGGCCGGATCAGCAGGGCGATGCCGATGTAGATGGCGCTGGTCGCGAGGGTGGCAATGATCGGCTGCAGCCGGCCCCAGACCACGATCGCGCCGTTGACGAAGCCGGCGGCACAGCCCGAGAGGATCACCGCCACGGTGCCGGCCGCCACCTGCAGCGGCGTGCCCACGACCAGGGCGGAGGCGATGCAGTTGGTCATGATGAAGATCATGCCGACCGAAAGGTCGAGGCCGGCCGTGAGCACTGGCACGGTCTGCGCCATGGCCACGAGGGCGAGCAGCACGCCGGTATTGGCCGCGCTCAGGATCACGGCCGCCGGATCGTCGGTCGAGAAGTTGCCGAAATAGAGCGCGAACATGACGATGAAGACGACGATCGACAGCAGCAGCCCGTAGCTGCGCGCCAGCCAGAGCCGCAGTTCGGTCATGCCGGTGCCGCCGCGCGAGAGTCGCGCGCCTCCAGCGGCAGGTTGAGCGCGCTGGCCACGATGTTGCGCTCGGTGATGTCGGCGCCCTTCAGCTCGCGCAGGATACGCCCGTCATAGAGGATCGCGACGCGATCGCAGCAGCCGACCAGTTCGTCATAGTCGGTCGTGTAGAACAGGATCGTGGTGCCGGCGTCGGCCAGGTTGCGCAGCAGCTGGTAGATCTCCTGCTTGGTGCCGACGTCGATGCCGCGGGTCGGGTCGTTGAGCAGCACGACCCGGGCGTTCGTCATCAGCCATTTGGCGATCACGACCTTCTGCTGATTGCCGCCCGAAAGCGTCGCCACCGGGTTGGCGAGGTCGCCCACCTTGATGGCCAGCTTCTGGATCATCTCGTCGATGCGCGCCGCTTCCGCCTTGCGATCGACAATGACGCCGCGCGTCAGCGCCGCGATGGCCGCCATCGAGGCGTTGTCGCGCACGGACATCGGCAGCATCAGCCCCTCCGTCTTGCGATCCTCGGGAATGAGGGCCATGCCGATGGCAGGCGATTTCGCCTGGCGCGGGCTGCCGATGCGCTGCGTCCGCCCGTCGATCGTGACGCGGCCGGTGATGCCGCGCAGCACGCCGAACAGCGCCAGCAGCAGCTCGCGTTGGCCCTGGCCGTCGAGGCCGCCGAGGCCGACGATCTCGCCGCGACCGATGGCCAGGCTGATGTCTTGCAGGCGGTCGCCCCAGCTCAGGTTCTCGATGCGGACCATCGGCTCCGTCGCCGCGGCGCGCGCGGGCTTCGCCGGATAGACGTGCTTGTACTCGCGCCCGATCATGAGCTCGACGATCTCGTCGTCGTTCTTGGTGCCCTTGGCGAAGGTCTGGATATGCCGGCCGTTTCGGAACACCGAGCAGTCGTCGGCCAGCTCGGCGATCTCCTGCATGCGGTGGGAGATGTAGAGGATGGCGAGGCCGTCGTCGCGCAGCTTGCGCAGGACGGCGTAGACCTTCTGCACATCGGCGGCGGTCAGGGCGGAGGTGGCCTCGTCCAGGATCAGGATCTTGGGGTTGCGCCCGAGCGCCTTGGCGATCTCGATCATCTGCCGCCGCGACAGCGGCAGATTCTTGACCAGCTCGGTGGGGTGGACGTCCTCGCAGCCGAGGCGCGCCAGCAACTCCTCGGCGCGGCGGCGCTGCGCCAAGGGATTGATGAAGCCCCAGCGGCCCGGCGGGCGGGTAATGCTGATGTTGTCGGCGACCGTGAGGTCGGGCATCAGCGACAATTCCTGGAAGATGCAGACGATACCGGCCCTGGTCGCCTCGGCCGGCGAGCGGAACGTGACGGGGCGACCGTCGAGCTCCATCGTCCCGGAGTCCGGTTGCACCACGCCGGCTATGATCTTGATCAGGGTGGATTTGCCCGCGCCGTTCTCGCCGAGCACGGCGTGGATGCGCGCGGCAGCGCAGGAGAAGTCGACGTTGTCGAGGGCGGTCACGCCGCCGTAGCGCTTGCTGACGCCGGTCATGCGCCAGAGCGGCATGCTTCCGTCTGCCATGCTCGCGATCCCCAACGCGTACTAGAGGGTATAGAGAAGGGCGTCGCCCGGTTGCCGGCCGGGCGGCGCGCCGCGGACTTACTGGTTGGCCTCGGTCTTGGCCATGATGTCCGTGCCCTTGATGTTCACGTTGCAGGGCGGGAACTCGTTCGGCGTGAAAAAGTTGTCGGTCAGGGTGGAGTAGTAGTTCTCATTGTCCTTGAACTGACCGGCCTCGACGTAGGGGATCGGCACCGAGATGTATTGCGGCAGCTTCTCGCCCTTCAGCGCCGTGATCGCGGCCTTGATGGAGATGGCGACCAGACCCGGCGACTGGCCGGCCGACGCGCATTTCAGCCCGTCCTTCTCATGCTCCGCGCACAGCTTGCGGAAGCCGTTCTCGGCTTCGCCCGAGACCGGGATGAACGGGTGGCCGGCATCCATCAGCGCGCGCACCGCGCCGGTGGAACCGCCCTGCACGAACATGCCGTCGAAGTGCTTGTGCACGGCGACCGCATCGGCCACGACCTTCTGCGCGGTGCCGTCGTCCCAGTTGCCGACCACTTCGATGATCTCGAACTTGTTAGGCGATGCTTCCATGATCTCGCGGAAGCCGAGATGCCGGTCGCGGTCGACCGAGTTGCCGGGCAGGCCGCGCACTTCCAGGATCTTGCCGGTATGCGACGGGATGTTCTTGTCGAGCCAGCGGCCCATCTGGCGGCCCATCTCCAGCTGGTCCTCGTTGACCTGCATGACCTCCTTGCTGTCGGTCACGTTGTCGAACGGCACCAGCACGACGCCCTTCTTGTTGGCGCGCTTGATCACCGGCTCGAAAGCGGTCGGGTTCACGGCGATGGTGACGATGGCGTCGTAGCCTTCGTTGATGAAGTTGTCGATCGCGGCGATCTGAGCCGCCACGTCGGTGCCGGTGCTGACGACCTTCAGCTCCTTGACGTCGGGAGCGATATCCGGCGCCTCGACGAACGTCTTCGCCGTCTTGATCATCTGGATGCGCCAGGTATTGCCGACGAAGCCGTTGGCGAGCGCAATTTTGTATGGGCCAGGCTTGGCCTTCCACTGGAAGTAGGTCGTATCCGCTTTGAACGGCTTGAAGCACTCCGGCAACGCGCCGGGCCCTTCGACGACCTGCGGACCGGCCGCGCGCGCCGCGCCGGCCAGAGTGGCGACACCGAGAACGACGGCGGCTGCCGTCGAGAAGAGCCTGTGCTTGAGCATTAAGAGCCTCCCTGCTCGAATGATGGACGTAGAAACCTATGCGCGCCGCGATCTTCGCGTCCGCGTATTCTTATTGTGCGCATAGCGTTGCCCCCTTTCATTTCCGCCGTCAATAGCCTGTCACCTTCGGGGCCGTGCTGCGCTGCGCAAATTGCCGGTTTTTTGTGCATTGGGAGCAACGCGTCCCGCGCCGGTCACGGAGCCATCGGCGGCGCGGTCCCGATGGTGCGGCATCATGGCACCAGCAGCGTGAGCAGGGGCTCGGCGCGTTCGCTCCGGCCGCCGATTGACAGCGCTTTTATCAGACTTTATAGCTCACTACGCTTCTTTCGCGGGAGGTTGGCAGACTACGAGCAAGAACAATTCCGCCAACCGCGCAGCGGCGCGGCCGCTTCCTGCAAATGTAGCTGTGGATAAAGAACCATCGATCGAAGGGAGGACTTCCGAATGCAAAGCAGATCATATCTGCGCCTTCTGACCGGCGTGAGCGCAACGCTCGCGGCGGTGCTCGCGTTCAATGTCGCCGCCTGGGCGGCCGGCCCCGAAATCGTTTCCGGCCCCGCCGCCGATCCGAAGTGCTACGTGCCGTGGACCGACAAGACGAAGTTCTTCAAGTTCCCGGCGAAGCCCGGCCCGTATCGCATCGCGCTGGCCAACGGCTTCATCGCCAACACCTGGCGCATCCAGATGATCAAGACCGCGAAGGCCTATGCCGCGCAGCCCGACGTCGCGGCCAAGCTGAAGGAGTTCAAGGTCGTGTCGACCGGCGAGGACGTCCCCGCGCAGATCGCCGCGATCAACAACTTCATCGATTCCGGCTATGACGCCATCATCGTCAACGCGCAGAATCCGAAGGCCTTCGGGCCGGTGATCAAGCGCGCCAAGGCGGCCGGCGTCGTGCTCGTGGCCTTCGACAACATCCTGGACACCGAGGACGCGATCAACGTCGACGTCGACCAGAAGGGTCTGGGCGTGCTGTGGGCCAACTGGCTGATCAAGCATATCCCGAACGGCGGCAAGATCCTGGAAGTGCGCGGCGTCGCCGGCACCTCCGTCGACACCGACCGCCACAACGGCATCCATGAGACGCTCGACGCCTCCGGCAAGAAGTGGGACGTGGTCGAGGTCGTCGGCAAGTGGGACGACCCGACGGCGCAGAAAGCGACTGCCGATGCGATCGCCGTGCAGAAGCACTTCGACGGTTTCACCGCTCAGGGCGGCGACACCGGCGTTGTGCAGGCCATGATCGACGCTAAGCATCCGTTCGTGCCGTTCGGCGGCGAGACCGAGAACGGATTCCGCAAGTTCTGCGGCGCCCACTCGAAGGACGGCCTGGTCTGCTCCTCGGCCGGCACCGGCCCGGCGCAAGTGGCGGTCGCCATAAAGACCGCCCTCGACGCCCTACAGGGCAACGTCGTGCCGCAGTCGATCAAGCTGCCGCTCGCCATCGTCGAAGATCCGGACTTCAAGGACGGCGAGAATTACTACTCGGCCCAATCCGACAACTTCTTCGTCGGCAACGCGTTCCCGACCTGCGGCATCAACTTCACGGCGCAGGAAATCATGGGCCAGTCGGAAGCCAACCAGTAATATAAGAACGACTGACTAACTGCAGCCTCGGCGCCGGGGGGTTCATCCCCCGGCGCTCTCGATCGAGGTAGGGGATGGACGTCGCGGTTCCGCTCTTCCGAATGGAAGGCGTTAGCAAGCGCTATGGCGGCGTGCGGGCGCTGGAAGAGGCCGAGTTGAACGTCCATCGCGGCCGCGTCCACGCCATCCTCGGCGAAAACGGCGCCGGTAAATCGACGCTCATCAAGGTGATGGCCGGCGTGGTGGCGCCCGACAAGGGGCGCATGACGCTCGAGGGACAGGAGGTCAGCTTCCCCGACCCGGCGAGCGCCAACAACGCGGGCATCGTCTGCATCTTCCAGGAGCTGTCGCTCATCCCCGACCTCTCGGTCGCCGACAATATCGTCATCAGCAATCCGCCGAAGCGCTTCGGCATGATCGACCGGCGGGCGCAGCGGCGCATCGCCGAGGAGGCGCTCGCGCGCGCCGGCGGCGCGGACATCCATCCGATGGCGCCGGTGAAGGAGCTGCCGCTGTCGCGCCGCCAGATCGTGGAGATCGCGAAGGCCCTGGCGCGCCGGCCGCGCATCCTGATCCTGGACGAGGCGACCTCGGCGCTCACCGCCGCCGACGTGGTCAAGGTCTTCGCCGTCCTGAAGCGCCTGCGGGCCGAGGGCCTCGCGCTACTCTACATCTCCCACCGCATGCACGAGATCGCGGAGATCGCCGACGAATGCACGGTGTTCCGCAACGGCCGCAACGTCGCCACCTACCTCACCGGCACCAAGACCGACAACGAGGTCGTGGAGATGATGATCGGGCGGGAATACAGCCATGTCTTCCCGCCGAAGTCGCCGGCCGTGCGGAGCGACAAGCCGCCGATGCTCGAGGTCCGCAACCTGTCGTGGATGCAGCGCCTGCGCGACATCTCCCTGACGGCGCGTGCGGGCGAGGTGGTCGGCCTCGGCGGGCTCGACGGGCAGGGGCAGCGCGAATTGCTGCTCGCCTTGTTCGGCGTGCTCAAGGGTGTCAGCGGCGAGGTGCTCATCGACGGCAAGCCGACGGTGATCGGCAGCCCGCGGATGGCGAAATCTCGCACCGCCGGCATGGCGCTGATCCCGGAGGACCGCAAGACCGAAGGCCTGATGCTCCCGATGCCGGTGCGCGACAACCTGTCGTTCGCAGCCCTCGATCGCTTCTGCCATGGCGGCATCATCGACCGCACGGCCGAGCGCAAGGCGATCGACGAGATGATCAAGCTGCTGAGCATCCGCAGCGACGGCGTGGACGTGCCGGTCGGCTCGCTCTCCGGCGGCAACCAGCAGAAGGTCGTCATCGCCAAATGGCTGATGATGACGCCGCGCATCATCCTGCTCAACGACCCAACCCGCGGCATCGATGTCGGAACCAAACAGGAGATCTACCAGCTCCTGCACCGGCTCGCCGATTCCGGAGCCGCTATCATTTTCTACTCGACCGACTACGACGAGCTGATCGGCTGCTGCAACCGCGTGCTCGTGCTCTATGACGGCGCGGTGAAGCGCACGCTGGTCGAGGACGAGATCACCGAGCGGGCGCTCATCGCCAGCGCCCTCAACATCGCCGTCGAGCAGGTGGAGGCCGGCATCAAGCCGGCGATCAACGCGTGAGCGACTGGCGCTATCGCCTGGCCGAGCAACGCGGCACGCTGCTGGCGATCGCGATCTTCCTGGTGATGTTCGTCATCTATGTCAGCAACCACCCGGCCGGGTTCACTGCCAACGTCGTGCAGACGGCCGCCAACAAGGGCGTGCTGCTCGCGCTGGTGGCGATGGCGCAGACGCTCGTGGTGCTGACGGCCGGCATCGATCTTTCCGTCGGCATGGTCTTCACCCTCACGAATTGCATCGGCTCCTACATCGTCACGGGATCCATGGGCACGGCCTTGCTGGGCGTCCTCGGCGTGCTCGTCACCGGGCTCATGTGCGGCGCGCTCAACGGGCTGATCGTCATCTACGGGCGCCTGCAGCCGATCGTCACGACCATCGCGACCGGCTCGATCTACTACGGCATCGCGCTCTGGCTGCGGCCGCAGCCCGGCAGCGACGACAACTTCAACTCGGACATAGCCGACCTGATGACGAGCCAGCTGCCCGGCGGCATCCCCATGAGCCTGGTCGCGCTTCTCATGGTCGTGCTCGTCGTCTGGCTGCCGTTCCGCCGCTCGGCGGTCGGCCGCGCGGTCTACGCGGTCGGCTCGTCGGAGGTCGCGGCCTACATGTCGGGTGTGCCGATCCGGCGGGCGAAGTTCGTCGCCTATACGCTCTCCGGGCTGCTCTCCGCGATGGGCGGGCTCTACGTCACCTTCATCACCTATTCGGGCGAGGCCTCCTTCGCCGGCGGCGGGAGCTACACCCTCTTCTCGATCGCGGCCGTGGTGCTCGGCGGCGTCTCGTTGTTCGGCGGCGTCGGCAGCGCGGTCGGGGCCATCTTCGGCGCGCTCGCCTTCCGCACCATCGGCGACCTCATCTTCGTGTTCGACCTTGAGGCGCTCTGGCAAGAGCTGTTTCAGGGTGTCGTTCTCCTGCTGGCGGTCTGCATCGGCGCGGCCCGCCTGTTCCAGGTCCGCAACCGCCTGGATCTGTTCTCGTGAGGATGGCCGATGAGCTCCGATGACGCCCGCCCGGCGATGCGCCTGCCGGCGGCCTTGCGCCGCATCGATCCGGCCGTCGCCATCGCGTTCGGCTGCATCATCGTGCTGCTCCTGCTCGGCAGCCTCTATTCGCCGGAGTTCCTGTCGCTCGACTACATTCTGCAGCAGCTCAAGGTCGCCTCGTTCCTCGGGGTCATCGCCACCGGCATGATGATCGTCGTGCTGCTGGGCCAGATTGATTTGTCGGTGCCCTGGGTCGTCGCCGTCGGCGGCATGATGTCCTGCGCCGCGACGGCCTATGGCGAGATCGGCGCACTCCTTGCCATCCCCTTCGGTCTGCTCTGCGGCATCACGCTCGGCATCGTCAACGGCATCGGGGTCGCCTATCTGCGCATCCCCTCCATGATCATCACCCTGGCGGTCAACGCGGTCGCCAAGGGGCTGATGGTCGCCTACACCGGCGGCTTCTCGCCACAGGACTCGGCCTCCGCGGCGATGCGCTTCATCGCCACGGGCGAGATAGTCTTCGGCATTCCCAACGGCCTCATCGTGTGGGCGCTGATCGGGACCGGTGCCGTGTTCCTGTTCACCCGTACCAGTTTCGGTCGCGCCATCTATGCGATCGGCAACCGGGAGCGCGCCGCCTACCTCTCGGGCGTTGCCACCCAAAGGGTGGTGATGATCGCCTTCGCGATATCCGGCGGCCTCTCCGCCCTCGGCGGCGTGCTGCTCGCCGGCTATGCAAGCCGGGCCGCGCAGGCGATGGGCGACCCCTATCTGCTGCAGTCGATCGCGGCCGTCGTGCTCGGCGGCACCTCGATCCTCGGCGGGCGCGGCTCCTACCTCGGCACGGTCGCCGGCGTGATCCTGATAACGCTCCTGCAGTCGATCCTGTCGGTGATGCAGATGGAGGAGTTCGGCCGCCAGGTCATCTACGGCGTCGTCATCATCGGGATGCTTCTGCTCTACGGCCGCGAGCGCCTGTTGCGCTGATCCGGACCCAAGGGTTGACAGTGCGGAGGCACGTCCCTATTTTCGCGCCTCCTTTGCACAGCGCGTGTCCGAGGCTTGCCATGAAAGTCGTTAACTCCTTGAAATCGGCCAAGAAACGGCACAAGGACAGCCGCATCGTCCGGCGCAAGGGACGGGTCTACGTGATCAACAAGACCAACCCCCGCTTCAAAGCCCGGCAGGGCTGACGCCGGCGGCTGCGGCCGCCCCAGCGGAGTTCCGGATCCATCAGCGGGCGGCCCAGGGCCGCCCTTGCGGCGTCTATTGACCGGCTGCACGCCGCGACACAGATTGCAGCCATGCGCATGCCCGATCCCGACCGCGACGTTATCGCGCGCCGTGCCGCCATCGCCGCCGATCTGCGCCGGATCGTGCCGGGCGAGGGCGTGATCGACGAGGAGGACGAGCGCCGCGTCTACGAGACCGATGGCCTCACGGCCTATCGCGAACTCCCGCTGCTGACAGTCCTCCCGAGTACCACAGAGCAGGTCTCCCGCGTCCTGCGCTATTGCAGCGAGCGCAAGCTGAAGGTCGTGCCGCGCGGCGCCGGTACCTCGCTCTCCGGCGGCGCCCTGCCGCTGGCGGACGGCATCCTGCTCGGCCTCGGCAAGTTCAACCGCATCCTCGACATCGATTTCGCCAACCGCTGCGTCGTGGCGCAACCCGGCGTCACCAATCTCGCCATCACCCATGCCGTGCAGCATGAGGGCTTCTACTATGCGCCCGATCCCTCCAGCCAGATCGCCTGCACCATCGGCGGCAACGTGGCCGAGAATTCCGGCGGCGTGCATTGTCTGAAATACGGCGTCACCACCAACAATGTGCTCGGGCTCGAGATCGTGCTGATCGACGGCACGGTCGTGCGGCTCGGCGGCAAGCACCTGGATTCCGAAGGCTACGATCTCCTCGGCCTCCTGAACGGCTCCGAGGGGCTGCTCGGCGTGGTGACCGAGGTGACCGTGCGGATCCTGAAGAAGCCGGCCACGGCGCGCGCGCTCCTCATCGGCTTTCCCTCGAACGAGAGCGCCGGCGATTGCGTGGCCGCCGTCATCGGCGCCGGCATCATACCCGGCGGCATGGAGATGATGGATAGACCGGCCGTGCGCGCCGCCGAGGACTTCGTCCATGCCGGCTATCCCCTCGACGTCGAGGCCCTGCTGATCGTCGAGCTCGACGGGCCGCGGGCCGAGGTCGACCATTTGATCGGCCGCGTCGAGGAGATCGCGCGCGGCTGCGGCGCCGTCTCCTGCCGCATCAGCCAAGACGAAGAGGAGCGCCTGCAGTTCTGGGCCGGCCGCAAGGCCGCCTTCCCTGCAGTGGGCCGCATCTCGCCCGACTACTACTGCATGGACGGCACGATCCCGCGCGCGCAGCTGCCCAAGGTGCTGCAGCGCATGCGTGAGCTGTCGGTGCGCCATGGGCTGCGCGTGGCCAACGTGTTCCATGCCGGTGACGGCAACCTGCATCCGCTCATCCTCTACGACGCCAACAAGCCGGGCGAGCTGGAGAAGGCGGAGGCCTTCGGCGCCGACATCCTGCGGCTGTGCGTCGAGGTCGGCGGCGTGCTCACGGGCGAGCACGGCGTCGGCGTCGAGAAGCGCGACCTCATGCCGACCATGTTCAGCGAGACCGATCTTGCCCAGCAGCAGCGCGTGAAGTGCGCCTTCGATCCCGAGGGCCTGCTCAACCCCGGCAAGGTGTTCCCCGAGCTGCACCGCTGCGCCGAGCTTGGCAAGATGCACATCCACCGCGGCCGGCTCCCGCACCCGGATCTGCCGAGGTTTTAGTTGAACCGCAGAGACGCAGAGACACGGAGATAGCGGGCCCGAGGCGACAGATGTGCGAAATGGGTGACGTGATTCTTGCGCGGGCTTTGCCCGCGCGGAAACTTTGTCTGACTGTTTTCCATCCAACCGCGCAGATTGACTCGGCATCTCTGCGTCTCTGCGTCTCTGCGGTTCAATTCCTATGCTGAAACCCACCACACCAGCCGAGGTCGTCGAGGCGGTCGCGCAGGCCGTGGCCGACGAGACGCCGCTCGAGCTCGTCGGCCACGGCACGAAGCGCGGTCTCGGCCGGCCGGTGCAGGCGGCGCAGCAACTCGATCTTTCCGGTCTCAGCGGCATTACGCTCTACGAGCCCAGCGAGCTCGTGCTCACCTGCGGCGCCGGCACGCCGCTCGCGGCGATCGAGGCCGCGCTCGAGGAAAACCATCAGCAGCTCGCCTTCGAGCCGGCTGATCTCGGCCCGCTCTTTGGCGGGCCAGCCGGCGCCGGCACGATCGGCGGCGCGCTCTCCTGCAACCTTGCGGGGCCGCGCCGCCTGAAGGCCGGGGCGGCGCGCGACCATTTCCTCGGCTTCAAGGCCGTGAGCGGGCGGGGCGAGGCCTTCCAGGCCGGCGGCCGGGTGGTCAAGAACGTCACGGGCTACGATCTCTGCAAGCTGATGGCCGGCGCCCATGGCACCCTCGCCGCGCTGACGGAGGTGACGATCAAGGTGCTGCCGGCGCCGGAGAAATCGCGCACTGTCCTGCTCTACGGCCTCGACAATGGCGGCGCGATCGCGGCGCTGAGCCGGGCCGTCAACAGCCCGCATGAAGTCTCCGGCGCGGCGCACTTGCCCGCGGCTATCGCCGCGCGCTCGTCGGTCGACTTCGTTGCCGGGAGCGGCCGCGCCGTCACCGCCATCCGCGTCGAGGGCCCGGGACCGTCGGTCGAACACCGCTGCGCGGCGCTCCGGCGCGAGCTGCAGGACGCCGGCCCCGGCGAAGAACTGCATTCCCTGCGCTCGTCGCTGCTGTGGCGCGAGCTGCGCGACGCTGCCTCGCTGCTGCCCGATCCGGCTCGCCTGATCTGGCGCCTCTCCGTCGCGCCCGCTGCCGGCGCGCGGATCGCGCGCGAGATCGTTGCGGGCGGCGGCAGCGGGCTGGGCGAGACACCTGTCCGAGGCGCGCCCCCCGACTACTACTTCGACTGGGGCGGCGGCCTGATCTGGCTCTCCCTGCCGTCGAACGACCATGCCTCCGCCGCCGTCGTCCGCTCCGCCGTCGCCCGCCACGGTGGCCATGCCACGCTCCTGCGTGCGCCCGCGGCCGCGCGCCTCGCGGTGCCGGTCTTCGAGCCGCAGCCCCAGGCGCTTGCCGCGCTCGCGCGCCGGGTCAAGGATGCCTTCGACCCCCGCCGCATCCTGAATCCGGGCCGGATGGCGCCGGATCTTTAGCGACGGGCCGCCGCGGCGTTGCCTTGAACTCGCCTTCTTGCGTCGCCAGATTGCGGGAACCCCATCAGCCTTCGTGGTCAGCCGTGAAGGTCCGCCCGCCGAGAATGGAGAACGTCGTCGCCGCCTTCGCGGTGGCGCCGCTCGCTGGCGCGCTGTTGGTCGCCGGCGTCGGCTTCCTGATGGCCCTGGCCGTCGGTCCAAGCGCGCTGACCGGCGTGGTCGGAACGGCATTCGCCCTGACCGCCGGCATCGGCTATGTGGCGGCCGTCCTCTTGGGTATCCCCGGATTCCTGCTGTTCCGGCGTCTGCGGTGGGTGGGCAGCGCCCACTGGGTCCTGCTCTGTGCATCGGTCGGCGCCGTCACCGGCGCGGTCATGCCGGCGGCCGTGACGCTGGCCGGCGACCGGGGCGGGCGGCTGTGGGCCGCCGTCGGAGTCTTCCTGGTGATCGGCGCGGTCGTCGGCGCCGCCTCGGGCCTGCTGTTCGCCCGCACAATCAAGATCAAGCCACCCGCATCCGACGAGATCGCGGCGACGTTCGACTAGACTAGCTGTGGTTGCCGGTGACGCTGCCGTCGGGGAAGCGCCGGAACAGGATCGGCTTTCGGTGCGGCGTGCGGCGGTCGAAGTCGCAGGCGAAACGGAACGGCTGGTCGAGCGGCAGGCCGAGCGCCGGCGGCCGGATGTCGACGCGTCCCACGCCTCGTCCCGGCACGCTGTAGTTGGCATGCCAGAGCGCGTCCGCCCGCTCGACGCCGGCGAGTTCCACGCGTCCGGCCAGCCTCGAGCGGCAGGCGTTGATGACGAACACGCTGTAGGTCTCGACCGCGGCGAGGCGCTCGATCACCGGCGATTGCCAGCGGCAGGGCGAGTAGGGCACGGCGCTGCGCTGCAAGACCTTGTGGGAATGCAGGAGCTGCGGCGCGGCGGCGCCCCCGGCCGTCGGCACGAAGAGCGTCATGAACTGCGGTGCCGTCTGTCCGAGGAAGGCGATGATGTCGATGGCTTTCGGGTCGTAGGCGGCTTCGATGGTGAAGAGGCCGTGGGCGTCCAGCGGCCCGTCCACCAGTTCGGCCAGCGGCCGCTGCAGCGCCTGCTTGCGGCCGACGCGATGGCGGCCGCGGCCGAGCCGCCGGCCGTCGCGATCGTAGGCGGTCACGGTGACGGTAATGCCGATGTCGGCATCGAGCAGGTAGAAGGTCAGGTAGTTGACGAAGCCGACCTCGGTCGTGAAGTCGGCATCGGCCCGGTAGAGCTGCACCAGAGGCCCGCGTATCGCCGGACCCAGCAGCTTCGGCTGCGCGATATGGGCGCGGAAAGCCCAGCGCTCGAGCTCGCGACCGGCGTCGACCCAGGCGTCGCCGAGGCGCGCTCGCAGATCGCGCGTCATGCCGGCGCCAAGGCGTGGGCGTAGAACGGGACGCGGATCCGCGGGTGGCTGATGCCCGTGACGTAGTAATAGGGCGGCAGCGAATGCTCGAGGCCGAGGGCGCCGGTGCGGGCGTTGCGGATCAGCGTAAATGCCGAGAATTGGCTGGCGCCGCCTCGATAATGCGCGATCACCCCCCCGGCGAACGCGTCCGGCGGCACGCCGTGTTCGGCTAGCAGCGCCTCCAGGCAGAACAGAAGACTGCCGTTGTAGGGCACGTCGAGATCGCAGGCCGCCAGCCGCTCGCCGCCGAAGCCGTAATAGTCGACATGCAGCCGGTTGGCCCCGTCGTCGACGGCGCCGGCGCCCTTCAGGTTGACGAACAGGGTGTAGTTCTCCAGGTCGGGCCCGAACTTGTAGTAGTGCAGCAGCCCGATGATCGGCGTGAACTTGTAGCCCGCGGGCCGGAACGGCACGAAGCTCGTGAGCACGCAGCCATAGCGGCCGTCCGGCGCGCCCACCAGGAACTGGCCCTCGACCTCCTCGGCCATGCGCGGTCCGAGCCAGGGCGCGTCCTCGGCGCCATGGAGATATTCCAACGCAATCATGTCCTCGCCCGCGTTGGTAGGCGCCAAGCCGGCCTCCCACTGGCGTTGCCAGACCTCGACGAAGGGCCGATGCGGATCGGGCGCCATGTCGAGGTGATGGGCCGCCTGCCGCCCGCGGTAGACATGAATGCGCACGGGAAGTGCGCGCCGGCCGCCACTCGTCGGCGCGACCAGTGTCGGCACGGTCAGGCCCACCTCCTGGCCAAGCTGCCGCAGCGTTGATATCAGAAAGCGCTTCGGAAAGACCCCCGCCGGCGCCGTCTTCTTGCGAATCGGACGCATGCCGCGTGCTTAACATGGGAGTCGTCTGCGCTCAAGCGCGCCAAGGTCGCATCGGACACGGAGCGCTTTGCCCTGCCGCTGTTCGATGACTATTTTCAGGGCTATGGACCTGTGCAGCCGTCAACATCGATAGTCGATGCAGACCTCCTTCACCCTCGCCCAGCTCAGCGATCCCGACGTCGCAGAGTCCGAGAAGATCCTGCGGACCTGTGTGCACTGCGGCTTCTGCACAGCCACCTGCCCGACCTACCTGCTGCTGGGCGACGAGCTCGATTCGCCGCGCGGCCGCATCTACCTCATCAAGGACATGCTGGAAGCCGGTAAGCCGGCGACGGCCGAGGTGGTGAAGCACATCGACCGCTGCCTCTCCTGCCTCTCCTGCATGACCACCTGCCCCTCGGGCGTCCATTACATGCACCTCGTCGATCACGCCCGCCGGCATATCGAGCAGACCTACCGCCGCCCGCGCATCGAGCGCTGGCTGCGCGCCGTCCTCGCGGCCGTGCTGCCGCGGCCCGCGCTCTTCCGCCTTTTGCTGATCGCCGCCTGGCTCGGCAAGCCGCTGGCGCCGCTGCTGCCGGCGCGGCTGCGGGCGATGCTGGCGCTGGCGCCGCGCACGCTTCCCGCGCCCTCGCCGGTCGACCGGCCGCAGGTGTTCCCGGCCGGGGGCGCGCGCCGGAAGCGGGTCGCGCTTCTGACGGGCTGCGTGCAGACGGTCGTGGCGCCGGAGATCAACGAGGCGACGGTCCGATTGCTGACGCGCCACGGCGTCGAGGTGGTCGTGGCGGCCGGCGCCGGCTGCTGCGGTGCGCTCACCCACCACATGGGCCTGGAAGAGCCGGCGATCGCCGCCGCGCGCGCGACCATCGCCGCCTGGAGCCGCGAGCTCGACGGCGCGGGCCTCGACGCCATCGTCATCAACGCCTCCGGGTGCGGCACGACGGTCAAGGACTACGGCTTCATGCTCCGCGACGATCCGCTATGGGCGAGCCGCGCCGCGCGCGTCTCGGCCATCGCGCGCGACGTCACGGAGTTCCTGAGCGAGATCGGCCTGGCGCCGGCGGCCACGCCCACCGGGCTCACGATCGCGTACCACTCCGCCTGCTCGATGCAGCACGGCCAGAGGATCACGGCGCAGCCGAAGGCGCTGCTGACGGCGGCCGGCTTCACGGTGCGCGACGTGCCGGAGGGCCATCTCTGCTGCGGCTCGGCCGGCACCTACAATCTGCTGCAGCCCGCGCTGGCCGGCGCGCTGCGCGAGCGCAAGCTCCGCAACATCGCGGCCACCCGGTCCGATGCCGTCGCCACCGGCAACATCGGGTGCATCGCTCAGCTCGCGCCGGGCGCGCCGGTGCCGGTGCTGCATACGGTCGAGCTGTTGGACTGGGCCACCGGCGGGCCGCGTCCTGCCAAGTTGACGAGCGGCATCTCTACCCTGCGTCCTTCGACAAGCTCAGGATGAGGGGAAATCTTGATGACACAATGAAAGACCCTCATCCTGAGCTTGTCGAAGGACGCAACGCAGCCGATCCGATCACCTTAGTTTCGATCCACGAATCCTCGTTTAACCAAGTATTACTAGCGTTTAACCAAATAAAAACTGAAAATTAACTGCGTGGCTTAACGCATTATTGGCTTAAGATAGTGTAAATTACCACCGGTTCGTCGCAGCCGCGCGCCGGGGATTGGTGGGTCTCTCCTCGCGCGTGGCCGGCGGCGGGGGAACGAGGCGAGTGGAAGAGCGGAGAGACTGATCATGCAAGCGCAAGCCCAGGTGTCGATCGTGAAGCGGGCGGCGGCCGAAGAGCAATCCCTGTCGGAATACGTCCAGCGCATCGGCGCGCACAGCGAGCGCGGCTGGGCGCTGCACATCCATCTCTCGAAGCTCGGGCCGCGCTCGCGCAACGAGAACCTGGTGTTCGCGCTCGACATGTTCCGCGCGCTCGTCAGCCAGTTCTCCGGCCGCGTCTTCATGCTGCGCAACTCCGATGTCATCTGCGTGCTGAAGGACAGCCGCATCGCCGAGATCAAGGCCGCGCTCCGCCGCATCCAGATGCTGTTCCACGACGATCCGCTGTTCCATGTCGAGCAGGACGCGGAGTCGAAGTTCTCCACCACCTACAACCTCAACGACTCCTTGCCGCAGTTCCAGGCCCTGGTCGAGTCGCTGCTGGCCGAGCCGGCCGCCAAGCCGGGCGCGCCGGCGCCGAGCACGCCGGAGCAGGCGCCGCCCGTCGAGGCCGCGCCGCTCGACCTCGCCCGCTTCGCCGCCATCGTGAACACCGTCGGCACGGTCGATCTCGCGCGCTTCGTGCGCCATCAGCCGGCCTGCCTGATCACCGAGGACCGCACGATCGTGCCGGTGTTCGAGGAGGTCTACACCTCGATCCCCGATCTCGAGCGCGCGCTCGGCCCGGGCACGCGGCTCACCGCCGACCGCTGGCTGTTCCAGCACATGACCAAGGCGCTCGACCGCCGCACGCTGCAGATGCTGACCGCGAAGAACGCGCCCGAGGCCGCCAGCGACCAGGACATGGCCGGCCTGCGCGCGCGCCTGCTCGGCTCCGGCAACTTCTCCGTCAACCTGAACGTCGGCAGCGTGCTGTCGCCGGAGTTCCAGGCCTTCGACGCCAGCGTCAGCAGCATGATCCGCGGCACGGTGGTGCTGGAGTTCCACAAGATCGACGTGTTCGCCGACCTCGGCAGCTTCCTCTACGTCCGCGACTTCGCGCGCAAGCGCGGCTACCGCATCTGCCTCGACGGCCTGTCGCACCTTTCGCTGCCGTTCATGGACCGCGGCGACCTCGGCGTAGACCTCATGAAGATCTACTGGACCAACGACATGCCGGACGATCGCATGCACATCCGCAAGCTGGTCGAGCATGCCGGCGAGCACCGCGTCATCCTCTGCCGCTGCGACACCGACCAGGCCATCGACTACGGCCGCTCGATCGGCATCACCCTGTTCCAGGGCAAGCGGGTCGACACCATGATGGGCGGCCAGGCCAAGGCCCCGTCCTTCCTGTGGTCGTTCTCGGCACCGGTGCACGCGAACCACTGATCGCGGCAGGTCATCGTGGAATGTGAGGGCGGCCCCCCGTGGGGCCGCCCTATTTCTTCGGCCGATCCTTCAATCGATAGACGAACTTCAGCCCCGACCAGGTCTCGTCGACCGCGCAGATCTTGACGTCGACGAGGCCGTGCTCGAGCCCGACGCGGCGGACTGCATCTTCGTTGAGATCCGTCGGCCGCTTGGCCGCCTTCTTCGGCCAGCAGACCCAGAGCGCACCCGCCGGATGGAGCAGGGCCTGCGCTTTGCCGAATTCCCTGCCGAGGAGGCGTCGCCATTCCGAGAACTGCAGCACGACGTCGGTCGAGCCGCGTTGCCCGCGGCCGATGATGACCTCGTCCGGCAGCGGCTTCAGCAGCGAGGGAAAGCCGTCGGGCGGGGTGCGCAGCGCCACCCGCTGCCCGGGCCGGATGCCGAGCTTCCTCACCAGCGGCGTCCCGGAATAGCCGACCATCGCTGCTAGGATTGCCCGAGGCCGGCGAGCGTTCGCCGCAGCACGTCGACCGAACGCTCGAACACCATCTCCTTCCAGTCGTCGCCCTCCGGATAGAAGGCGGCGCGGATCTGCGCCTTGATGTCGCGCGCCGGCCGCGCGCGCAGGTCGCCATGGGCGTGCAGCCAGTTGTCGGCGCGCACGGCGTCGAGCGCGTCCTTCACCGGCACCGTGCCGTATTCGAGCGTGATGCCCGTGATTTCGGCCCCTGGCAGTGCGCGCCGTACGCCCAGCGTGGTGTCGCCGCTTACCGGCGCGGAGGACGAGGAGCCCGCTTCGGTCGAGGTCGCCTCGCGGTCGAACCACTGCGCCACGCGCTCGAAGGCCGCATCGCCGGCGGCATGATTGTTCATGATCTCGCCGACGCCGTAAGGCCCGAGGCCAGTGTGCAGATCGATGAAGGCGACGTGTCTCACCCCACCCGCGTGGGCGCGCAGCAGCTCGATCAGCGTCCGGTTCGACCAGGTCTCGCTCCGACCACCGTAGAAGACGCCCTGGGCGTGGCTGTACTGGCCGGAGGTGATGGCGGCCTGCAAGGCCATTGCGCCGTGCTCCTGCATATAGCCGAGCAGGATCCGGTCGGCCGCGCCGATCGACTCGGCCGTCCATTCCAGCGGGCAGATGGCGTGCTGCAACGCCTCGTAGCCGGCGTTGCGCGGATAGTCGCCTCCGTGCGTCACGAAGTTGCGGTTGAGATCGACATTGTCCTCGGTCACGCGCCGCTGCCAGGCGAAGCCGTAGGGATTGATGGCATGCGTCAGCAGCAGCGCGGTGTCGCGCGGTACGTCGCGATGCAGTCCCTTCTCCAGCCAGCCGACCTGGATGCCGGAGCCGCAGAACCCCTCCACGCCGTGCGTCCCCGATTGCGCATACACCAGCCGCGTCGCGGTGCGCGGACCGATCCAGGCAATGTCCGTCGACAGCGCCTCATCGGACGGAAACGGCGGCAGGCCGCTGCTCTCGCAGATCGGCTCGCCAGGTCCGGCCGCGGGGTTGCGGAAGGTGGAGAGCGCCGCTCCGGCCGCCTGCGCGGCGGCGCGGAACTTGGCGCGCGCCTCGGCGTAGCTGCGGGAGAACGATGCGGCGATGGACATCGGGGATTCAATTGCGAAGAAGGATCAGCATCGAGCATTCACGGCTTTGTGTCCGCGGGCAAGAGCAAAACCTGTTGGCAGCGCGCCGCCGCCCGCTTTACGCTGCCGGCATGAAGCGGCTCTCGTCGATCGGATTCGCGGTCGCCTTCGCCGTTGCGGTCTTGGCGACCTCTGGCGCGCGCGCGGACCAGAAGGATCCGCGGCTCGACGTACTATTTGCCGATCTGCAGAAGGTCACGGGCACGCTCCAGGCGCAGACGATCGTCGAGCAGATCTGGCTGATCTGGACGACCTCCGACAAGCCCGAGGTCAACCAGCTGATGAGCGCGGGCGTCGATGCAATGGCGTCGCAGGACTACAAGACCGCGCTCGCCGACTTCACGAAGATGGTCGACATCGCGCCCGACTTCGCCGAAGGCTGGAACAAGCGCGCGACCGTGCTGTGGCTGCTCAACGACTACGAGGGCTCGATCGCCGACGTGCAGAAAACGCTGGCGCTGGAGCCGCGCCATTTCGGCGCGCTCTGGGGCCTCGGCACGATGGATGCCGCGCTCGAGCGCGACGAGGACGCAATCGCGGCCTTCGAGAAGGCGCTCGCGGTCAATCCGCACATGCAGGGCGTCAGTGAGCAGATCGAGGCGCTGCGGAAGCGCATCAAGGACAAGCAAATCTAGCCGACGCGCGCGATCGTCACTTCCGTTCCGTGCACCGCAGTGCTCTCGCCCATGTCGGCCTTGCGGCCGTCATAGAGCAGGTTCACGTTCGCACGCTGCGGCGTGAGCTTCGGCCAGCGGCTCTTGCGGGCGAGCGCGACGCCGGCCGGCATCATCGGCGCTACGCAGGCGTTCATGGTGAGTCGTCCGGTCTCGTTGCTGAGCTCTACGCTGTCGCCGTCGACGATGCCGCGCGCGGCGGCGTCGTCCGGATGGAGCACGACCGTCGGCCGTCCCAGCTTCTCGCCGATCTTCGGATCGTTGCCGTAGCTGCTGTTCATCAGCCAGGATGTGGCCGGCGACAGCAACCGCAGGCGGCCCCCGTCCGGCCGCGCATCGGCGAGCGGCAGCGGCGTGCGCGGATGGCCGTCGGCCGCGGCCCTGGCGGAGGCGATCTCGATCTTGCCGCTCGGCGTCGGGAATTTCAGGTCGGCGAACTGGATCAGCGGCTCCGGCCACAGCTCGATCGTGGCAGCCTGCGCCAGCGCGGCGAAGCCCCCGGCGACTCCGGCGCCGTCCAGCAGCCTCTGCAGGATCGCGGCGTCGCTCTCGAACAGCTCCGGCTCGTTGTATCCCATGGCGCGCGCCAGCCGGCGGAAGATCTCCTGGTTGGGCAGCGATTCGCCGAGCGGCTCCATGGCCTTCACCTGGGCCGAAAGCGTCATGTGGAAATATCCCGACACCAGGTCGTCGAACTCCAGAAATCCGGCAGCCGGCAACACGATGTCGGCGAGATCGGCGCTGTCGGTCTGGAAGGCATCAACGACGACCGTGAACAGGTCCTCGCGCTCGAGCGCGCGGCGCAGCCGCGCCTGCTGCGGATTGGAGGCCGCGATGTTGATGTTCCAACAGAAGAGCGCGCGCGCCTTGGCGGGATCTTCGAGCGTCGCGGCCAGGTCCATCTGGCTGACGCTGCGCTCGGGCTCGCGGCGCAGTCGGGGCGCGGTGATCACGCTCTCGCGGATTCCTTTGCGCCCGCTGCCGTTGAGGTAATAGAAGCCGGCGCCCGGCTTGCCGATATTGCCGGTCGCCGCCGGCAGCAGCGCGCAGGCGCGCATCACGTTGCCGCCCATGGGCTGGCGCTGCAGGCCCTGGCCCAGCCACAGCAGCGATGGGCCGCGGCCGTAGCTGCGCGCCGCCTCTTCGATCAGCCGCGCCGGCACGCCAGTCTGCCGCTCGCCCCAGGCCGGCGTGCACGGGGCCAGCAGGGGCTCGACCTCGTCCCAGCCGATGGCGTGCTCGGTGAGGAAGCGGCGGTCGAGCAGCCCCTCGCGGGCGATGACGTGCAACAGCGCGAACGCCAGCGCGGCGTCGCTGCCCGGGAAGGGCTGCAGGTGGAGATCGGCCGCCTCGGCCGTGCCGTGGCGCACGGGATCGACGACGATCTTCGTGCCGCGCGCCTCCTTGAACCAGTGCTTGTGGGCATGCGGCCCCGAGGCGGAGGGGTTCACGCCCCACAGCAGCAGGCAGGCGGCGTCGCGGGCGCTGCGCGGGTCGAAGCCGGTGACAGCGCTGCCATACACGTAGTCGAGCGCCACCTGGCCGGCCATGTTGCAGATGCTGTCGGGCACCACTTCGCTGGCGCCCAGCCGGTTGAAGAACCGCATCGGGAAGCCGCCGGCGATCTTGGCGCAGGTGCCGGTATAGTGGGTGTGCCAGATGGACGCCGGCCCGTGTTGCGCGACGATCCCCTGCAGGCGCTCGGCGATCGCCGCCAGCGCCATGTCCCATGAGACCGGCTCGAAGCGGCCTTCGCCCTTGCGGCCCGTCCGGCGGAGCGGCTGCAGGAGCCGGGCGTTCGGGTCGCGCCACACGCCGTTGTAGGCGATGGCGCATTTGCCGCAGAGCGCGCCCCGGCTCACGGGATGGTCGGGATCACCCAGCACCTTGGCGACGACGCCGTCGCGCTTCACCACCAGCACGCCGCAACTGTCGTAGCAGTCGCGCGGGCAGGTGGTGCGGATCGTCGTCTTGGCTTCGCTCATCGGGTCTGCGGCGTCTGCGTGAGCTATTATTTCTAATAGCTTAGTCCGCTTCTTCAGCAGGCGTTAACCACATCCTTGCAGGTTGGCCCATCTCTGGAAACATGGCTTGAATGTGAATGATCGTTCACTTACATTAAAATGATGGGTCGGTCTGGCGGAGGTTCCTCGTGGATGGGTTCTTCGTCCTCTTAGGGTTTGGTCTGGTGGCTGCCGTGATCGGCGTGCCGATCGCCGCGTTCGTGGCTTTGTCCCGCACCGGCAAGCTCCAGCGGGCGATCGAGGGGCTTGAGCTACAGATCCAGGGGCTGCGCAGCGAGGGTAGGGACCTCCGGCTCCGGCTCGATGCTGTCGCAAACCGGCAAGCCACCGCGGCGGGCGCCTCGGCGGCACCGGTCCAGCAGGCCGCCAGCCCGGCTCCTGCGCCGATCGCCGCATCGCCGTTCATGCAGCCCGCCTCGGCCCCGACCGACGCCGTTGGCGGCGACGAGCAAGCCGCCGCAACCGCGGCTGCGGCCGCGCTCGCCGAGCCTCCGCCGGCAGCGGAGTCATCGCCTCTTGCGATGCCCGCCGAGCACGCGGCGGCCGCTCCGGCTGCCGCGCCGGCCCGCGCTCCGACCTACGCCATCAGCGACCACATCGAAGCTCCCGGGACCGGGGAGGCGGCCTCGGTCGCGGCGCCTCCGGCAACAGAGCCAGTGGCGCCGGCGATCTCGAAGCCGGTGGTGCGACCACAGATAAATCGCACCGTCTCGAAGGAAGAGCCGGCATCGATGCCCGCGGCGGGCGCCCCCGTCGCCGGACTCGAGGAGCGGCTCGGCGGCCGCCTCTTCATCTGGATCGGCGGCGTCGCCCTCGCGCTCGCCGGCGCCTTCCTCTTCAAATACTCGATCGATCAGGGTTGGCTGGGGCCCGAGGTCCGGTGCGCGCTCGGAGCGGCGCTCGGCTTCGCCCTCCTCGGCGCCGGCGAATGGATGCGCTCGCGCGAAGGCCGCATCGCCCAGTCGCTGTCGGCGGCAGGCGTCGCCGTGCTCTACGCCAGCCTGTTCGCCAGCATCTATCTCTATCAGCTCATCGGTCCTGCCGCGGGCTTCGTGCTTCTGGCCGGCCTCACGGCGGGCGCCATCGCGCTGGCGCTCCGACAGGGGCCGTTCGTCGGCCTGCTCGGTCTCGCTGGCGGCTTCGTCACGCCCGCGATCGTACAAAGCCAGCACCCGAACGCGCTCGTACTGTTCGTCTATCTCTTCGCCATTCAGCTCGGCGGTCAGGTGCTCTCGCGCTTGCGCGGCTGGTGGTGGTCGTCGGCGATTGCCGTCGCTGGCGGGTTCCTCTGGGCCGCCCTCTGGCTCGGCTTTGAGCCGCGCGACTGGAGCAACGACCTCTGGCTCGCTCTATTCCTGCTCGCCACGGTCGCTGCGACCGCCTGGGCGCAGCGCAACCTGGTGATGGCGCGCGTGGAGAACTGGACGCCGGCCCATTGGCAGGGGCCGGCGACCAACGCGCTCGCCCTCGTGCTCATGACGGCGCTGACCGCCGCCGCCCACTACGACCTCTACGGCTGGCTGTTCTTTGGCCTGCTGGCCGCGGGTCAACTGGCGCTGGCGCGGCTGCGCATGGAGCAGGAACCGCTGGCCGCGTTGGCCAGCATGCTCGCCGCCTTGCTCCTGGCCGGTTGGCCGGCCGCGATGGTGGAGAGTGTCGATACCGGCCGCTTCGCTCTCGCCGGGCTCGGCATCGGCGGGTTGTTCGCCTTCGGCGGCTTCGGCGCCTTGTGGGGTGCGCGCCAGCCGGTGCGCTGGGCGCTGCTGTCTGTCCTTAGCACCGCCGCCTTTTTCCTCATCTCCTATGTCAGGCTACGGGTAGTCGAAGGACTGCCGCCCTGGGGTCTGGTCAGCGTTGCCCTTGCCGTCTTTGCGGCGGGGGCGGGCGCCGTCGTCGCGCGCTCGCGCGCGGTCAGCCGGAGCTACGAGGAATCGTTCGGCGTCTATGCGCTGGCGGCCAGCGGCTTCATCGCCTTCGCCATCCCGCTCGAGCTGGAGCATGGCTGGATTGCCGTCGGCTGGGCGCTGCTGCTGCCGGCGATCGCCTGGATCGAATCGCGCCTGCACATCGCCTGGTTCCGCTACGCGGCCTGGGTCGCGGCTGGCCTGGTCTTGGCGCGGCTGGTGCCGGGACCTTGGGTCGTCGGTTCTCCCATCGGGACGACGCCGGTCTTCAACTGGCTGCTCTACGGTTATGGCGTGCCGCTTGTCGCCTTCGCCGGCGCGGCCTGGCTGTTCCGGCGCGAGCGCGACGATGCGCTCGTGACCGTGCTGGAGGCCGGGGCCGTCACCATCGGCTTCCTGCTGGTGACCCTCGAACTGCATCATTTCTTCCAGGGCGGCCTGCCCTACAGCTTCGACCGCCTCGGACTCGTCGAGGTCGCCGGTTTCGCGGTCGCCTGGCTGCTCATCGCCCTCGGGCTCGCGCGCGTCGCCCGCCTTAGTCCGCGACCCGCGCCGCTCTGGGGCATGCGCATCGTCGTTGCCTTGGCGGCAGTTGCGCTGATCGTCGGCACGCTGGTCGCGGTCAATCCGCTGCTCGCGCCCGAGCCCGTGGGCGCATCGCCGCTGCTCAACTGGCTGGCCTTCGCCTATGCGCTGCCGGCGCTGCTGCTCGCCGCCATCGCCCGCGAGATCGAGCGCTCGGCGGAGCCGGCGCTCGCGATCTGGCTGCTGGGCTTGGCCGGCGTCCTCGGCCTGCTGTTCGTCAGTCTGGAGATCCGTCAGCTGTTCCATGGCGCGGTGCTGGTGCTGGGCGACGTCGGCCTCACCGAGCTTTCCTGCCTGATCGTCGCCTGGCTGCTGATCGCCCTCGGCCTGGCCTATCTCGTTCGCCGCGATCAGCGTCCGGTGCTGCTCGGCAGCCTGCGCGTCGTCACGGCCCTGGCCGTGGCGGCCCTCGTCGTCGGCCCGCTGCTGGCCAAGAACCCGCTGTTCCTGTGGGAGGAGGTCGGCGGCTGGCCGCTCCTCAATCTGCTGCTCCTGGTCTATGGTCTGCCGGCGCTGCTGCTGGTGGCGCTGGGCGTCGCCTTGGCGGGTTCGCCGGATGGCCGCCTCGGGGTCTGGCTGCAGGGCCTGGGCGGCGCGGTCGGCTTGTTCTTCGTCGCGCTCGAGATCCGTCAGCTGTTCCACGGCACGATCTTGCTGCTCGGCGATATCGGCCTCGCCGAGCTGTCCTGCACCGTCATGGCCTGGTTGCTGATCGCGCTCGGCTTGGTGCGCCTGCCGGTGGGCGCGCAGGCGCAGCGCCTGACCCTGGCCCGGGCCGTCACGGCCGTCGCCGTGGCAGCGCTGGTGGCTGGTTCGCTGCTCTACGCCAATCCGCTGCTCAGCGCCCAGGAACTCGGTTGGTGGCCGCTCTTCAACTGGTTGATCCCGGCCTATGCCGCGCCCGCGCTGTTGGCGGCGCCGCTCAGCCGCGATCTCCGGGATCCGCAGCGTCCGTGGATCGCGCTGTCGCTGTCGAGCCTGGCGGTGCTGCTCGGCTTCGCCTTCGTCACGCTGGAGCTGCGCCAGTGGTTCCACGGCAGCCGCATCGACTTCGGCCCCGTCACGAGCGCCGAGAACTACGCCTACTCGGTCGGCTGGATCCTCTACGGCGTGGCCCTGCTGGTCGCCGGCATCGTCCGCGGCGGCCCGACCCTGCGCTGGGCCTCGGCGGCGGTCGTCCTGCTGGCGATCGGCAAGGTGTTCCTGCTCGACGCGGCCGTCCTCACCGGGCTCTACCGCGTGGCTTCGTTCCTCGGCCTCGGCCTTAGCCTGATGGCAATTGGATACGTCTATCAGCGCGTGCTGTTCCGCCGTCCGGCCGAGCCGCTGCTGCCGGTCAGTCCTCCACCCACGCGATCCTGAGCACGTTGGTGGAGCCGGGGGTGCCGAAGGGCACGCCGGCGGTGACGACGAGGCGCTGGCCCTTGTCGGCGATGCCCTGCTCGCGAGCGATGCGGCAGGCCTTGTCGACCATCTCCGAAAAACTGCTGACGTCTTTCGTCTGCACGCAATGGGTGCCCCAGCAGAGCGCCAAGCGGCGCGCCGTCTCCATCCGCTCGGTGAGGCAGAGCACCGGCACCTCCGGCCGCTCGCGGGCGGCTCGTAAAGTGGTCGAGCCCGAGGTCGTATAGGTGACGATCGCCGCCGCCGAGAGCGTGTGCGCGACCTGCGCCGCGGCGGCGCTGATGGCGTCCGGCGCGGTCGCCTCGGGCTCGCGATGCTGGGTAGCGAGGAAGCGGCGGTAGTAGGGGTCCTGCTCCACGCGCGTGATGATGCGGTTCATCATCGACACGGCCTCCAGCGGGTATTCGCCCGACGCCGTCTCGGCCGACAGCATCACCGCGTCGGTGCCGTCATAGACGGCGGTGGCGACGTCCGAGGCCTCGGCCCGCGTCGGCGCCGGCGCATGCACCATGGAGTCCAGCATCTGCGTCGCCACGACCACCGGCTTCCCGGCCTCGCGGCTCGCCGCGATGATGCGCTTCTGCAGGGCCGGCACGTCCTCCGGCGGCATCTCGACGCCGAGGTCGCCGCGCGCCACCATGACGGCGTCGGCCAGCTCGATCAGCTCCTCCAGCCGGTCGATGGCGGCCGGTTTCTCGAGCTTCACCAGCACCGCCGCCCGCCCGGCGATCAGGCGGCGCGCCTCCGCCACGTCCTCGGGCCGCTGCACGAACGATAGCGCCACCCAGTCGACGCCGAGGTCGAGGCCGACCTGCAGGTCCGTGCGGTCCTTTTCCGTGAGCGCCGAGATCGGCAGCACCACGCCGGGCACGTTGACGCCCTTGCGGTCGCTCAGGCGGCCACCCGTCACGACCGTCGTCTCCGCGAATTCCGCGCCGCATTCCTCGACTCGCAGCCGCAGCTTGCCGTCATCGAGGAGCAGCTCCGTACCCGGTGCCACCGCCTTGAAGATCTCGGGATGGGGGAGCGGCGCGCGCAACGCATCGCCGGGCGCCGGCGTCATGTCGAGGCGGAACCGCTGGCCGGCCTTGAGGTCGCAACCGCCGCCCGCCAGCTTGCCGACGCGCAGTTTCGGGCCCTGCAGGTCCATCATGACGCCGATCGGCCGGCCGGTATCGGACTCGATCTGCCGGATGATGGCGAAGCGCTCGCGGTGATCGGCGTGGGCGCCGTGACTGAAGTTCAGGCGGAAGACGTCGGCGCCGGCATCGAACAGGCCGCGGATCACCGTCGGCGTGGCGCTCGCCGGTCCCAGTGTGGCCACGATCTTGGCTTGGCGTTTGCGTCTCATGCGCTGAACCTAGCGGGACATGACGCGGGGCGGAAGCCTAACTTGCCGCCTCGATAAGGATGGCTCGGAAATCGTTCACGTTCGTGCGGGTCGGCCCCGTGATGATGAGGTCGCCGAGTCCTGCAAAGAATCCGTAACCGTCATTGTCGGCCAGCGCCCGCTTGGCGTCGATGCCGACGGCGGCGGCGCGCGCCAGGCTGGTCGGGTCGAGCAACGCGCCGGCATTGTCCTCGGTGCCGTCGATGCCGTCGGTGTCGCCGGCGACGGCATGGATGCCCGGCTCGCCCTGGAGCGCCACTGCGAGCGCCAGTAGGAACTCGGCGTTGCGTCCGCCGCGGCCCTGGCCGCGTACGGTCACCGTGGTCTCGCCGCCCGAGAGCAGGACGGCGGGCGCGGCGGCCGGCTGGCCGTGGCGCCGCACTTGCCGCGCGATGCCGGCATGGACGAGCGCGACCTCGCGGGCCTCTCCCTCGATGCTGTCGCCCAGGATGACTGGCGTGACGCCGGCCTGCCGCGCCGCGGCCGCGGCCGCCTCGAGCGCATCCTGCGGCCGCGCGATGATCGTGGTCTCCACGCGCGCGAAGCGCGGGCCGCCCGGCTTCGGGGTTTCGTCCTTCGCCGCCCGCAGGCGAGCCAGTGCCGCCGCGGGCTCGGTGATCCGGTATTTCTCAAGGACGGCCAACGCATCGGCGAAGGTCGTGGGATCCGGCACCGTCGGCCCCGACGCGATCACCGCGGGATCATCGCCCGGCACGTCGGAGATCAGCAGGCTCACCACGCGCGCCGGTGCCGCGGCCGCAGCCAGCCGTCCACCCTTGATCGCGGACAGATGCTTGCGCACGCAGTTCATCTCCGCGATGTTGGCGCCGGATTTCAGCAGGGCCCGATTGACCGCCCGCTTGTCGTCGAGCGTGAGACCCGGCGCCGGCAGCGCCAACAGCGCCGAGCCGCCGCCGGAAATCAGGCACAGCACGAGGTCGTCGGCGGACAATCCGCGGACGGTCTCGAGGATACGTGCGGCTGCCTGCTGCCCCGCGGCGTCCGGCACCGGATGGGCCGCCTCCACCACCTCGATGCGCTCGCACGGCACCCCATGGCCATAGCGTGTGACGACCAGGCCGGAGAGCGGGCCGCCCCAATGGTCTTCGACGGCGCGCGCCATCTTGGCGGCGGCCTTGCCGGCGCCCACGACGATTGTGCGGCCCGTCGGCGCGGCCGGCAGGTGCGATGGCACGCAACGCGCCGGATCCGCGGCGCCGAGGGCGGCCTCGAACAGGCGGCGGAGGAAATCGCGCGGCGATGGAGGAGCCATGGCGCGCGGTTATATGTGGCCGCGCGCCCGCCGCCAAGTGCGGCGCGACGTCCCGGCTACTGCGACTTCAGGCTCAGGATGTAGGCGACGATCTCGTCCGTCTCCTGCCGCGTCAGCACAATGTTCGGCATCTGCTTGTGAGGCGTGGCGAAGAAGGCGTGCAGGCCGGCCTCTGTCGTCGCCGGATCCTTGGCGATGGCATACCAGCTGGGCACCGCATCCGACGGCGGGTTCGGCTGGCCTCTCTCTACGAGATGGCACTCCGAGCACCATTTGAGGCCGAGGTCGCGGCCGGCGGCGACGGCCGCGCTATTGTCCTGTGCCCACGCGGCGGGCGCTAGCCCGATCAGCAGCATGACGACTGGGATTCGGAGGCCCTGCATCGCTGTGGCTCCTGGCGCTGTTATAATTGCTCAACATAGCAGAACTCTTCGGCGGTCGGTTGATCCGCATCAATCGCCCGCCGGTGCGATCGGGACGGTTAACGCGCAGCCGGGCGCGTCGGATTGACTGCCCGGGCCGCCAATGGCAGCGTGCGATCCGGGCTCGGGCAGTCAACTCGGAGACAAGCAGACAATGACCCAATGGAAGGGCGTCTACCCGGCGGTTACCACCGCCTTCAAGCCGGACCAGTCGATCGATTTCGCTGCCACCGCCGCCCATATCGAGCGCCTGCTGCGGGCCGGCGTGCACGGCTTCATCATGCTGGGCACGGTAGGCGAGAACTGCTCGCTCGAGGCCGAGGAGAAGCGCCAGGTCCTGAAGCTCGCGATCGACACGGTGAAGGGCCGTGTACCCGTGCTCGCCGGCGTGGCCGAATACACGGCGACGCTGGCCGGCCGCTATGCCGTCGACGCCAAGAAGATCGGCATCAACGGCCTGATGGCGCTGCCGCCCATGGTCTACAAGTCCGCGCCGGCCGAGACCCTCGCCCATTTCCGCGCCGTCGCGCGCGCCAGCGACCTGCCGATCATGGTCTACAACAATCCGCCGGCCTACGGCGTCGACATCACGCCGGAGATGTTCGCCGAACTGGCGTCGGAGCCGACCATCGTCGCCATCAAGGAATCCTCCGACGATCCGCGCCGCCTCACCGACATCGTGAACGCCACCGGCAACCGCTACACCCTGTTCTGCGGCGTCGACGACCTCATCTTCGAGAGCCTGGTGCTGGGCTGCGTCGGCTGGGTCTCCGGCCTGGTGAACGCCTTCCCCGAGGAGTCCGTGCGGCTCTACGACCTCGTCACGGCCGGCCGCCACAAGGAGGCGCTGCCGCTCTATCGGTGGTTCATGCCGCTGCTGCACCTGGATATCGGCCACAAGCTCGTGCAGCAGATCAAGCTGGCCCAGAACATGGCCGGCCTCGGCAGCGAGCTGGTGCGCGCCCCGCGCCTCGTCCTCGAAGGTGCCGAGCGCGAGCGCGTCCGCGCCATCGTGCAGCACGCCCTCGATCAGCGCCCGCGGCTGGCGGCGTAGGCGACGCCCGGACCCTCTCAGCAAGACAGGTCGTCGCGGGAGACTCGGATCGGTAACGTGCGCCCTTCGAAAAGCTCAGGATGAGGACCTTATCTTCGTGCCACGAGGATTTCCCCTCATCCTGAGCGTGTCGAAGGACGCATGGCGCTTCTGCAGCGCCTTGCAGCCGAGCCAACCGCTGTGCCGCGCCCATAGGTTTTTGCGCGCGCTGGGAACACCGTCGGTTTGACCGCCGAACGAGGCCTAGGTTAGGCTGACCGCCAATCGGCCGGATACACGCGCAATACAACGAACCGGCGCAAGGGAGAACGCAGCATGGGGAACAAGGTCCGCGTCCTCGTCGTCGGCGTCGGCAATATGGGCCTGTCGCACGCCAAGGCCTATAAATCGATCGACGGCTTCGAGCTGGTCGGGCTGATGAGCCGGACCATCACGTCGCGCAAGGACCTCCCGCCCGAGCTCGACGACGTCCCGCGCTTCGAGAACTTCGCCCAGGCGATGGAGATCGCCAAGCCCGACGCCGTCTCCATCAACACCTATCCCGACACGCACGCGTCCTACGCCCTGAAGGCGCTCGACGCCGGCTGCCACGTCTTCATGGAGAAGCCGATCGCCACCAACGTGGCCGACGCCGAGAAGGTCGTGCGCAAGGCCAAAGCCAAGAACAAGAAGCTGGTCATCGGCTACATCCTGCGCGTCCATCCCTCCTGGACCAAGTTCGTGGAGGTGGCGCGCACCCTCGGCAAGCCGCTGGCCATGCGCATGAACCTCAATCAGCAGAGCGTGGGGCCGGCCTGGAACTGGCACAAGAACCTCATGAATTCGCTGTCGCCGATCGTCGATTGCGGCGTCCACTATGTCGACGTCATGTGCCAGATGACCGGTGCCAAGCCGGTGCGCGTGCACGGGATCGGCGCGCACCTCAGCAACGAGGTCAAGGTCTACAACTACGGCCACCTGCACGTCACCTTCGACGACGGCTCGGTCGGCTGGTACGAGGCCGGCTGGGGGCCGATGATGAGCGAGACCGCCTTCTTCGTGAAGGACATGATCGGGCCGAAGGGCTCCGTCTCCATCGTCGCCAGGGAAACCGCCGGCGGAAGGCTGAAATCGTCCGACCACGAGGCGCACACGAAGACCGACGCGCTGCGCATCCACCATGCGGCGCTCGACGCCAACGGCGCGTTCCTGACGCCCGACACGATCGAATCGACCGAGGACGAGCCCGCCCACCGGGAGCTTTGCGAGCGCGAGCAAAGGCTGTTCTTGAAAGCCATCCGCGGCGAGGCGGATCTCCGAGACCATTGGGCCGACGCGATCAACTCGCTGCGCATCGTGTTCGCCGCGGACGAAAGCATGCGGACGGGGCAGGCGGTGCGGCTTTGAGACAGAGTCCCTCGAGTGCCTCAGCCGTCAGCGCCCAGGCGTGTCCAGATCGCGTCGGGACGCCGGGCGGGTTTGCTGATTAGCGACAGCGATCCCGTCCGAGGCTGTGAGCGGTTTTCAGGCGGACTTGGGGCGCCGCAATCTCCTGTGGATAAAAGC
>DATIXH010000490.1:0-2327 GCA_035518775.1 Candidatus Acidiferrum sp.
TGATCGTGTCGATCTGCACGTAGCCCAGATGCTCGACCGCCGCCTGCGTCGCTGCCGGCCCGCCGCCGAACGGCGCCGCGCTGTCGAGCCGCTGAGCGCCGAGCCAGAGGCGCCGGGCCCGCGTCTTGCTGAGCGCGTGCGGTCGGTTGATGGTGCCGTGCATGGGCGGGTGCGCGTGGAGCAGCCTCGGATCGCTGATTCGAACTAATGCCCGAGGTGATCCGTCCCCGTAAAGAGCGTCCTTGCCCCGGGCGGGTTGCCGACGCGCTGTCCTCCTGACAGCCTTGTGTCAGGAGGCGACCGGCGATGTTGCACCGACTTGAACGAGCCTCCAGGCCGTCCTCGAGCGGTCGCCGAGGCCGTGGGATCAGCTGCCTCGACCCTCGCGTGTGAAAACTCCATTGATTCCCCCGCGAAAGCGCTAGGGCATCTACACATCTCGGTGCGACATAGTGACTCGATGTAGCGACTAGAGATTCCAGAAGCGCTGCGTGTTGTGATTCAGTCAGGGGCACTTTGGGCAAACCGGAGTGTCGCCATGGGAGAGATCGATTGGTCGCTGGGACGGTTCGGGGACCGGCGTCTCGATAAAGGGGGGCGGCGCTTCTCGGGCGTATGGTGGCGTGCCGGACTGTATGCCTGCGGCGGCTGGCGCAAGGATGCTGGTCGGTGCAGATGCGCTTTTGGCGGTTCTTGGCCAATGAGAGCGTGACGGTCGAGAAGCTGACGGAGGGCTGGAGCGAGCAGACGCGGCCGGCGGCGTCGGGCCGGCATGTTCTGGCCCTCGAGGACACCTGCGAGATCAAGTTCGCGACCACGGAAGAAGACCGGCGCGGGCTGGGCAAGATCAAGAAAGGCAATGTGTTTGGCGTGCTGTTGCATCCGCTGCTCGCCGTGGATGCCGACAGCGGGGCCGTGCTGGGCCTGGCCGGCGGCCGAGTGTGGACGCGCCAGGGTGAGGTGACCACGCCGCACGCCCGACGGCGGTTGGCGGAAAAGGAGTCCGGCCGCTGGATTGCCGGCGCCGAGGAAGCCAAGGAGACGTTGGCGGCGGCGCGGCTGATCACGATCGTCGGGGATCGGGAGGCGGACTTCTATGCGCACTGGGTGTTGACGCCGACCGACAGCGTCCATCTGCTCACCCGGCTGATGAACGATCACGCCCTGGTCGAGGGCGGCACGGTGCGCGCCGCCATGGCCGGCCTGCCGGCCGCCGCTATGGCGACGATCGAGTTGCGCGAACGCGCCAACCGCCGCCCGCGCAAAGCGCATCTCTCGCTTCGCTTCGCCTCGCTGAGGCTCAAGCGGCCAGCGACCACAGGGGAAGAGGGGTTGCCCGATAGCCTCCAGGTCAATGCGGTGGAGGTCATCGAACACAATCCCCCGCGCGATGCCGAGCCCGTGCATTGGATTCTGCTGACCACCCACGCGGTCGACAGCGTCGACGCCGCCTGGCAGATCGTCGAGTGGTATCGGCAGCGCTGGCTCATCGAGCAGTTCTTCCGCACCCTGAAGCTCCAGGGCCTGCGCCTCGAAGACAGTCAGCTCGCCACCGCCGACCGGCTGCTCAAGCTGGTCGCCATCGCCGCCAAGGCGGCGGCCATCATCTTGCAACTCGTCCAGGCCCGCGACGGCCGCGATCAGCGGCCGGCCAGCCTTACCTTCACAGGCCGCGAGATCGCCGCCATTGCGGCCCTCAATGCCCGTCTTCAGGGCAACACAGCGCGGCAGAAGAACCCCCATCCGAAGGACACCCTCGCCTGGGCCGCCTGGGTCATCGCCAAGCTCGGCGGCTGGCACGAATACGAAGCCAAACCGCCCGGTCCGATCACCTTCCACAACGGCCTCACCTACTTCCGCGCCTTCGCCGCGGGCTGGACCCTCAAAAATGTGTAGATGCCCTAGCCCTTTCGCGGGGGAATCAATGAAGCTTGTGCATCGCGAGTCTTCGCCGCAGGGCACCGCTGACTGCGACCCTATTTGGATTCCGACTGCGGCTCGCGCAGTCGCCCGATCTCCGCCTCGAGTGCCGCGATGCGGCGGTCGCGCTCGGCGAGCGCCGCCGCCACATCCTCGGCGTCGAAGCGCTGCGGAATGTGCTGGGGGCAGTTCGAGTCCCAGGCGGAAACGGTGAACAGGATCACCTGCTCGGGGCGCGCCTTGTAGCCCTCCGGCATCAGCCTGGCCGACAGCTCGGCATCGCCCTCGACGATGCGCGCTTCGCCCCAGATCTTGATGCGCCGCCGCTGCGCATAGTCGATGAGGAAGAGATAGGCCTTCGGATTTTCCGCGAGATTGCCCTGCGTGATATACTGCCGGTTGCCGCT
>DATIXH010000491.1:0-3862 GCA_035518775.1 Candidatus Acidiferrum sp.
TTGACCACATAGATCTCGCCGCCGAACTGGCGCAGCTGATCGACGCCCTGATAGGCGATGACGATGCCGACCAGGAACAGCAGGATGCCGACGATCGGCATGGCGTCGAGGCCGTGCAGCTCGACATGGCTCGCCAGCGAGATGATACGGATGCGGCTGGGGTGGCGCAGCACCCGCCCGACCGCGAACAGGATGGCGCCGTAGAAGCTCAGGAGGTCGCGGCCCTGGCGCAGCCCGTGAAAGGCCGCCTCGCCGAGGCCGGCGACGACGTCGATCAGATGGAAATGCGGCGCCGGCGCCAGCGGCGCCGGCTGCCCGGCCTCCATGATGCGGGTCAGCAGGGCCTGGTGGCCCGGCTTGGCGCCGCCGATGTCGACGGCGATGCCGGCCGCCCGCAGCTCGCGCTCGGTGCGCGCGATTAGCCAGGCGCCGGCGGTGTCGAGGGCGGTCAGGTCGGCGAGCACGATCAGCACCTTCTTGGCCCCGGCGGAGGCCAGCTGCCGCAGCTGCCCGTCGAGCGTCCGCGCGGCCTGGATCGTCCAGGCGCCGGCGGCGGTAAGAACGATGTCCTCGCCCTGCCGCGCGGTTTCCATCAGCCCTGCCGTCATCGGACCCCGACTCCCAGCTTCCCCACTCCCGCTATGTATCATGCCTGCCGCCGGATGCGAAATTGCGCGCCCTGCCGGGACCCGCTAGATTGCCGCCCCCGCCCAGCAGCCGCCGCGCCATGCCGAACCAACCCGCGATCCAGATCAAGGACCATATCCGGCAGATCCCGGATTTCCCCAAGCCGGGCATCCTGTTCTACGACATCTCCACCCTGCTGGCGCACGCCCAGGCCTGGCACGCCACGGTGGACGTGCTGGCCGAGGCCATCCGCCCGCAGCGCCCGGACCTGCTGGTCGGCATCGAATCGCGCGGGTTCCTGGTGGCGGCCCCGCTCGCCCTCAAGCTCGATTGCGGCTTCATCATGGTGCGCAAGAAGGGCAAGCTGCCGGGCGCCACCATCCCCTACAGCTACAACCTCGAATACGGCACCGATACGGTCGAGGTGCAGGCCGACGCCGTGGCGCCCGGCCAGCGCGTGGTCGTGCTCGACGACCTCTTGGCCACCGGCGGCACGCTCAGCGCCGCCATCGCGCTGCTGCAGAAGGTCGGCGCCGATGTCCGCGCTGCCGCCTGCATCATCGAGCTCAGCTTCCTCAACGGCCGCAGCAAGCTGAACGTGCCGTTCTTCTCCGTCGTGTCCTACGAGTCCTGATGCTGCTGGCGCAGATCAGCGACCTTCATGTCACCGCCAAGGGCGAGCGGCTGTTCGGCCGCATCGACACGCCGGCGTTCCTTGGGCGCGCCGTCGCCCACCTGAACGGCCTCGCCCGCCGCCCCGATTTCGTCTGGATCACCGGCGACCTCGTCGACCAGGGCAGCGCCGCCGAATACGCCCATCTGCGCGAGCTTCTGGGCGCGCTGGAAATCCCCTGGGCGCTGATGCCCGGCAACCATGACGAGCGCACCGCGCTGCGCCGGGCCTTCGCCGACCAGCCCTATCTGCCGCGCGACGGCGAGTTCCTGCAGTACGCGATCGACGACCTGCCGCTCCGCCTGCTCGCCCTCGATACCCTCATTCCCGGCGAGTCCGGCGGCCGGCTCTGCCAGGCCCGCCTCGATTGGCTCGCCGCCCGGCTGGAGGAGCGCCCCGACCTCCCGGTCATCATCGCCATGCACCATCCGCCCTTCCTCACCGGCCTCACCGAGATGGACACCATCAACTGCGAGAACAGCGCCGCCCTCGGCGTCCTCGTGGCCGAGCATCCGCGGATCGAGCGCATCGTCTGCGGCCATGTCCACCGCCCGATGGTGGTGCGCTGGAACGGCACGGTGGTGACGACCGCCCCCGCCACCGCCCACCAGGTCGCCCTCGACCTGAAGGACGGCATCCCCACCGCCTGGATCATGGAGCCCCCCGCCTGCCACCTGCACTACTGGCGGCCGGACAGCGGCCTCGTCACCCACCACAGCTACATCGGCGATTACGGCGCGGCGACGCCGTATTGAGACGGAGTCACGGTGTCCCCTCTACCGCGAAGCGCTATGGGATTCACGGATTTGGTCCCTTGGTGCTGGCGAGCGCGAACCCCTCGGCGATAGCGGCGAAGCGGTCCCAACCCTGTCGCATGGTTTTCGGGCCAGGGGGCTTGTAGTAGCAGTTCCAGCCGCCGAGCCGTGCGACGATCCAGCTGAGCCAGGCGAGGCCGTTCTTGGGATGGGGATTACGCTGGCGCTCGGTCTTGCCTTCGAGGGTGGGGCCGAGCGCACCAGCGGCCGCAATTTCCGCCGCGGTTGCGACATCGCTGGCGGGACGATTGCTGCCGTCGCGGGCATCGACCAGCTGGATAATGCGGACGGCAGCGCCCATCGCGAGTGCCGCGAGGTTGAACAGGCGATGCGGATCGAAAGTTTGAGCCTCCTCGAGCTTCAGCCCATCGCTCTTGAGCATGCGAAAGCTTTGCTCGATCCGCCATCGCAAGCGATAGAGCTGCACAACGTCGATCGCCGCCGCCAGATCGCTCACCGGCAACGTCGTCAGCAGGCGCCAATGCAACGGCGTTACGCCTTTCGGTGCCGCCATCTCCATCGCTTCGACCAGTGTCACGGCGAGCGTCGCCGGGTCGCCTTCGCGCTTGCCATGACGCGGCCGATGCAGCGCCACCACGCCGGCACGCAGCTCGACGGTGGCCTCGCGACCGGCATCTCCCGGCCCGCGCGACGGCACCTTGACCGTCTGGCACCCCAGCACCGGCCAAGCCTGCGCCGCGTCGAACAGCCGCTGGCCGTCCGCAAGCGCCCGGTTCTGCCCGCAGCGCACCACCAGATGCGTGTCGGCTGGACGGCGGGCAAACAGCGCGTAGATATCGCTCTCGCTGTCTCCGACCACGATCCGCTCGCGCGCCGCTGCCAAGCGCTCGCTCACGCACTTGGCGGTCGCCAGCCAGCGATGCGCCTCCTTGTCCGCAAAACGGCGCTGGCGGCGATCCTCCACGCCCCGGCCATCGCGCGTCCAGATTGCCACGTCGACCAGCCCCGACACCGCCTCGTCGTCGGCGTCCACCGCCACCGCCGCATGGACGAAAAAACCGGGCGTGGTGCCGGTACGACCGGCCGGCCCCAAACTCTTCCGACGACGGCCGGGAAAGTTCACTTCGCTGGTGTCTTGTGGCACCACAATCCGCCGGCCCGTCACCGCCGCTGCCGTCCGCCGCGCCAAGCAGTCCACGATCCCGGCCGGCGTTACCGCTGCCGCCGACAACACACGGTGCGCCGACATCTCGCCAGCGCGATCCTCCCCGAGCCGGCGAACCACCACAGACGACTGCGCCACCATGGCCTCTTCCAGTAGCGCCAATACCGCCGAACGACGCTTGTCCCCAAACGCTCCTTCAAAACCGCCCATGGCATGCCACCTCATGATAGAGATGACACCCCATGAATCACCGATCCCTTCACCCGACAAGAAAAATCCGTGAATGCCGTAGCGCTCCGCGGGCGAGGGGACACATTACGCTCAGTCGTCGCCCATCTTGAGGGCGGCGAGGAAGGCGGACTGGGGGATCTCGACGCTGCCGTACTGGCGCATCTTCTTCTTGCCCTCCTTCTGCTTCTCCAGGAGCTTGCGCTTGCGGGTGATGTCGCCGCCGTAGCATTTGGCGGTGACGTCCTTGCGCAGTGCGCTCACGGTCTCGCGCGCGATGACGCGGGCGCCGATGGCGGCCTGGATGGCGATCTTGAAGAGCTGGCGCGGGATCAGCTCCTTGAGGCGCTCGCAGAGCTGGCGGCCGCGGCCCTCGGCGTTGGCGCGGTTGAC
>DATIXH010000492.1:0-3990 GCA_035518775.1 Candidatus Acidiferrum sp.
AGCCGGAGATTACGCCACCCCCGAATTCCAACCACTTCCCCGACGGCACCCCTGGTGGGTGCGGACCTCATTGTACAACAAGGTTTGAGAACGCCCACGGGACCGTTTTTCGAGAGCTGTTTTATCGATGGCATCCGTGGTTCGGAACACGGGTGGCGATCCATGAGGCGATCGAGAAGGCGGACGGCGTCGTTTTCCGCTGCACGCTGAGCGGGTCGGAAGCGGATCGTTGGCTGGAGGTTCCGGCCTGGATGTTCGACCGGGCAGCGTGCCCTGATGCGCTGCGTCTGGCGACGGCATCCTTTGTCAGTGTGGGTGCGCTGTCGGCCCTGACTGATCTTCTCCAGCAGGCGTTGAAGGCGTCGTCGACATCATCGAATGCGCCGCTTTCGGGCGCATGCAGATCCTCTCACGACCAGAATCGGGGAGAGGCTCATGACCACGTGGAGATCGGTGCAACCGCCAGCAACTCCGGCCGTGCGCCGAAGGCCTCAGAGAAGCGGCAGTCCACAGCAGATCGATCTGTTCGCCGGCGCCTCGCTGACGGAGGTGCCGGCGTGGCGGGAGCTGCCCGAAGAAACGCGCGGCGCGCTGACCAGTCTGATGGTGCGGCTGATCCTGGAACACGCGCAGGCAAACGGCGCGGTCTGGCGGACGGAGGCCGGCGATGATCTCTGACAAGGTCCGCCCTCACCATCTGGAGCGCAAGGCGCTGCTCTACGTGCGGCAATCCTCGGCCCATCAGGTCCTGCACAACCGCGAGAGCAGCGCGCTGCAATACGCCATGCGGGATCGGCTGACGGCGTTCGGCTGGTCGGAGATCGAGGTGATCGACGACGATCTTGGCCGCTCCGCCGCCGGCGGTGTGCAGCGCGCCGGCTTCGAGCGCATGGTCGCGGAAGTCTGTCTCGGCAAGGTCGGGGCCGTCTGCGCCCGCGAGGTCTCGCGCTTATGGCGCGACAATCTGGATGAGGCGGCGGCGACAATCAGGATGGCGATTTAGTGTCGCGGCTGGTCGATGATTGACGCGCTGATTGTCGGGCGCAAGGTGTATTTCGTGGTTGATTGTCGCGGCGCGTCAGTCAGTCGACGGTGTTGGGTGTTGCGCGCGATGGCGGTCGTCCTGGGCCGCGTTTTCGTTCCAGGGCGGTTCGCCGTCGGTAGCTCTCGACGTTCATCTCGAAGATGGTCGCGTGGTGGACGAGCCGGTCGACCACGGCCAGCGTCATGGCCGGGTCGGGGAAGATCTTGCCCCACTCACCGAACGGCTGGTTTGCGGTGATGAGGACGGAGCGGCGTTCGTAGCGCGCACTGATGAGTTCGAACAGGACGCTGGTCTCGGCCTGATCCTTGCTGACGTAGGCGAGGTCGTCGAGGATCAGGAGGTGGAAGCGGTCGAGACGGTTGATGGCGGCCTCGAGGGCGAGTTCGCGGCGGGCGACCTGGAGCTTCTGGACGAGGTCGGTGGTCCGGGTGAACAGGACCCGCGCGCCGTTGTCGATCAGGGCGAGGCCGATGGCTGCGGCCAGATGGCTCTTGCCGCCGCCGGGCGGGCCGAACAGGAGCAAGTTGGCGCCCTTGGCCAACCAGCTGTCGCCGGCGGTGATGGCCATGACCTGCGCCTTGGAGAGCATCGGTACAGCCTCGAAGTCGAAGGTGTCGAGGGTCTTTCCGGGCGGCAGGCGGGCCTCGGCGAGATGGCGTTCGATCCGTCGCCGGCCTCGTTCGGCCAGTTCGTGTTCGGCGATGGCGGCGAGGAAGCGGGCGGCGGGCCATCCTTCCTTGTCTGCCTGTTCGGCGAACTGCGACCACAGCAGCTTGATGGCGGGCAGGCGCAACTCGTTGAGCAGGAGGCTAATGCGCGCGCTATCGACGGCCTGGGTCGTCTTCATGCCGCCTCTCCCCTGTGGCCGGAACCGACGAGGTCCTCGTAGGCGTCGAGAGGGACGAGGTGGACGACCACGTGCGGCACGCGCGCCGGATCGGGCGCCAAGCGGGCGCCGATGGCGGTCATGTCGGGCAGCCGCCCGGCCTCCAGATCGGCGGCGAGAAGATCGGCGAGTTCGGCCTCACACCCGCGGTCGTGGGCCAGGGCGAGCAGGTCGACCATGATGCGGCAGGCCTGCTTTTCGGGCAGCCGCTCCAGGAGGGCGTCGAAGGTTCGTCGATAGGCTTGGCGGGGGAAGAGCCGATCCCGATAGACGAGGTTGAGGAGTGCCATCGGCTTGCGGCGGAGCGAGTGGATCACATGCCGATAGTTGACGACCTGGTCGTGCTTGCCGCTGGCATGTGGCCGCCCGCGGGGCAGCGTCATCAGGTGGGTGCCACCGATGAACACGTCGAGCCGGTCGTCATACAGGCGTACGCGCAAGCGATGCCCGATCAGGCGCGAGGGGACGGTGTAGAAGACCTTGCGCAGCGTGAAGCCGCCTGAGGAGGTGACGCGAACCGTCACCTGCTCGTAGTCGGCGGTCCGCCGATCCGGAAGCTCCTGGAGTTCGGCGCGCTCGATATCGATGCGCTTGGCCTTGCGCGCATTCCGACGCCCGACAATCTCGTCGATGAAGCGGCGATAGGCGGCGAGATCATCGAAGTCGGACGTCCCCCGCATCAGCAGCGCGTCCTCGATCGCGCGCTTGAGATGACCGTGCGGTCCTTCGATGGAGCCGTTCTCATGGGCGATCCCGCCATTGTTGCGGGTTGGCGTCATCCGATAATGGCCACACAGGTCCTCATATCGGGCGGTCAGGTCCTTCTGCGCCTCCAGGTCGAGATTGCGGAAGGCGGCCGAGAGGCTGTCGGTTCGATGTTCCCGAGGCGCGCCGCCGAGCGACCACAGGGCGTTCTGCATCCCCTCCGCCAAGGCGACGAAGCTCTCGCCGCCGAGCACGACGTGGGCGTGCTCGAAGCCGGAATAGGCGAGCCGGAAGTGATAGAGCCGGTGATCGAGCGGCACCCTCGCGACCGTGATGCCGACGTCGCACATGTCGGTGAAGTCCGACAATCCGGTCCGGCCGGGCTCGTGGACCTGGCGAAAGATGACTTCCTGCTCTTCCCCATGGATGGCGCGCCATGCGCGGATCCGCCGCTCCAGAGTCCGCCGGATCCCAGCCCCGAGTTCGGGATAGCGTCTGAGCATCTCCTCGAAGATGGCGACGGATCGAAGCCCGGGAGCGGCCTTCAACATCGGCATCACTTCCCCCTCGAAGAGATCGCCCAGCGGGTCCGGCCGCCGCCGTCCACGCCTCTCCTTTTTCTGCGACGGTAGTCGGGGATCCTTCTCGAAGCGATAGGCAGTGGAGGTGCTGAACGATGCCTTCGCCGCCGCGACGGGCGGCGTGTCGGTCTGACGGAACTTCATGTACAGCCTCATCTGGTGATCGGTTGCGTGTCGGCCGGGCAACGAGTGATTCCTCTTTGGCGAGAAGAACCACCCGCATACCGGTCGGCCGCGATCACCAGACGGCGCGTTCCCTGAGGGGATCGCGCCGCCGCCGGGCTCGTCACTCCGGTCGGCCTACGCCCTCCCTGCGTCACGAGCCCGGCGATACCGTCTCATCCTGATTGACGCTCCAATGTCACCGTGATTGTCGCGCCGGAAGGGGAGAGCGAGGCGCACATCTGGGGTGCGTCAGGGTTTGTTGAGACATTTGGCTGCGGTTAAACGGACGGCAAGGGAAGGAGAGCCGAATGGACGGAATGATGGAGAAGGGCACGACGGAGCCGGCGGGCCGCCGCCGCAGCGCTTCTCGGCGAAGCGGAAACTGCGGGCGGTAAGCCGGCTGCTGCGGGGCGAGCCGCTGGAGCTGGTGGCTCGCGAGCTCAACGTCGCGGCGGCGCGGCTGTCGGAATGGCGGGACCGGGCACTGCTGGCCGCCGAGGCGGCGCTGAAGGAGCGCGAGCGCGACGACCGCGACGACGAGATTGTGCGGCTGAAGGGGAAGGTCGGCGAGATGACCATGGAGACCGGGCTGTTGCGGGAGAAGATCG
>DATIXH010000493.1:0-10381 GCA_035518775.1 Candidatus Acidiferrum sp.
GCGATCATTCATCATGGGAGCGTCGCCACGATGCCGCGATCTGCAATCGTCACCGCCATTGTCGTGTTCTTCGGCCTGTCGTCGCCGGCATTTGCCCAGGATGAGCCGCCGCCCAGCTCCCTGCGCTGGTTCGAGAGCCTCGACCTGAACAAGGACGGCTTCATCACGCCCGAGGAGGCGCAGACCGCCGGCGCCGCCGAGTTCGCCCGCATCGACAAGGACAAGAGCGGCACCCTCACGATCGAGGAGTATCTGGCCGACAGCCCCGACGCCAGCGACGACGAGGTCCGCCGCATCCGCAACCGGTTCTCCGTGATGGACCGCCGCGGCGACGGCAACGGCGTCGTCTCGCTCGCCGAGTTCATCAACTTCGCCAAGTTCGTCATCGCCCTCGCCGACCAGAACGGCGACCACGACGGCCGCATGTCGCGCGAGGAATTCGTCGAGAGCGTGACTCCCGCGAAGCAGTGACGGGCCGGACCGGCCCTTGCTTGCTCAGGAGGCACGCACGGTCGACTGATCGCCCTCAACGCCCGGCCAGCCTGATTGCGCGTTAGGCCGAGGACTGCGACAGTCCGCTCGCTTGACAAGGCACCACGCCCCTCGACATGCCTTATCCCATGCCACGGCGATCCGGTCGTGGCCCTCTCACGACGTCGCCGAGCGTGCGCATCCCGCCCCCACCGGCTCCGTACTCCTCTCCGAGCCATAGACCCAAAGGCGCAACTCCATGTTCGTCTCGTTCTTCCCGAAGCCCCGCCTGTTCTTCTGGTCCGCCGCCATCTGGACCATCATCGCGATAGCCTGCTGGTATTCCTTCGGCGAACAGCTTGGAGCTACCTTCGGTTTGCCGCCGGCAGCGCCGGACGCAGAGCCGATCATCGGCACCTCCGTTTTCTGGTCGCCGCCGTTCCTGTGGTTCTACATCTACTATGCCGTGGTCGTCGCAATCTTCGCGGCCTTCTGGATGCTCTACGCGCCGCACCCCTGGGCAGGCTGGTCCATCCTAGGCTCCGCCCTCATCATCTTTGCCACCTACTACAGCGTGCAGGTCAGCGTCGCGATCAATGATTGGTTCGGCCCATTCTACAACATGATCCAGGCCGCTCTGTCCAAAGAGCGCGCGGTGACGATGGAGGAGTTCTACGGCTATATCGCGGACATCACCGGCATCGTGCTGGTCTACATCGTCATCGCCGTCCTCACGGCGTTCTTCACCAGCCACTACATCTTTCGCTGGCGGACGGCGATGAACGAATACTACATCGCCAACTGGCCGACGATCCGCAACATCGAGGGCGCATCGCAGCGCGTGCAGGACGACACCATGCGGTTCTCGTCGACGATGGAAGATCTCGGCAGCAGCTTCATCCAATCGGTGATGACGCTGATCGCCTTTCTGCCGGTGCTGAACCGTTTGTCCGAGCACGTGCCCGAGCTTCCGCTCATCGGCCCCGTCCCGCACTCCCTGGTCGTCGTGGCCATCGTCTGGTCGTTGGCCGGCACGGTCTTCCTCGCTCTCGTCGGCGTCCGCTTGCCAGGCCTGCAGTTTCGCAACCAGCGGGTCGAGGCCGCCTATCGGAAGGAGCTTGTCTACGGCGAGGACGATCCTGCGCGCGCCCAGCCGCCCACGGTGGCGGAGCTCTTTTCTTATGTGCGCCGCAACTACTTCCGTCTGTACTTCAACTACATGTACTTCAACGTCGCGCGCTTTCTATACCTGCAGACTGACGCGCTCTTCGGCTATATCGTGCTCGGCCCGGCCATCGTCGCGGCGGCGATCACCTTCGGCACGATGCGGCAGATCCTGAACGCCTTCGATCAGGTGCGGTCGTCCTTCCAGTACCTTGTCAATTCCTGGACGACGATCGTGGAGTTGATGTCGATCTACAAGCGCCTGCGCGGCCTCGACGCGATCGTCCGCGGTGAGCCCCTGCCCGAGCTCGACCGGCGCTATCGCGAGCTGCCCACCGAGACCGCCTATTGACGTCCGCTACAGCCGACCTCGGGAGAGTCCCATGGCAAGGCGGCTTCTGAATACGCTCCTCATCGGCGCGCTGCTGATCGCTGCATTCGTTGGAATGTCTTGCCCCGCCCGCTCCGCCGGCGAAGACCGCATCGCGCTGGTCATCGGCAACGCCGCCTACAAGATCGGCGCGCTGCAGAACCCCGTGAACGACGCTCGCGCCATGGCGACGGTGCTGAAGCAGCTCGGCTTCCAGGTCATCCTGCGCGAGAACGCCAGCAAGCAGCAGATGGAGCAGGCCGTGTCCGAGTTCGGCCACGCCCTGACGCCGGGCTCGGTGGCGCTCTTCTACTATGCCGGCCATGGCCTGCAGCTGAACGGCCACAACTTCCTGGTGCCCGTCGACGCCGAGATCGCGACCGAGCCCGACGTGCGGCTGCAGACGCTCGATTCCGACGCCATCGTCGACCAGCTGGTGGCGAGCGGCAGCGACGTGAACCTGATGATCCTCGATGCCTGCCGCAACAACCCGTTCGAGCAGCGCTTCCGCAGCCAGGGCGGCGGCCTCGCCCAGATCGACGCCCCCAAGGGCACGCTCATCGCCTACGCCACCGCCCCCGGCCACGTCGCCTCCGACGGCGCCGGCGGCAACGGCCTCTATACCGCCAAGCTGATCGACGCCATGAAGACACCGGGCATCCCCATCGAGGAGATGTTCAAGCGCGTGCGCATCGCCGTCTCGCAGGCCACGAGCGACGCGCAAACGCCATGGGAGGCCTCCTCGCTGGTCGGCGATTTCTACTTCAGCGGTCCCACGACCGTGGTGGTCAATGCGCCGGTCGACCGCGACGCGCTCTACTGGCAATCGGTGAAGGATTCCTCCGAGCCTGCGCTCATCCAGACCTATCTCGACCAGTTCCCGCAAGGCGCCTTCGTCCCGCTGGCCAAAGCCCGGATCGCCGCGCTGCGCGCGCCGACGGCGCCGGCTCCGCCCGCGGCCACGCCCGGCTCCGTCTCCGCGTTCGACGGCATCTGGATCGGCACCTACGAGTGCGGTCCGGTCCCCGGCACGCAGCTCGGTCCTTTCACCAACAAGAACCGGCTCTTCGCGGTCAAGCAGGGCCGTCTCGCCGGCGTGCTGCGCTGGCGCCGCAAGCAGGACGCCGTCGGAACCAATACCTACAGCGGGACGGTGGATGGCGACGGCCGCGTGACCATCGTCGGCCTCGGCGTCTACGACTCCGGCGGCAAGAACTACCGGATCTATGACAGCGGCAGGATCGTGAACGGCGAGCTCCAGGCATCAGGCAAGGAAGGGGCCCGCTCCTGCACCCTCACCTTCCACCGGGTACCGCCCGCCGACGTGGCCGCCGGCCAGCCGACCGCCGCCGCCCTGACCGACATCGCGGCGGCCGACGGCACCTGGCAGGGCCTCTACAAGTGCGGGCCGGTCGGCCAGAAGCTGCCGGGCTTCGAGGCCACCGACCGCGTCTTCAGCGTGAAGGACGGCCGCCTCGCCGGCCGCGTGCAGTGGAAGCGCGCGGCGGACGGCGTGTCGGGCGAAGACCTGTTCTCGGGCTTCGTCGGCAGCGACGGCCAGGTGCTGATCGTCGGCTCGGGTCTCGACGACAAGGGCAACTATCCGATCTATCACTCCGGCACGCTCGCCAACGGCCACCTGACAGCCTCCGGCAAGCAGGGCCCGCGCGCCTGCACCCTGGACTATCTGCGCGTGCCGGGCCCCTAAGCGCCAGCACTACGGACTGAACGGGTTGATCGTCACGCCGCTCAGGTTGATCCGGTCGCCCTCGGAGCGCGACAGGCGGTTGCCGTGCGGCCTGGCCTTGTACATCAGGAACCGCCTGTCCTCGACATGGTCGAGCCCGAGATGGTGGCCGACCTCGTGCGCCAGCGTGCTGCCGGCGTCGCTGTCGAGGCTGCCGCCCCTGATCTGATCTTCGAACAGGCAGCAGCCGTCGCCGGTCGCCGCCAGGTCGTTGAGGGGATCGTCGTCTTCAGTCTCGAAGCGCCGCACGAGGAAGAGGTTCAGCAGGCGCCGCGCACTGGGGTCGCGCACCGCATGCTTGGTCACCAGGCTCCACTCGTCGTCGGTGTTGTTGGGAATCTCCGTGACGACGCGGCCGAGCGACTTCCCGATCTCCGCCCGGGTCAGCGTCCGTTCCTCCCGGAGCGTGATCGTGACATTGGCCTCCGGCCTGAGGATGTCGTTGGCGCCGGCGATCATTGCGCGCAGCATCGCCGGCGTCATCTTCGTCTTCGTCAGCGGTCCCTGCTGGACGTAGTGGGCGATGAGCGGCACCTCCAGCGCGTCCTTGATCGTCACGGCGATGTCCAGCTGCGCCGCGCCCTGCCGCAGCTCGATCGTGATCCGGCCGGACAGCAGGCCGTCGACGACGAGCAGCTTGTTGTTGACCACGCGGGCCCGGCAGCAGGGCCGGTCCATGAAGTCGCGGAAGAGGCCCCCGTCGTCGGCGTTGATGATCTCGACCGGCGCCTGCCCCGGCGTGCGCATCGTCAGCGTGCGCGTGCCGTTAACCGGCACCATCAGATCGGGCCGCCTGAAGGAGAGGCGTTCATAGCCCTCCGGCCGATCGGGAGTGATCACCCACAGGCCTGTGGCGCCCGTCGCCGGAGCGATCGGCCTCAGCGGCGGCGTCTTGCGGTTGTGGTGACTCCGAGGCGTCATGGTTCTTGCTCCAACGGATGTCTGAAGAGTTCGGCGCCCTGGCCCGGGTCGCGGCGCGGTGCAGCGCCAAATCCGCGAGCAAGCGATGCCGTCGAATACGGCTTCTTGCGGCCGAGCCCATGAAGCGACAACCGCCGTCCGATCGTCTGTGACGACTGTCACCATCGCCGGGTGCGCATCGCGGCGTCGCCATCGCCGCTGTCGAATTTCCCGAAGTTTCACGCTGGATTCACGCTGGCGGCCGCGCCCGCGACTGAGGCTGTGACCGGTGTCACAGCGACCGTGGCGTCGACTCGCCCAGTCTGACCGGGCGCGACGCGAGCGCCCGCCGCGCGGCGGCGCCGACGCGCCGGGCCTTCAAACCCGAACCCAGTCATCCCTGCAGGAGAGGCACATCATGGCGATCATCAACGGCAGCGACCTCGTCGCCGACACCCTGAACGGCGGCAACCTGAACGACCTGATCTCGGGCTTCGCGCTCAACGACATCATCAACGGCGGCAAGGGCGCCGACACGCTCGACGGTGGCCTCGACAACGATTCCCTCGACGGCGGCGCCGGCAACGATTCGATCATCGGCGGCGATGGCGCCGACCTCATCCTGGCGCAGATCGGCCGCGACAATGTCGACGGCGGCGCCGGCAACGACACCATCGACGGCGGCGGCGACAACGACGTCCTGCACGGCGGGACGGAAGACGACTCGATCACCGCCGGGGCCGGCGCCGACACGGTCTTCGGCGACAGCGGCAACGACAGCATCGAGGGCGGCGGCGGGCACAACAATCTCTTCGGCGTGGATGGCGACGACACGCTCGTCGGCGGCAACGACGGCGAGTTCCTCGACGGCGGCACCGAGAACGACCACGTCTCCGGCAACGGCGGCGACGACAACATGCTGGGCCGCGACGGCACCGACAGCCTGGACGGCGGCAACGGCGCCGACGCCCTCGACGGCGGCACGGGCGCCGACACGCTCGTCGGCGGCGCCGGCGGCGACACCTTCATCGGCGGCGAAGGCGCCGACCAGCTCGACCTCACCGACCCCGCCGGCAAGCTCGAGATGGATCACGTCGAGATCGATTTCACGACCGACTTCGGCGACGTGATCACCGGCTTCAACAACACCGCGGCGCCGGCCAGCGGCGGCGACGAGCTCGACATCCGCGATCTCCTCCTGCCGGTCGGCACGGTCGCCGATGCGGTCGCGCAGGGCTACCTGTCGTTCGACGGCGACGCCACCAAGACGACGCTGTCGGTCGACCTCGACGGCGCCGCCGGACCGGCCGCGCCCGCCGTGATGTGCACCTTCAGCGGCGTCGCCTTCGTCGACAGCACGACCTCGCAGAACGATTTCGCCGACAACATCTTCACCGTCTGAACCGCCATAGCGGCCGCAGCGATCGTCTGGTCGATCGCTGCAGCCGCGAATTCACGCCCGGCCGTGACCGCAATCACATCCGGGCGCTTCCCTCGCGCGTAGAGTCCATACCGTCGCCTCTGTGCCGCAGCGATGCGAAGGATATGCGCATGGCCAGACGCCGAATATTCGACCGCGATCCGCATCTCGGGAACCTCTTCGACGAGCTCCACTACCAGGGCGCGCGCGACGCCGGTGGCCTGCCTCTCGGCAACATCCGGCGCCACGCCGAGAACCGGCTGGTGGCGTCCTACATGGTGCTGAACCTCGTGGAAGTGGCGCGCGACCTCGCCTATCTGCGCCGCCCCGTCACCATCACGCCGGTGGGCGCCGTGCCGCAGGACAAGCGCAGCCCCAATTTCGGCCTGCCGCGCGAGTTCCAGGCGGCACACGCCCTGCCGCGCGACCTCAATTTCCGCAACGGCAGCGCGTCGTCGAAGCTCTATGCCTGCTTCCGCAATCCGTTCAACCGCAGCTGGATGGAGCGCAACCTGTTCGGCTGGACCGACCGCATTCATCACCTCGCCAATTCAGCCGACGAGCGCTGCACCACGCGCGTGAACGGCATGGGCGACGTGCTGGCCCGCGCCTGCGCCGAGGTCGCCAACGACGGCGCAGACCCCGACGACGCCTACGCCGATACGCTCACCCGCGGCTACGTCAACGCCGCCCTCGGCGCCCTGGCCGACGAGCTCGGCGGCCTCAGCGGCGCCGAGCGCGAGCTGCTGAGCGAGGCCGAGGCCGGCCGCGCCTACCTGCTCGACCAGCACGGCAAGCCGCTGACGCCGCGCCCGGAGGACTTCCGCCTCGGCTCGCCCGACCCGGAGGCCGCCGCCGCCAACCGCATCGCCCGCATCCAGGTGCTGCGCGCCTATGTGGCCACCACCAGCTGCCCCACAGACAAGCTGGAGGACGCCCAAGGCAAGGCCGAGGCGCTGCGCCACAACGAAGCTTAGTGCGGCGGCGCAGCGCTCAATGCGCCCAGGCCGAGACCGGCTTGGTGCGCTCGAGCAGCAGTTCGAAGAACGGGTTGAAGCCGCAGCGCACGCCCTGGATCTTCTGGATCGTCGCGTTCACGCTCAGCTCGTCGAACAGCCGCGTGATCTGCGGCCGCCACATCGTCAGGAAGTTGCGCGGATTGGTGAGGGGATAGCCGAGCGCGCGCGTCTCCTCGCGCGGGTCACGGAACGGCCGGTCCTTCGTGCCCGCGGGCTCGCCACGTCGTGGCCGCGGTCCCAGATGGTCGCGCACCAACCCGACGCGCACATTCTCCGCGCGATAGATGTTGGTGATCAGGATGGCCGCGAACTCCTCGAGGTTCTGATACACCTGGGTCAGTGCCGTCGGCGGCGGCCCGCCGCCCGTCATCAGCGTGACGGTGCTCGCGCTACCGACGCGGCCGCCTGCCCAGGGCGCCACCAGCTCAGTGTTGTCCTCCTGCCCCTGCATCTGCCGCAGCGAATGCACGAGCTCGTGGAGCAGCACCTCGTCGACCGCCTTGAACGACGCGCCCGAGCCGGCGTCCTCCCAGTCCTGCGCGACGAACTCCAGCACGCTGTCGCTGCCGCCGCCGACGCCGGTCAGCGGCGGATCGTCTTCGGTCGGCCGCCCCGGCGCCGCCGCCGCCCGGCTGTCCGTCGGCAGCGCCCCGGCATTGCCGAACTCCTTGGAGGTGCCGACCGCGACCGCCCGCTTCGCGCTGGGAATGATGCTGACGCGCTTGCCGCTGGCCGCGATCGCATCGAGGATCGCCTTGCTGGTCGCGCAAGGCGGCTCCGCCAGCAGGTCCAGCGCCCGCTTCACGCCCTGGTACCACTGCTCGGGCGTCATGTCGTCGAGGAACTCGCGATTCCGGCTGTCGTCGCTGACGATGCCCTTGAGCAGCTCACGCGTCGCCATCGGCGCTCTCCGCAGGTTGCGAATGGTCCGACGCTACAAGCGGCCGCCGGCCCTCACTATGATCCTCCTCACACTCTCGGCGGTGCGCTCCGCGACGCGGACGCGCGCAATCCCTACGCGATGACCTCCTTCAGGCCGCGAGATGCGGCGACCGATCGCTGGCGAGGGGCAGCGCTCCCGCCATCAGCTGCGACAAATGGGACTTGCGCGCCAGCAGGAACGCCCTTAGCCGTTCCGCGTGGTCACCCGTCACGGCGCTCCGCACCGACGGGCGAACGGCCAACGCCGCGCGCCAAGCCGCCACCTTCGGCAATTCCGCGAGGATGCCAAAATCGTCGATGCGGTCGAACACGTCGAAATAGCGGAACACTGGCCCGACCACGGCGTCGACGAGTGAGAACCGCGCGCCGTCGAAATACGGCCCGTCGCCCAGCCGCTGTTCCAACCGTGCGAACTTCTCGCGCAGCGCCGCTGCCTTGCCGGCGAACGCCGCTTCGTCGGCGGCGCTGTAGAAGCCCCAGATGTCGTTCAGGGCCGACGAGCCGAACTCGATCCAGGCGCGATGCTCCGCGCGCGCCAACGGATCGCGCGGGTGCAGCGGCATCGCCTGCGTCTCCTCCAGATATTCGAGGATGACGGCCGACTCGAAGATCGGCGTCTCCCCGACCCGGAGCACCGGCGTCTTGCGGAGTGGCGAGAGCGCGAGGAACCAGTCCGGCTTGCGCGCGAGGTCGACATAGACCCGCTCGAACGCCACGCCCTTCTCGATCAGCGCGATCGCGGCGCGCTGCACATAGGGGCAGAGATGGTGGCTGACGAGGACCAGCGGCAGCGGCGTTTTCATGGCGATCTCTCCCGGACGCATGGTCAGGCCGGCGATGCGGACGAGCGGGCGAGCGAAAGACCAGCCGGCAGCCGCGACCGCGAGAGCGCCAGTGCGCCGTCGCCGATCAGCGCCTGGGCGAGGCAGAGCACGAACAGATAGGCCGGATACTCCCAGCCGCCGTTGCCGGCCGTGAACACCCAGCCGTTGCCGGAATGCACCCAGAGCGCGCCGAGCAGGATCGGCGACAGCGCCAGCGCGACCCAGCGCGCCTGCACGCCGAGCACGAGCAGCACGCCCCCCATGGCCTCAGCGAAGAAGGTGGCATAGGCCAGCCAGGCCGGCAGCCCGACCGAGACGAAGAACTGGGCCGTGCCCGCCAGGGTATAGGTCAAGAGCTTCAGCACGATGCTGTGCGCAAGGAACATCGCCCCGAGCGCCAGGCGCAGGAGTAGCGCCCCATAGGCGAGCGATCGTTGGTCGGTCATGACAGGATCTCCGCTGTTGTTGCAGTTGCAACAATTTGCTATGATTGGTGCAATTGCAACAACCTCACGAACAGTTGATCGCCGCCATGAAGGAATCCGTCTCCGCCGAAGCCGTCAGCGCCTGGGCCCGCCTGATCCGGGTGGAGCAGGCCCTGCTCCAGAAGGTCGAGCAGGACCTGAAGGACGCCGACCTGCCGCCGCTCGACTGGTACGACGTGCTGCTCGAGCTCGACCGCGCCGCGGACGGCCGCCTGCGCCACCGCGACCTGCACCCGCGGCTCCTGCTGGCGAAATACAACCTCTCGCGCCTGATCGACCGCCTGGAGGCCGCCGGCCTCGTGCGCCGCGAGCCCAGCGCCGACGACGCCCGCGGCGCCGACATCGCCATCACCGCCAAAGGCCGCGAGCTGCGCCGCCGCATGTGGCCGATCTACGCCGCCGCCATCGACCGCCACTTCGCCAGCCGCCTGAGCGAGCGGCACATCGGGCAGCTCGATCGCATTCTCCAGGCGCTGTGCTAAGGCTGCGGCTCAGGATCGCGGCGGCTGCGGGTTGTTGGCCGGATTGGTGTCGTACTTGAACAGCCGCGCGATGAGCGCGCCGCCGACCAGCGGCCGCAGGTCCGCCTCGATCGCGTCCGCGATCTCCTTCGCGTACGCCTCTTGGCCGTCGACATGGATCGCGAAGGACGCGAGGTGCTTCGCCCGCTTCGCCGGATCCCCGATGGTCGCCTTCGTCCAGGCATAGAGCGGATAGTGCCCCGGGCCGTCCTTCTCCGCCGCGGCGACGTATTCGGCGAACGCGTCGAACTGACATTTCATGGTCGCCCGATGCCTGGCCAGGATGTCGGCCAGCGGCTTGAGGACGGGATCGTCGGGTGCGCGACGCGCCGTGTCCGCGACCGCCTCGGGGAGAGCGAGGCGTATCTGATAGTCCGAGCGATCGGGCATGATGCTATGGGACTCAGACCGCGCGGCGCGCCAGCAGGGCCCAGACCCCGGCCGCCGACAGCAGCGAGCCGCCGGCGAGGTGGAAGCCGCGCTGCGCCCGCGGCGCGGCCAGCACGCGGCTGGCCCAG
>DATIXH010000494.1:0-8284 GCA_035518775.1 Candidatus Acidiferrum sp.
CGACAAGCTCAGGATGAGGATCTTTCTTTCTGCCGGTAAAGCTCTTCCCTCATCCTGAGCTTGTCGAAGGACGCACGGGGGTCATGCAAGCTTCTTCCGCGTCTCCGCGCTTCCGCGTGCAATAGTCTCTTCGATCAGAACTCGAAGGCGTTGGTCATATCGTTGGCCGAGGCGTCGCGGGTGCCGAGCGGCTGCAGGCCGTAGCGCTTCTCGATGAGCTTCAGGATCGAGCTGGTGTCGTACTGCGTGTGATCGACGAAGCCCTTCTTGGCGAAGGGCGAGATGATCAGCGCCGGCACGCGCGTGCCGGGTCCCCAGGCATCGATCTTGGGCGGCGCCACATGGTCCCAGGAGCCGCCGTTCTCGTCATAGGTGATGATGACGGCGGTGCTGGCCCAGAGCTTGCTCCCCTCGAGCGACTTCAGGACGCTCGCCACCTTCTGGTCGCCGCTGCTGACGTTGGCATAGCCGGGATGCTCGTTCTCCTCGCCGATCGGCTTCCAGAAGGCGACGGCCGGAAGCTCGCCGGCGGCGATGCCCGCCAGCATCTCCTTCTCGTCCTTCAGATGCTCCTTGCGGGCGTCGGTGCCGTCGCCGAACTGCTTGAAGTACGCGAAGGGCTGGTGGTGGAACTGGAAGAGAGCGTCGGGCTTGCCTGCAATGGCGTCGTCCCAGCCGCCGGAATACCAGACCCAGCTGACGCCCTTTTCGGTCAGGCGGTCGCCGATGGTGACGCCCTCTTGCGGCGGCAGCAGCTTCGCCGGGTCGGTGATCTTGGCGGAATGCGGCTGGTAGCTGGTCTGGATGGTGTTCACGGCGTAGCCGTCGGGCGTGATGGCGCCGTCTTTCGCCAGCATGCCCTTGTCGTCGAGCTGCGCCACCATGTCCTTCGGTGCGTCCGGATATTTCGGCGCGCACACGCAGACAAGGTAGATGTGGTTGAGGAACGAGCCGCCGAAGGCGCCGTGGAAGAAGTTGTCGGCCAGCGTGTATTTCCGCGCGTAGCCCCACAGCTCGGTCTTGCTGGCGTCGTAGTAGCCCATGACGAGCCCGGCGGCGTCCGAATAGGCGGCGAACTTGTCCATCTTGCCGCCGTCGATCTGCAGCTGCTCCTGATAGAAGCGGTGCACGAGGTCGCCGGTCTTCTCGTCGAGCGAGACGTATTTGCCGATGTCGAACGGCTTGTTCTCCATGTTCATGGGGAAGCGCTCGTCGGCGGCCGGCGGCTTCTTCGTGGTATCGATCACCGCCGGCAGCGTCTGGTAGGGCTTGCCGTCCTTGTCGACCTGGGTCGCCATCTCGCCGGCCTGGGCGAGCCCGTTGGCGCCCGGGAACAGGCCGTAGAGATTATCGAAGCTGCGGTTCTCCATGTAGATGACCAGGATGTGGTCGATCTTCTCGATGCCCTCGGCGGCCTGGGTCTGCGCGCAGGCCGCGCCCAGGGCGGCCAGGGCAGAGAGCGCGGTGACGGCGACGGAACGGAACCCACGACGGGTCGGCATGATGGCGGCCTCCTTGCCTGCAAGAGATGGCGGTCGGATTCGGATGAAGGCGGTTGGACGAGGCCACGACTTAACGCCCTTCTGTGACAAATCGTCAAGCGACCCCCGCGAGCCGATTTGGCAAGCGGCGGCGGCCGGTCTAAGTAGGGGCAGGACCGGCCGGCCCGAGCCTGCCGGCGGTCCGCGACCGTTCGCGATCAGAGGGGGAAACGCATGAACACCGTCGCTCGACTCCGGCAGCCGCTGGCGGCGCTGGTCCTGACCGTTGCGCTCGCCGCGCTCTCCGGCTGCGGCATGATGGAGGAGAAGAAGCCCGAGAGCAGCGCCGCTCCGGCGACCAGCTCAACGGCCGACGACAACCTGAACGCGGTGCTGTGGACGCAGCAGTCGGTGGAGTTCAAGGGCAACGCCGAGACGGCCTATGCGCTGGCTCGCATCCGGCTCGACCAGGCGCTCAGGGACAAGAAATGGACGGCGGCGCCGGCCGAGCAGACCGGCAACTACGGCAAGCTGCGGCCGGCGGTTGTGCTGGACGTCGACGAGACGCTGCTCGACAACTCGCGCTATCAGGCCTGGAACGTCGTGGCGGGGACCGGCTTCGACCCGAAGAGCTGGACGGAATTCGTCAATTCGAAATCGTCGCTGCCGATTCCGGGCGCGCTGGAATTCACGAAATACGCCGCGGCCAAGGGCGTCACGGTGTTCTACGTCACCAACCGCAGCAAGGAGGAGGAGCCGGCCACCCACGAGAACCTGGAGATGTACGGCTTCCCGCTCAGCGACAAGGTCGACACCCTGCTGACGGCCGGCGAGCAGCCCGACTGGAAGTCGGCCAAGGGCACGCGGCGCGCCTTCATCGCCAAGAACTACCGCATCCTCCTGGACATCGGCGACAACTTCGGCGACTTCGTCGACAGCTACAAGGGCACCGAGGACGACCGGCAGAAGATCTGGAGCGACAACAAGGCGCGCTGGGGCCGCGAATGGATCGTGATCGCGAACCCGACCTACGGCTCCTTCGAATCGACGCCCTACAACAACGACTTCAAGCTCAGCGACGAGGAGAAGCGCCAGGCGAAGATCAAGTCGCTCGACGCCTGGGGCGGGCCGACGGCGCCGTAGCGGGGCCTACGTCCCCACGGCGCGTAGGGGGCGGGGCGGTTCCTCCCCCTTCCGACGGCGGATGCGATCGTAGCGCCAGGCGGCGCGCGTGCTTGGAGGCGATGTCCCGGGCAAAGCGCGGATAGAAGACGAGCGGCGTGTCATCTCTCCGATGCGCCCTTGGCAAGTTGGGCACGGAGGGCTACTTTCCGCCTGCTCCTTAAGTCGTCTGCGAAATCTCGGTTGAAGGGAATTGGCGCGACTGTCGCCCTGATGCGGGCGGGACCCTGAGCATGTCTGCATCGACGCTAGTTCCTGGAAGATTTCGGCGGCAGTATCGGTATGATGAATGTGACCTTGGTGACCGGCGCCTCGTCAGGCCTCGGCCGACAGCTTGCCATGTCTCTCGCCGCGCGCGGCGATGTCGTCGTGGTGGTGGCGCGCCGGCGTGAGCTTCTGGATGCACTTGTCCGGGAGATCGAGGCTGCCGGCGGGCGCGCACGCGCCATTGCCTGCGACGTCAGCGATCGCGAACAGGTGTTACGCGCCGTCGCCCTGGTGGAATCGACGCACGGCCCGATCGAACGCCTGGTGTCGTGCGTCGGCGGCGGTAATCGCACCACGATCGACGGCTTCCGGGCTTCCGAAGTCGGACAGATGCTGTCGCTCAACGTGATGGGAACCGCGAACTGCCTTGAAGCAGTGTTGCCGAGAATGCTGCATCGACGGCGGGGTCATATCGTTGCCGTCAGCAGTCTCGCCGCCGCACGCGGCCTCCCCGGCGGCGCCGCGTATTCAGCCGCCAAGGCGGCTTTGTCGACGCTGCTTGAAGGGCTGCGGATTGATCTGAAGCTCCGCGGTATCGACGTGACGATCCTCTCGCCGGGATTCGTCCGCGGCGATGAAAGCAAGAAGCGCCGGCTCATGGAAGTGCCGCTCGAGGCGGCAGCGGCACGCATGGTCAAGGCGATCGAATGGCGTCGCAGGAGTTATTCCTTTCCGCGGCGGCTTGCGTTCTTCCTCGCATTTCTCCGCTGCCTGCCGCCAGCGTTCGCCGATGCGATTGTCAGCGCGGTCCGCTTCCGCAAGCTTCGCCACGCGCGATCGAAACAGCGGGAGATCAGCGCACCGCCAGCCACGGCCGTCGGCGAAGATCGGAGCCGGGTCGGCGCCTCGCCGGATGGATTAGCGTCAAGGACGGCCGGCGAATAGGCGCACCATTTAGCTGCTTGCTGGCTGCACTTCGATTCAGGAGACGGGCTCAGATGTCGTTGGTGGAGACGCTGCGTCTGGCAAGGCGCCGGATCGTGAAGCGCAAGAGCCGTCAGGTCATCAAGGCCATTGCCGCCTTCGTTTCGCGCCAGGGCCTCATCGAGGACCAGCCGGTGCACGACGCGACCGCCTTTCCTTTTGTTGCGCAGTTCGAAGCGAATTGGACGAAGATCCTCGCGGAGTTGCGCGCTCTGCTGCAGGACCGGACCCGTCTTCCGTCGTTCCACCAGATTTCGCCGGATCAGCAGTACATCTCCACGGGCGATCATTGGAAGGTCTTCATCCTGTTTGGCTTCGGCGAGCCGAGCGAGCGCAACTGCGCCCGCTGCCCGGAAACCGCGCGCCTGCTGCGCGCCGTGCCCGGCTTGCAGTCGGCTTGGTTCTCGATCCTGGCACCGCGCTATCACATCCCGCGCCATCGCGGCGTCACCAAGACCCTCTTGCGCACGCATCTGGGCCTCGCCATTCCGGCGCGCCGGGACAAGTGCGTGATGCAAATCGGCGACCGCATGGTCGGCTGGGAACCGGGCAAGTGCCTGGTGTTCGACGATTTCTTTCACCATGAGGTGTGGAACGATACGGACGAGGAACGGGTCGTCCTGATCTTCGATTTCGTGCGGCCGATGCGGCCGCTCGGCCGCCTGATAAACACCGTCCTCATGTGGGGCATCAAGCGGACGGCCTATTTCAAGGACGCGAAGCGCAACCAGAAGAGCTGGGACGAACGGCTGGAAACCGCCACGCAATCCGCCGACACGATGCTCGACGAGGCGGCGCCGCAAGGCTGAAGCACCGAACGTCCGTGCGATCGGGCAGGCGGGCGCCTGCCCGCTGCCGGGCTGGACCTACTCAGCGGCCCGCCGCAGATCCGCGCTGGCCGACGAAGCGGAATGGGAAAGTCGGAGGGCATCGCGGCGCCGCGCTTTTGCCACGGCGGCCTTAGCGGAATCGGTGGCGTTGAAGATCTCGAGCGTGCCGGCCTCGTCGTCGGTCACCGGCGTCAGCGCCTGGTCGCGGTAGGCCGACTTCGCGGGATCGGCCTCCACCTTCCGGCGGATGCGCTCGTAGCGAAGCGCCAGCGCCAGCAGGCGCGCATGCTTGGAGACGATCTCCAGGGCGTAGCGCGGATAGAAGACGAACGGCGATTCCAGCGGCAGGCCCGGGCGGCGATCGCGGCGGTACTTGCGGCGGAACAGGCCGCCCTGCAGCGGATGCACGCCCTCGATGGCGATGCAGCCATAGAACCACAGCGCCATCAGCCCCAGCTTGCGCGCGCCCTTGCCGAGGGCGACGGCACGACGCATCAGCGTCTCGATATGGTCGAGGTCGTAGTAGGTGCGCCAGGCCTCGCGGTAGGCCTGCCGCCACTCCTCGGCCGACATCAGCGGGTGGGCGGTCGTGACGTGCTCGGTGTCGTAGTTGTTGAGGTCGGGGTCCATCCAGACGCCGTTGCGATGCAGGGTCTGGTGGTCCTCCGAGCCGGGTAGCGGCGTGAGATAGAAGAACTCCAGCAGGTCGACCGGCAGCTCGCGCTTGATGATGTCGACGTCGCGCTTCAGGCGCGCCGGGGTATCGTGCGGGAAGCCGATGATGTAGCCGGCGTAGGTGAGCGCGCCGATGCCCTTCCAGGCCTGCAGCATGGCCCGGTATTCGGTGATGCGGTTCTGCTTCTTCTTGGCGGCGGCCAGATTGTCCGGATTGATGTTCTCAAGGCCGATAAACACGCGGTTCACGCCGGCGCGGCCGGCCTTCTCGACGAAGCCGGGAATACGGTGGCAGAGGGTATCGACCTGGATCATCAGCCTCAGCTTGATGCCCTGCTCCCGTAGCGCGATCAGGCGATCGAAGATCGGCTCCCAGTTGCGGTTGCGCGCGAAGTTGTCGTCGGTGATGAAGAACTTGGTCACGCCCTGGGCGTGGTTGGCGCGCACGATGGCCTCGACGTCATCCGCCGAGCGGTGGCGCGACTTGCGGCCCTGCACGTTGATGATGGTGCAGAAGCTGCACTGGAACGGGCAGCCGCGGCCGGCATCGAAGCTGGTGCGGCCCATCGTGCGGCGGATGGCCTCGTGCGTCAGAAACGGCGTCGTCGCGCCCTCGAGGTCCGGCAGGTCGGCGCCGTAGTCGTAGAGCGGCTTCAGCGCGCCGCGGTGGGCGTCCTGCAGCAGCGCCTCCATGCGGGCCTCAGCCTCGCCGGCGAAGATGGAAATGCCGAGCGACCATGCCTCCCGGATCTCCGGCGTCGGCTCCGGCAGCATCGCCAGGCTGCCGGCGGCGTGGAAGCCGCCGATGCAGACGGGAATGCCGGCCCGACGCAGCGGGCGCGCGATATCGAGGGCGCGCGGAAACTGGTTCGACTGCACGCCGACGAGGGCGACGAGCCCGCCGGCGTCGGCGCGGCGGAACTGGCGGATGATCCTCCCGATCCTTATTCGGCTGTTGGTCTCGTCGGCGGCCGATATGCGGATCTCTATGCCCTCGCCGAGCACGCGACGCTCGGCGCAGTCACTGGCCAGGCCGTAGAGTACGGCCAGCGAGTTGGAGGGCGTATCGGTGCGCGCCCACTGGATCACATAGCCGTCGTCGTCATAGTGGGAGGGCTTGATCAGCAGGAGCTGGAAGACAGCGGCACCCTTGTTGCCGGTTCCCGGCCACGCAAACGACATCGGCTATTCTCCGAAGAGGCAGGCACGCGGGCAGGGCAAACCATCCGCGGTCACTGCCGGCGGCTTGATTGGTCTATCGTGCGAGCTTCTGACGACCCCACACCGGCTTGCGAATAGTTTTCGTTCGCCGGCAGCACACTGTGACCTTTTTCAGGCAGCAGCGCAAGCGCCGCGCCCAATATTTGAGCAAGGCGCTGCGATTTTTCGTTCGAGGTGCGAGTGACCGAAAGAAAAAGGGCGACCACATGGGGTCGCCCTTACAGTCGAGATTCCGAAGCCGGGGCGACCTCGCGGCCGCCCCGGTCCCGGTTGTTAGAAGTCCATGTCGCCCATGCCGCCGTGGCCATGGCCGCCCGGCGCCGCCGGAGCCTTCTTCTCCGGACGGTCGGCGACCATCGCCTCTGTCGTGACGAGCAGGCCGGCGACCGACGCCGCGTCCTGCAGGGCGCAGCGCACGACCTTGGTCGGGTCGATGATGCCGGCCTTCACCAGGTCGGTGTACTCGCCCTTCTGCGCGTCGAAGCCGTAGTTGGCGTTCTTGCTCTCGAGGAGCTTGCCGACCACGACTGCGCCGTCGGCGCCGGCGTTCTCGGCGATCAGGCGGGCCGGGTAGGACAGCGCCCGACGGACGATGTCGATACCGACCTTCTGATCGTCGTTCTCCGGCTTCAGGCTGGCGAGCGCCTTGGCGGCATGGAGCAGGGCGATGCCGCCGCCGGCGACCACGCCCTCCTCGACCGCCGCACGGGTGGCGTGCATGGCGTCATCGACGAGGTCCTTGCGCTCCTTCACCTCGACTTCGGTGGCGCCGCCGACGCGGATGACGGCCACGCCGCCCGCGAGCTTCGCCAGCCGCTCGGCCAGCTTCTCGCGGTCGTAGTCGGAGGTGGTCTCCTCGATCTGCGCCCGGATCTGGCCGCAGCGACCCTCGATCTCCTTCTTCTTGCCGGCGCCCTCGACGATCGTGGTGTTCTCCTTCTCGATCGTCACCTTCTTGGCCTTGCCGAGCATGTCGAGCGTGACGTTCTCGAGCTTGATGCCGAGGTCTTCGCTGATCACCTGACCGCCGGTCAGGATGGCGATGTCCTCGAGCATGGCCTTGCGGCGATCGCCGAAGCCCGGCGCCTTCACGGCCGCGACCTTGAGGCCGCCGCGCAGCTAGTTGACCACCAGGGTGGCGAGCGCCTCGCCTTCGACGTCTTCGGCGAGAATGACCAGCGGCTTGCCGGTCTGCACCACGGCCTCGAGCAGCGGCAGAAGCTCCTGCAGTCCGGACAGCTTCTTCTCGTAGACCAGGAGGTAGACGTCGTCCATCTCGACGCGCATCTTCTCGGCATTGGTGATGAAGTACGGCGAGATATAGCCGCGGTCGAACTGCATGCCCTCGACGATGTCGAGCTCGGTCTCCAGCGACTTCGCCTCTTCGACCGTGATCACGCCCTCGTTGCCGACCTTCTTCATCGCCTCGGCGAGGAAGCGGCCGATCTCCTGGTCGCCGTTCGCCGAGATCGTGCCGACCTGGGCGATCTCGTCGTTGGAGGTGACCTTCTTGGAATTCTTCTGCAGGTCGGCGATCACCGCCTCGACGGCGAGGTCGACGCCGCGCTTCAGGTCCATCGGGTTCATGCCGGCGGCGACCGACTTGACGCCTTCGCGCACGATCGCCTGGGCGAGCACGGTCGCCGTGGTGGTGCCGTCACCGGCGAGATCGTTGGTCCTCTGGGCGACCTCGCGCACCATCTG
>DATIXH010000495.1:0-2546 GCA_035518775.1 Candidatus Acidiferrum sp.
CGAGGTCTACTACCAGCATTCCGTCGACTGGCTGGCCGCGCAGTTCGCGGTGATCCGCCTCATCATCCTGGCGATGGTGGTGCTCGGGATCTTCAACACCGTGTCGATCTCCATACTCGATCGCAAGCAGGAGATCGGCAATCTGCGTGCGAACGGCGAGTCGGTGGCCGAGGTGACGTGGCTGCTGCTGGTCGAAGGCGCCGGACTCGGCGTCCTCGGCGCCGCATTGGGCATCGTCATCGCGCTGGGGCTCGATGCCACTTTTCTGCGCAACGGCATCCTGATGCCGCCGGCGCCCGGCATCACGCGCCAGTTCCGCGTGTTGATCGAGTTTCAGCCCAGCATGGCGCTGCTGGCGTTCTTGCTCGGGACCGTGGCGACGCTCTTGGCGACAGCCCTGGCCGGCATCCGTGTCGTGCGGATGCCAATCGGCGAGGCGCTTCGAGCGGTATGACGGTGGCCTTACCCGCGGCCGGCGTCAATACCACCCCGGCCGCGGGTTCGGGTAGTCCGCGATCAACCCGGCTTCCCCACTTTGCGCGACTGTCTAGAGCAGGCCTCGCTTCCAGACCTCGATCAGCACAAAGCGTGCGAAGATCAGGTGCCCAAGCGTAGTCGGATGCTTGCCGTCGGCGAAGAAGTAGGTGATCGCCGCGCCGTTTTGGACCAGCGTTTGGCGCGAACAGAAGAGGCTCGATCCGCCCGTCTCCAGCCCATTGGTGATCGCCGCGATCTTGGCCGCATCGCAGGCGGGCACGTTCAGTTCGTGCACAAGATATGCGCCCGGATTTGCGAATACGCGTTGAACCTCGGCATACAGATCGAGCAATGTCGCGCCCGTGCCACTCACTCCGGCGGCGAGCGTGCCATTGAACAGTTGCACCATGCCGGCAAGTAGCTGCCGCACAGGTTCGGGCAGCGCCTTGCCGGCCGGCGTGTTGGTGACCTCGGGCATGTTGAGCACCACCACCCGCGTCGCGCCCTTGGCGAGAATGCGCTGCACTTGGCCCGCGAGGTCAACCGCAGCCTGCTGGACCGCCGCCAGCGCCTCGAGGGTGGCCTGGTCAGCAGGAACACCGGCCTGCACCTTGGCCTGCAGCACGTCGAGCTGAAAGGTGATGTCATTGGCGCCGGCGAGCACGAACACGATCTGATTGCGCGTGAAGCGGTCACCGTTGGCCGTCAGGTAGTCGGTGATCTGTTGCGTGACCGGGATCGTCAGCTGGGCGGTGCAGGGACCGTCCGGGAACGGGTCGGGGTTGCAGTCGACGCCCGGCTGCTGCGAGACACGCGCCCCGCCCATCGCGAAGCCGGTGCCACCGAGCACCTGCGATGTGCCGGCGTATCCCTGGCGGAACGGTGTCACTCGCGTGCCGAGCAGCAAACCGATCGTCTCCGGCCAGACCGGCCCCGGATTGGTGGTGAACTTGCCGCCGCCGACGGCGGCGATGTCGCCGACCTTGTAGGTGCCGACATCGCTCAGGCTGTCGCCGAACACAATCACCTGGCGAATACGGTTCGGATCGGCGCGCAGGCTCTGCGCGCGAACTGCTTCGACCGCCAGGGCGGCATCACCGCCCGCCGCCGCGACCTGCGTGGCGGCTTCGTTGGGTTCGGCGGCCGCGATCGACCCGACCGGTGCGTCCGACGAACCCCCGCCGCCGCACGACGTGGTGAGCCATGCCACCAAGAGCGGGGCAATCGCGGTACCCAGCCGACGCCGGGCGAGGTACTTCCAGTTTCTAGCGGACATGTCGCATCTCCCCATATGCAGTGACCTTCGAATCGTGCAGAGGCCGTGTCAATGTTCGGCCCGAACCGCTAACGTTCTACTGCAGCGCATCAACGGACAGGAACGCACATAGAACACCTGAAGCACGCCCTGGTTAACGCTAGTCCTGGGCACGAAGGGCGGTATTGCGCCTGGTCAACGCCGAACGCATCTGACGGTCGCGCTTGACGCGCATGCCGCTGGCGGAAAAGATTGTCGACCTGCCAAGGCGGTCGCTTCATTGACCGGAAGCATCGGAGTCCGCGTTCGGTTGAGGCTCTGCCCGGGTCTGCGCCTCGGCGTCGCGCGATTGACGCCGGTCAATGCCGCGGCGCCGTCGGTGCTTACGCTGCGCCGCATGAGCAGGTTGTCGGGCATCGATGCGTTGCGCGACCCCCTCGTCAATCGGGGGACGGGCTTCTCGCTCGAGGCGCGCGAACAGCTGGGGCTCACCGGGCTGCTGCCAGCGCAGGTCGAACCGATCGAGACACAGGTCGCGCGTGTGCTTGCCGCGCTGCGGGCGAAGGCGTCGCCGATCGAGCAATACGCGCACCTGGCGGCGCTGCAGAACGACAACGAGACGCTGTTGTTCCGCACGCTAGTCGACCATCTCGAGGAGCTGCTGCCGGTGGTCTACACGCCGACGGTGGGGCAGGCGTGCCTCGAATGGAGCCATCTGTTCCAGCGGCCGCGCGGCCTCTACATCACGCCGCGCGAACGTGGCCGCGTCCGCGACGTGCTGCGGCGCTGGCCGCAGCCTCGGGTGGGCGTCATC
>DATIXH010000496.1:0-3839 GCA_035518775.1 Candidatus Acidiferrum sp.
TTGATCACGTCGAGCATGGAGGCGCGCATGTAGCGGCTCCAGATCGCCACCTCGACCAGCGCCAGAACGACGGCCGGCGCGATCAGGTGATGCAGATAGTCGAGGAACCCGCCGCCGCCGCCGATGGTGGTGCGGTTGCCGGGCGGCAGCCACTCCAGGTGCAACGAAAAGACATAGATGACGATCAGGCCGAACCAGAAGGTCGGGATCGACAGCGCGATCATCGCGCCGATCGTCGCCAGCATGTCGAAGATCGAATAGCGGCGGATCGCGCCCATGATGCCGATCCAGACGCCCACGAGCACGGCGATCAGGAGGGCCGACACCATGAGCTCGAGCGTGGCCGGCAATCGTCCCGCGATCACCGCGAGGACCGGCCTGTTGTCGCGGTAGGAATGGCCCCAGTCGCCCTCGAGCAGCCGCGTCAGCCACTCCCAATATTGCACCGGCAGCGGCCGATCGAGGCCCATCTCGTGCGCGATGCGGGCGAGATCGGCCTGGGTCAGGCCCGGCGTCAGCGCGAACTGGGCGAGCGGGCCGCCCGGGGCGAGGTGCAGCACGGCGAAGCCGATCATCGAGACGAGGAGCAGGAGCACCAGGCTCTGCATCAAACGGCCGAGCAGGAAGTTCGCCATCATCGACCTCCCTGGGGCAGTGCCCAAATGGATGGGGTCATCGCGACCGACCCCCCACCCTAGCCCTCCCCCTCAAGGGGGGAGGGATTTTCATCGGGGGCGTGTTTTCCCTCCCCCCTTGAGGGGGAGGGTCAGGGTGGGGGGTATCCACGTAGCCGGCGGGCGCGCTCAGGCCGCCCAGTACCAGGTGCAGGCGTTCCAGCAGTTCTCCTGGACGTTGACGTTCGGGGTGAAGCCCTCGAGCCCGCCCTTGACACCCTGGACCATCGCGTATTGGAAGATCGGCAGGTACGGGAGGTCCTTGCGGGTCAGCGCCTGCATCTTCACGTAGGCGGCCTTGCGCTTGGCGACGTCCACCGTCGAGGCGCCCTCGGCGAGCAGCGCGTCGACCTCCTTGTTCTCGTACTGCGTGGTGTTGTCGCCGCCGCCGCCCCTGGCGGGAATGCCCTTGCTGGAGAAATACTGGGTGGCGTCCGGGTCCGGTCCCACCATGAAGTCGATGCCGACCATGGTGGTGTCGAACTTGGAGTTCGTCCAGTAGTCGCCCCACATCACCGCCGGCGGAAGATTCTTGATCGACATCTTGGCCCCGATGTCGCCCCAGTTCTGCTGCAGGAGCTGCTGCGCCTGCTCGCGGACGTGGTTGCCGGCGGTGGTCGAGTTGGTGAACTCGAGCCTGACGCCGTTCTTCTCGCGCACGCCGTCGGCGCCCGGCTTCCAGCCGGCGTCGTCCAGGAGCTTGGCGGCCTGCTTCGGGTCGAACGCATGCTTGGGCAGGTCGGGATTGAAGGCCCAGGACTCTCTCGGCAGGAAGGATTCGGTCTCGGTCGGCAGCCCGTAGTAGATCGCCTCGATGATGCTTTGCTTGTCCATGGCGAGATAGAGCGCCTCGCGCACGGCGGGATCCTGGAACGCGGGGTTGCCGAGATTGAAGGCGATGTTCTCGATGAAGGGCTGCGGCACCGGCGTCACGTGCCGATCGGCGAGCGTCTTCGCCTCCGCGTAGTGGTCGGGCGTGATGCCCTGAATGCCGATGTAGTCGACGTCGCCGGTCTGGAACTGGGTGTAGAGCACCGTCAGGTCGGGCACGTACTTGAAGATCAGCTTTTCCAGATACGGCCCCGTGCCGTGGTACGCCGTGTTGGCGGTGAGCGTGATGTGATCTCCGGGCACCCGCTCGACCCATTTGAACGGTCCCGTGCCGACCGGTTGGGCCAGGAAGTCGTCCGGCTTGTTGATGTCTGCCGCCTTCTCCAGGAGGTGCTTCGGCACCAGGAACGTCCAGGAGAGGATCGACGGCAGCGGCGCGTAGGGCTTCGTCAGGCTGAAGGTCAGTTCCGTCGGGCTGACGACCTTGATGTCCTGGATCAGGTCGATGCCGGCGCGGCGGCCGGCCAGGAATTTCGGGTTCTGGATCAGCTCGATGTTGAACTTGACGTCGTCGGCGCTGAAGGGCGTGCCGTCATGCCACTTGGCCTTGTCGTTGAGCTTGAGGCGCCACTGGAGCCCGTCGGCGGAAACGCCGCCGTTCTCGAGCGTCGGCACCTCGGCGACGAGATCGGGCTGGAAGCTGCCCTTCTCGTCGACCCGCCAAAGCGGGCTGAAGAGGTTGAAATACACGCCTTCGTCCACCTCGATATGGACGAGCAGCGGCTGGAAGACGGTCGGTTCCTGCGAGAGGCCGATCACGGCCTGGCCGGTCGGCTTGGAGGGCGGCGTCGCTGCCTGCGCGGACGCCATCCAGCCCAGCTTGGGCCCGGCCCAGGCCAGGGTGCCGGCCGATGCGCCGAAGGCCAGGAGGCGGCGGCGCGACGTCGTGAACGGCGGCAGAGTGTTCGGTTCCGTCTTGTCGATGCGATCCTCGTTCATAGTGATGCTCCCTGTGTGAGGCGTCGGATGTCCGCGGGCCAAACACGCCCGCCGCGGATCGGGTTTCTGGTCCTGGTGCCGTGGCTCCTTCAAATGCCGGCGATCGGCCGCACGCGCGTGCCGTCGCTGAAGCGCGAGAAGCGGAATTCCCTGGGATCGACGATCGGCGGCGCTCCGGTCGCGAGATCGGCGACCAGGCGGCCGGCGCCGGGGCCGATGCCGAAGCCATGGCCCGAGAAGCCGGTGGCGATGATGAGGCCCGGCACGCTGTCGACGGTGGAGATGACAGGGATGGCATCGGGCATCACGTCGATGAGGCCCGCCCATTCCTGCGCCACCGTGGCGGACGCGAAGGCCGGGAACATCCGCTTCAGCGCGTCGAGCGCCTCGCGCAGATATCGGCGGTCCGGCGCGGGATCGAGCACGCGGGTCTTCTCGTAGGGCGAGACCTGATCGAGCGGCGCCGGCTTCGACTCGCGCCATTCCTGCAGGAAGCGGCCGTCGGCGCGCAGCTTCAGGCCCTTGGTGTCCATCAGCAGGGCCGGCAGGAAATTGGTGAAGAAGCGGAAGCTGTCGGGGACGAGCGGAACCACGTTCACATGGCCGTTGCCGATGTTGTAGCCGCCGTCCAGCCGCCTGCGGAATCCGAAGTCGCTGCACCAGAGCGCGGTCTCCGGCGCCCCCTCGACCGGCCCGGTGCGCATGACGCTCGCGCGCACCTTGAGCTGCGGCAGCGTGAGGCCGAGATCCCTGAGGAAGCGCCGCGACCAGGCGCCGGCCGCCACCACCACCGTGCTGCAGGCGATGCGGCCATGCTCCGTGACGACGGCGGCCACCTTGCCGCCGCTGCGCTCCACGCCGCGGACCGCGCAGTTGCCGAGGATCGCCGCTCCCGCGCGGCGTGCGGCGGCGGCGATCGCAGGCGCCGCCTTCTGGGGCTCCGCGCGCCCGTCGGTCGCGCAATAGAGGGCCGCCTGCCAGCGCCCGCCGGTCCCCGGCATGACGCGCTCGAGCTCGGCGCCGGATACCAGCCGCGCGTCGATCTGGTAGGGCCGCGCGTGGTCGAGCCAGGTCTCGTAGCGGGCGATGTCCTCTGGGCTTTCGGCCGCGAACACGATGCCGGTGCGGCGGAAGCCGGTCTCGCCCTGCACACGCTCGTTCATCCCCTCCCACAGGCGGAGGCTCTCGACGATGAGGGGAATTTCGCGCGGATCGCGCCGGGCCTTGCGCACCCAGCCCCAGTTGCGGCTCGATTGCTCGCCCGCGATGTGGCCCTTCTCGCAGAGCGCGACCGACAGGCCTTTCTGGGCCAGGAACAGCGCGGCGCTGGTGCCG
>DATIXH010000497.1:0-15472 GCA_035518775.1 Candidatus Acidiferrum sp.
GCATCGGCCAGTCGCAGCACGCGCTCGGTCTCGCCGGCGCGGTCGTCCAGCAGCCAGCCGTCATGGGCATAGACTCCGCCGGCCACCGGCCCTTCGGCCGAGATCGGGATCACGGTCTGCATGCGGGCGCCGAGGAAACGGGCGTGCAGGCCGCGACTCGGCTCGTCGTCGACCGCGATGACGGCCGTCTGCCCGGCGTGCTGCGCTTCGAAGATACGAGCCTTGGCGGCGATGTAGCCCTCCATCCCGCCGTGCCGCTCGAGGTGGTCCGGCGTGATGTTCAGGAGCACCGCGACGTCGAAGGCCAGGCTGTGCGTCAGCTCCAGCTGGTAGGACGACATCTCCAGCACGTAGAAGCCGTCCTTGCCGAGCGGCGCCAGCGTGAGCGCGGGCGTGCCGAGATTGCCGCCGACTTCGACGCGCAATCCGGCCGACTTCAGGATGTGGGCGATCAGCGCGGTCGTCGTCGACTTGCCATTGGTCCCGGTGATACCGATGAAACGTGCGCCGAGCGCGGCACGCGCCATCAGTTCGATGTCGCCGATGATGGGACAACGCCTCGCGGAAGCGAGTGCCGCCACCGGGTGCGGCTTGGGAAAGCTGTGGGGAATGCCGGGCGAGAGCACGAGCGCCGCCGGCTTCGACCAGTCGGACGCGGCGAGGTCGACGACGGGCAGGCCGGCGGCCTTGGCCTCGTCGCGCGCCTTCGGATTGTCGTCCCAGGCCCAGACCTCGGCGCCGCTCGCCTTGAGCGCGCGCGCCGCCGGCAGGCCGGACTTGCCGAGGCCGAGCACGGCCACGGTCTGGCCGGCCATGGCGGGGATGCGGATGTCCGATGCCGTCGCCATGGCGCTCACCGCAGCTTCAGCGTCGCCAGGCCGGCGAGCGCCAGGATGGCGGCGATGATCCAGAAGCGGATGACGACGGTCGGCTCGGCCCAGCCCTTCTTCTCGTAGTGGTGATGGAGCGGGGCCATGCGAAAGACGCGCTTGCCGGTCATCTTGAAGGACGCGACCTGCACGATCACCGACACCGTCTCCAGCACGAACAGGCCGCCGATGATGACGAGCACCAGCTCGTGCTTGGTGATCACGCTAATGGCGCCGAGGGCGCCGCCGACGGAGAGCGAGCCGGTATCGCCCATGAACACCATGGCCGGCGGGGCGTTGAACCAGAGGAAGCCGAGCCCGGCGCCGACCAGCGCGCCGCAGAACACCGCCAGCTCGCCGGTGCCGGCGACGTAGTGCAGCTGCAGGTATTCGGCGAATACGGTGTTGCCGACGACGTAGGCGATGAAGGCGAAGCAGCCGGCCGCGAACATGGTCGGCACGATGGCGAGGCCGTCGAGCCCGTCGGTGAGGTTCACGGCGTTGGACCAGGCCGTCATGACGAACACCGACCAGGGCACGAAGCCCCACACCGTCAGCTCCAGCAGCAGGTTCTTGACGAACGGCAGCGCGATGCTGGTCGCGATCTCCGAGCGCGTGAGACGCGCGATCGCGATGCTGGCGAGCAGGCCGACGAGCAACTGGGCCAGGAACTTGGTGCGGCTGGGCAGGCCGCGGCTGGAGCGGCGCGTGAGCTTCAGGAAATCGTCGAAGAAACCGACGAGGCCGAAGCCGACGGTGACGAAGAGGACCACCCACACATAGCCGTTGCGCAGGTCGGCCCACAGCAGCGTGCTCAGCGCCAGCGCGAACAGGATCAGCACGCCGCCCATGGTGGGCGTGCCCTGCTTGGTGATCAGGTGGGATTCCGGTCCGTCCTGGCGGATCGGCTGGCCTTCGCGCTGCTTCTTCTTCAGCCAGCGGATGGTGCGCGGACCCATGATGAAGCTGATGACGAGGGCCGTCATGACGGCGCCGCCGCTGCGGAAGGTGAGGTAGCGGAACAGGTTGAAGACAGCGGATTCTTCGGCCAAGGGTGCGAGGAGGTTGAACAGCATCGCGTCCTCAGTTCCCGTTGGCGGCGCGCGGCAGGGCCTGGCCGTCGAGCGCTCGCAGGGCCTCGACGATCGGCGCCATGCGGCTGCCGAGCGAGCCCTTCACCAGCACGACGTCGCCGCCCTTCACGGCCTCGAGGACGGCGGGAATGAGCGCCTGCGAATCCGGCGCGTGCACGCCGCGGATCGTCTCGGGCAGCGAGGCGTGCAGCCATTCCATCAACGGGCCTGCGGTGAACACGAGGTCGACGCGGGCCGACTTGAGGTCGGGCGCGAGGTCGGCATGCAGCAGGCGCGCGGTCTCGCCGAGCTCGCGCATGTCGCCGAGCACGGCGATGCGCCGGCCGCCCTGGCCGGGCCGCGCCTGGGCCAGCACCTGGAAGGCGGCGCGCATGGCGGCCGGACTGGCGTTGTAGCTCTCGTCGATCAGCTCGAACGTGCCGCGCGCGGCCGCGATCTTCACGCGCTGGCCGCGACCCTTCAGTGGCTTCAGCTCCGCCAGCCCGGCAGCGGCCGCGGCGAGATCGACGCCGGCGCTCTTGACCGCCGCCAGTACCGCCAGGCTGTTGAGCGCCCAGTGCAGGCCCGGCATCTGCAGGCGATAGCTGACGGCCTCGCCGAGAATCTCCGCTTGGATCTGGCTGCCCGTCGCGCCGAGCGTGCATTGGAGGAGGCGCGCCCGCGCGTCGGCGTGGCGGCCGAAGCCGACGACGCGGCCGACCCCATGCGCGACCGCCGCCTTCACGAGCCGCTCGTAGTGCGGATTGTCGTGGTTGAGGATGGCGATGCCGTCGCCGTCGAGGCCCTCGAAGATCTCCGCCTTGGCGTCGGCGATGGCCTCGACCGACGGGAAGAATTCGAGATGCGCCGGCTCGACCGTCGTGATGATGGCGATCTTCGGCCGCACCTGGCGCGACAGCGGACCGATCTCGCCGGCGTGGTTCATGCCCAGCTCGAACACGGCATAGGCGCAGTCGCGCGCCATGTTCGAGAGCGACAGCGGCACGCCCCACTGGTTGTTGAGGTTGCCGGTGCTGGCATAGGTAGGCCCGGCGGCGCCGAGGGCGAGGCGGAGCATCTCCTTGGTGCCGGTCTTGCCGACGCTTCCGGTGACGGCGAGGAAGGTGGCGGTGCTGCGCCGGCGCGCGGCCTGACCGAGCGCCTCCAGCGCGCGCATGGTGTCCTCGACGATCAGCAGCGGCGCATCGACGCTGACGTCGGCGGGCATGCGATGGACCAGCGCCGCCCCCGCGCCGGCCTTGAGCGCGCCGGCGACGAAGTCGTGGCCGTCGAAATTGGGACCCTTGAGGGCGACGAACAGCTCGTTCTGCTTCACGCTGCGGCTGTCGATGGAGACGCCGACGGCGCGCCAGTCGCGCGTCGTGCGGCCGCCGGTCGCAGCCGCCGCCTCGTCGGCGTTCCACAGCACCGGGGTGACTTCGGTCGGCGGCATCAGCGGGAGCCTCCGCCGCGCCGCCGCTGGGCCAAATCGGCGACAGCGGCGCGCGCGACCGATGCATCATCGAACGGCAGCGTCCTGTCGCCGACGATCTGGTAGGTTTCGTGGCCCTTGCCGGCGATCACCAGCAGATCGCCGGCGGCCAGCTCGGCGATGGCTGTCTTGATGGCCTCGGCGCGGTCGCCGATCTCGCGGGCGTTCGGGCTGGCGGCGAGGATCTCGGCGCGAATGCCGGCGGGATCCTCGCTGCGCGGATTGTCGTCGGTGACGATGACGCGGTCGGCGAGCCGGGCGGCGATCTCGCCCATCTGCGGGCGCTTGCCACGGTCGCGGTCGCCGCCGCAGCCGAACACCACCACCAGCTTGCCGGTGGCATGCGGGCGCAGGGTCTGCAGCACCGTCTCGAGCGCGCCGGGCTTGTGCGCGTAGTCGACATAGATGGGCGCGCCGTTGGGATGCACGGCGACGCGCTCGAGGCGGCCGCGCACGCCCGTCAGCTTGGCCAGGCCCTGGACCGCGGCCTCGCGGTCTTCGCCGCCGCCGATGACGAGGCCGAGCGCGGCGAGGGCATTCATGGCCTGGAAGGCGCCGGCGAGCGGGAAGTCGATCTCGTGCCGGCGTCCGAGCAGATTGAGCGCGAGGCGCTGACCGATCGCGCCGGGTGTGGCGCTCTCAAGCCGGATCTCGGCGCCTTTGCGGCCGTAGGCCAGCACGCGCAGCCGGCGCTTCCTGCAGAGCGCGTTCAGCGGCTCGAACTCCGGCACGTCGGCGTTCAGCACCGCGGCCCCGCCGGGCACCAGCAGCGTCTCGAACAGCCGGCGCTTGGCGGCCAGATAGGCCTCCATGGTCGGGTGATAGTCGAGATGGTCGCGCCCCAGGTTGGTGAAGGCGGCGGCCGTCACGACCACGCCGTCGAGACGGAACTGGTCGAGGCCGTGGCTCGAGGCCTCCATGGCCAGATGATCGGTGCCGCCGCGCGCCAGCTCGGCCAGCTGACGGTGCAGCTCGACCGGATCGGGCGTGGTGAGGGACCCGTCGGTGACGAGGCCGGTCGCAACGACGCCGAGCGTGCCCATGCTGCCGGCGCGCAGGCCGAGATGGGTCCAGAGCTGGCGGGTGAAGTCGACGGTCGAGGTCTTGCCCTGGGTGCCCGTGACGGCGGCGATGACGCTCGGCTGTGCGCCGTGGAAGCGGGCTGCGATCAGCGCTAGCCGCCGGCGCGGATTGGCGTCGCGGATCACCGGCACCGGCAGCGCCGGCAGCGCTGCGTCGGCGGGCGCGAGAATGGCAGCGGCGCCGCGCTTCAGGGCATCGTCGATGTAGGTGCGGCCGTCGGCGCGCGTGCCCGGCAGGGCCGCGAACAGCCAGCCGCGTTCGACGCGCCGCGAATCGGCGGTCAAGCCGCGGATGTCGATCTCGCCTGGCGTCGCCTGTCCCTGCACGTCGATGTCCGCTCCCTCGATGAGGTCCCTGAGCCGCACGTCGCCTATTCCGCCGTCGCGCTCACCGGCACGAGCCGCTCGGTGTCCGCCTCCGGCGCCTGGTCCGGCATCGGCTCGAGGCCGAGCAGGGGGGCCATGCGCTGGATCACGCGGCCGGCCGCCGGCGCCGCCACCCACCCGGCCGTGGCATAGCCGTGCGAACTGGCGTTCGGCTTCGGCTCGTCGACCATGATCAGGATGGCGTAGCGCGGAGCGTTCATCGGGAAGGCCGCGATGAAGGAGGCCAGGCGCGCATTGGCGATATAGTGATGGCCCTGCTGCTTTTCAGCCGTGCCGGTCTTGCCGCCGACGAGATAGCCCGGCACGTTGGCCGACTTGCCGGTGCCGCTCTCGACGACCAGGCGCATGAGCTGGCGGATCTGGGCCGAGGTCTTCTCGGAGATGACGCGGCGGCCGCTGAACGGCACGCTGGCGTCGCGCTTCATGATGGTGACGGGACGATAGAGCCCGCCGTCGATCAGACCGGCGACGCCGACGATAAGGTGCACCGGCGTCACCGCGATGCCGTGGCCGTAGGCGATGGTGAGCGTGTTGATCGGTTTCCAGTCGCCGGGATAGATCGGCAGGCCGAGCTCCGGCAGCTCCAGCCGCACCGGCTTCAGCATGCCGAAGCGCGCCATATAGTCCTTCTGCAGCGCCGTGCCGGCCTTCTCGGCGATGCGTGCCGAGCCCAGGTTGGAGGAATATTTGATGATCTCGGAGACCGTGAGCCAGCGGTTCTCCGGGTGGAAGTCATGGATGGTGAAGCGGCCGATGCGAATGGGATGGACGGCGTCGAACGAGTCATTGAAGCCGATCGTGCCGGAGTCGAGCGCCATCGCCGTGTTGAACAGCTTGAAGGTCGAGCCCATCTCGTAGACGCCGAGCGTGTTCCGGTTGAAACGCGTCTCGTCGGGCGCCTCGCCCGGAGAATTGGGGTCGAAGTCGGGCAGGGAGACCATGGCGAGCATCTCGCCCGTCCCGATGTCCAGCACCATGCCGGCGCCGCCGATGGCGTGGAAATCGGCGATCGCCTGCGCCGTCTCCTCGCGCACGATGTTCTGGATGCGGATGTCGAGCGAGAGCGCGATCTGCCGGTGGCCTTCGCGCAGCACGTCGTCGAACGCCTGCTCGATGCCGGCCAGGCCGTGATTGTCGATGTCGGTGAAGCCGACGACATGGGCGGCAAGCCGGCCCTGCGGATAGATACGCCGCTCCTCCTCCTGGAAATAGAGGCCGGGGATGCCGAGCCGGTTCACGGCATAACGCTGGCCGGGCGTGAGGCCACGCTTCAGCCATTCGAACGAGCGCCCGCTCGTCAGCTTCACATGCAGGGTGATCGGGCTGACGTCGGGGAACAGCTCGGTCAGGCGCGCGACCGCCTCGTCGGCGTCCATGATCTGCTGCGGATTGGCGTAGAGCGACCAGGTCTCGAGATTGGTGGCCAGCACGACGCCGTTGCGGTCGACGATCTCCCCGCGCTCGATCGGGACCGGCTGGACCGGCGTCTCGGCCAGGCGCGGCTCCGCGCCGTCCGAAAGCAGGGTGACGACGGCCAGGCGCACGGCGATGACGAGATAGGCGACCGCGAACAGCGCGCCGGCCACCAGCAGGCGCGTGCGGCCGGTCTCGAGCGCGCGCTTGGCGTGGCCTTCCAGCTGGACGATCTCCTCGCGCCGGAACGGCGGCGCGGGGGACAGCGGCGCGGATGGGGACAAGGGCGCGGTCATGGCGTTGTCCGTTTGATGAGGTCGGCGATGCTCGTCGCTGGCTGCGCAGCAGCCGGCGGGCTCGCTTGTTCGGTCGTGATGCTCGAGGGCCTGACGCCGGCCTGGTCGTCCTTCAGCGGCGCCGTCTCCGCGATCAGCGGCGGCAACCGCAGCGGAAGGTCTTCGATGCGCACCATCTGCTCGGCCGACAGCGGGGCCAGCGTCAGGTGGCGGCGGGTCAGCTCGGCCAGGCGCGTGGGCTCGTTGAGGTAACTCCATTCGGCGCCGAGCAGGTGGATGGTCTCCTGCTCGCGCAGGATGTCGCGGTTCGCCTGGGTCAGCTCCTGCTCGAGCGACTGCACGCGATAGGAGATATGGAACAGGCCGGCGCCGGCGACGATGGCGAGGGCCAGCCAGAGCAGGGTGCCGCGGCCGATCATCGGACGGCCTCCATTGCGTGCTCGCGCGGCCAGGCCGGCGCCGCCGTGCGTTCGGCGGCGCGCAGGCGGGCGGAGCGGCTGCGCGGGTTGGCACGCACCTCTTCGGCCGTCGGGGTGCTGCCGTCGGCGGGCAGCAGGCGGAACGAGGGCGCCGGCTCGCGCCCGCCGGCCGGGCGGTGGCGCGATTGCTGCGGCGCGCGCCCGCTGCGCAGGCGCAGGAACCGCTTCGCGCGTCGATCCTCCAGCGAGTGGAAGGTCACGACTGCGACGCGGCCGCCCGAGCGCAGCAGCGTCTCGGCGCCGGCCAGCCCCCGGTCGAGCTCGTCCAGCTCGTCGTTCACGTAGATGCGCAGCGCCTGGAAGGTGCGGGTCGCCGGATCGATGCCGCTCGGCGACTTGCCGCCGAAGACGCGGCGGACGATTCCGGCCAGCTGCAACGTGCCGGTGATCGGCGCCTGAGCGCGGGCGGCCACGATGGCGCGGGCGATGACGCGGGCGCGCCGCTCTTCGCCGTAGTGGTAGATGATGTCGGCGAGCTCGCGCTCGCTGCGGTCGTTGACCACGTCGGCGGCACTCTCGCCCTGCTTTTCCATGCGCATGTCGAGGGCGCCGTCGGCGCGGAAGGAGAAGCCGCGCTCGGCCCGGTCGATCTGCATCGAGGAGACGCCGATGTCGAGGGCCACGCCGTCGGCGGCCTCGACGCCGCGCGCGTTCAGCAACGCGGCCATGTCGCCGAAGCGGCCGGTGACGAGGTTGAGCCGACCCCTGTAGTGCTGCGCCAGCGGCGCGCCGGCGGCGATGGCGTCCGGGTCGCGGTCGACGCCCCAGACCGTACAGTCGGCGGCGTCGAGCAGCGCGCGGCTGTAGCCGCCGGCCCCGAAGGTGCCGTCGACATAGATGCCGCCGTTCCGCGGATTGAGCACCTCCAGCACTTCCGGCAGCATCACCGGGCGATGGCCGCCGCCCATCGGCTCCGCGCCGCTCATGACTGCTCGTCCGGGCGCGGGGGCAGCGTGCGGCCCTTTTCGATGGCGCGCTTGCGGGCCTCTGCCTTGTGGGCTTCGAGCGCCTTCGGCTCCCAGATCTCGAAGAACGGGCCGCCCCCGACGAAGGCCGCCACGCCGTCGAGACCGGCGTGGCTGGCCAGCCCGGCCGGCAGCATGACGCGGCCTTCGCCGTCGAACGGCAACTGTTTGGTATCGCCGAAGATCGTCGCCGTCAGGTCGTCCTGCTCTTCCGAGAAGAGGTCGGCCTGGTTCACCCGACGGCTGAGCTGCTCCATCCAGTCCATGCCGGCGCAGCGGATGGCGGGGTACTTGTGCAGGGGCAGCGCAACGATGCCGGCAAAGCTCTGGCTGCCAAGGGCGGCGCGAAACGTGGCGGGAACCGACACGCGCCCCTTGCTGTCGATCTTGTTCACGAAGGTGTCGATGAACAGAGCCATCGGACGCCGGTCGCTTCCCCCTGATGTGCCCGCGCTGCACGGCGGGAGGCCGCCGGATCGGCTCCGATTCGCCGAGCCGGCCAAGCAGGCCTTTCACCCCATCGTGATGGGATAGCATGGGTTTATATGGGCGTCAATGGGGTCGAATAGTAATTCTTGGGAATTTCAGGGAGTTAACAAGTGATTAACCATCTTTGGTGCTGTGATCGCTGCTCACACCCAAGGCCTCGACTTTGCCACAGCCCGGTTGTATTTGTTCATGATGTGTTCTAACTGTCTTTGACCCCAATGTAGCGGCCGGCCATGGCCGATTGCCGGCCGGAGTAAGGCGAAGCAGAGGCTGCCAGACGGCCTGTAAGCCGGGTTCTGTCCCGCCTCGCGGCGGGGATGGCCATTCATCTGGGACGTCCGTTGCCGGACGCCTCGCGCGACCTACCCGGACGGCGGCGCGAAAACACGCCCGGACGATCGCTCGCCCTGCCGTCCCTATGCGGTCTTGCTCCCGGTGGGGTTTACCCTGCCGCTGCCGTTACCGGCAGCGCGGTGCGCTCTTACCGCACCCTTTCACCCTTGCCGCGCCGGCGCCCTTGCGGGCGCTCGGGCAGGCGGTTTGCTTTCTGTGGCACTGTCCCTGGGGTCGCCCCCGCCGGCCGTTAGCCGGCACCGTGTTTCCGTGGAGCCCGGACTTTCCTCCCCCGGCGCAAGCGCCGAAGGCGGCCATCCGGCCGTCTGGCGAGTCCTAAGTAGGGCTCGCGCGACCCCGCGTCAACACGCATCAAACCTGCGCAATCTTCGCTACAACCGCCGCGAGCAATCGCCGCGTCTCGCCATCGGGCGCGCCGTCGAAGCGGCTGGGGCGGAAGTGCCTCTGGAAGGCCGAGAGCGCCTGGCGCGTCGCCTGGTCGAGAATGCCGGTAACGGCGACGCCATAGCCGAAGCGGCCGAGCTTGCTCTGCACATCGGACACCATGAGCGGCGTATCGGCGGGACCGGGATCGGGGATGGCGAGCGGCTCCGGCCACAGGCCGATACCGGCTTGGGCGAGGCGGCGCCAGTCGAACAGCTCGCCCGGGTCGATTTTACGTGCGGGCGCCACATCGGAATGGCCGAGCACGCGATGGGACGGGATGGGATGGCGCGCCAGGATGCCGCGCGCCAGCTCTTCCAGCGCCCGCATCTGCGCCTCCGGAAACGGCCGGTAGCCGCAGCTGTGACCGGGATTGACCAGCTCGATGCCGATCGAACGGGCGTTGATGTCGCCGGCGCCGGCCCAGAAGCTGACGCCGGCGTGCCAGGCGCGGCGCTGCTCCGGCACCAGCCGATAGGTCGTCCCGTCCTCGTCGACGCAGTAGTGCGCGCTGACGCGCGCCGCGGCGTCGGTCATGCGGGCGAGCGCCGCCTCGGCGCTTTCCATGTCCGTGTAGTGAAGCACAAGAATGTCGACGGGCTGGCCCTGTGGCCGTTCGTCATGATTGGGGGAAGGGCGGTGGATGATCTTCATTGTCTACAAGCCCGCCTTCGTCGAGGGAGCGATGACGCGCGGGCGCCGGAGGATGATGATGGCGACGCCGACGATGGTGCAGAGTCCACCGATCAGCATCAACGGGGTCAATTGGTCTCCGAACACGATCACGCCGGAGAGTACGCCGAAGAGCGGGACCAGCAGGGTGAACGGCATGACCTGGTTCACCGAGAAGCGGCGCATCAGCCGGTACCAGACGCTGTAGCCGAAGATGGTGACCAGCAGGGCCTGGAAGGCGACCGACAGCCATAGCCGCCAGTCGGCCCCCGCGATTGCCGCCAGCTGGCCGTCCTCCGTCAGCCAGGACAGCAGTGCCAGCTGGGGCGCCGCCAGCAGGGCCACCCAGCCGTTCAGCGCCAGCACGTCGACGTCGTCGCCGATGCGCTTGATCTGGATGGTGGCGCCGGCCCAGAAGCAGGCGGCCGCGATCACCTCGAACAGCGGCAGCAGGCTGCCGGAGAGGCGCGGCTCGCCGGCGATCAGCACGACGCCGGCGAAGGCGATGGCCATGCCCGTGAGGCGGCGCCAGTGCAGCGTCTCCCCGAAGAAGATCGCCGCCAGGATGGCGGCGAACGGCACCTGCATCTGGATGGCGATCGAGGCCGTGGGAACGTCGAGGCCGCGCATGCCCGTGAACATCAGGCTGAAATGCACGACGCCGAGGATCACCGAGAGCACGGCGAGGTCGCGGAACCGCCGCAGCGGCCAGCGCAGCCAGGGCAGCAACATGATCCCGACGACGGCGAAGCGCAGGGCCACGAAGGCGATCGGCGGCACGATGCGGAGGCCGATCTTGACGACGGCGAAGTTGAAGCCCCAGACGACCGTGACCGCGAGCAGCACGCCGATCATGGTCAGCGTCATGTGCGGCCGCGCCGCGGCGGCGATCGGGCGGGCCTCGTCCGCCTCGGCCGTCAATTGATGCCCCGTTCCCTAGATATCTTGTCCCAGGCGGCGTTGATGGTCGCCACCTTCTCGGTGGCGACGTCGATGAATTCCTTCGGCACGCCCTTCGCGATCAGCCGGTCCGGGTGGTGCTCGCGCACCAGCTTGCGATAGGCGGCCTTGATCTCGGCATCCGCGGCGCGGCGGGTGACGCCCAGGATCTCGTAGGGATCGGCCTTGTCGGGCCCGAGGTGCTCGGCGCGGATGCGCTCGAAATCGGCCTCGCCGAAGCCGAAGAGGGTGGCGACCTGCCGGAGATAGTCGAGCTCCGCCTCTCCGACCTGGCCATCGGCCTTGGCGATATGGAACAGACCGTCGAGCAGCTCCTCGAGGACGGCCGGCTGGCTGCGGAACATGCGCGCGACCTGCGCGGCGTAGGCCTCGAACCCCAGCGGCGACTTGCGGGCCTGGTCGAATACCCGGGCGACGTTCTTCAGCTCCTCCTCGGGCACGCGGAAGACCTGCTTGAAGGCGTCGACCTCGTCGCGCGTGACGATGCCGTCGGCCTTGGCCATCTTGGCGCCGAGCGCGATGACCGCGATGGTGAAGGCGACCTGCCTGGTGGCGGCGCGCGGATCGAGGCCCTCCAGCCCCGGGGGCACGGACTCGTCGGGGGCCGCGGCCTTGCGGCGGCTCAGCCGGCCGATCGCATGGCCGGCGGCCGCGCCGAGGAGGGCGCCCAGGGGCCCGCCGAGCGCGATCAGGCCCGCGGCTCCGCCCAGGATTGCGCCGATGATGCTCATCGCGTGACCGCCGCCCCCACGTGGTGCCGGGCCGAATCGTCGGGGCGAGGATAGGATGCAAGGCAGCGGCGCGCCAGCGCACCCGCGTCGCACGCGCTTGCGCGTCGCCCCGTTCTCCGGCAAAGAGTCCGCCATTCCGCAACGTGCCGGGGACGGAGCCGCCGGTGATTCACGCCTACACAGCGCGCAGCGGCAGGATCGAGCGCAACGAGGTCAGCAAGGCGGCGCCGCTGCCGGGCGACGCCATCTGGCTCGACCTGATCCAGCCCAAGCCGGAGGAACGCAGCCAGGTCGAGGCTATTTACGGCCTGACCTTGCCGACCCCCGAGGAGGCGCGGGAGATCGAGCCGTCCGACCGGCTCTACAGCGAGGGCCTGGCGCGCTTCATGACCGCGACCATCCTCGTCCATGCCGATGCGCCACTGCCGCAGCGCGCCAGCATCACCTTCATCCTGACGGGACGTACGCTGATCACCCTGCGCTATGTGGAGCCGCGCCCGGTCGCCACCTTTGCGCAGAAGCTGCTGCGCGGGCAGGAGGGCTGCACCTCCGGCGAGGAGGCCCTGGTCGGACTCCTGGAGTCCTTCATCGACCGCATCGCCGACATCCTCGAGAAGATCGGCCAGGACCTCGATCAGGTCTCGCAGACCATCTTCGCCGAAGGTCCGGCCACGCTCGGGCCGCACCGCAAACGGCGTGACCTGCAGGGCGTCATCCGCTCCCTCGGCCGCAACGACGAGCTCGTATCGACCATCCGCGAGAGCCTGCTGAGCCTGACGCGGGTGATCAATTTCCTGACGGCGACGCTGAGTGCGGCCACCGACAAGACCCTGAAGGATGTGAAGGCGCGGCTCAAATCGGCGCGCAACGACATCGTGTCGCTGAACGAGCACGCCGCGTTCGAATCGCATACGATCAATTTTCAGCTCGATGCCACGCTCGGCGTGATCAACATCGAGCAGAACAGCATCATCAAGATTTTCTCGGTCGTCGCGGTGGTCTTCCTGCCGCCGACCTTGGTGGCGAGCGTCTACGGCATGAACTTCGACCTCATGCCGGAACTGCACTGGCCGCACGGTTACCTGTGGGCGATCGGCCTTATGGTGTTGTCGGCGCTCGTGCCGCTGATCTATTTCAGACGCAAGGGCTGGCTCTGAGGCGTCAGCCGGCGGCGGTGGTCAGGCGGCGATGCCGTCGCGCCACTCGCTGCTGCTCTTGCACGGCGTGCAGACGCGCTCGCCCGGCCAGGCGCTCGTGAACGTCTCCTGGCACCGCAGGCACTTGCGCTGCTTGCGGACATAGATCTTGTCGGACTCGGGCTTCTTGTGGGACTCGTCAGACATCATCAATACTCGACAGTTACTGCGGCCAGCGTAAACCAACCGCTATACGGTAGGTAGAACTCGGGTGAACCGCGAGAAAATAAGCCGGTTGCGGTAGAAATCAAGCAAGATCGACGCATGCCCGCCATGCGTGCGGCGAACCGCCGCGCGCTCCAATCCTCCCCATCTTTCCTCGCAAAAACAAGAGGATAGAAAGAATCAAACCGGCCAACAGGGCGGCACGGCCTGAAGCTGTCGCCGCACGGGTGGCCGGGGCAATTTTGGATCGCGCCGGGCCGGACCTTGCCGGTTATCATGCCGCGGGGGCGGCCTTGGACGCGGTGGGCCAAGCTAGCGCTGCCGCCGGGCTATTGATCGGAGCGGGGGGATGGCGTTGGCGCAGTGGCAGTTCTGGATCGATCGCGGCGGCACCTTCACCGACGTGGTGGCGCGCACGCCGGACGGCGCCATCCTGACGCACAAGCTGCTGTCGGAGAACCCGGGACGCTACCGTGACGCCGCGGTCGAGGGCATCCGCACGCTGCTGGGCGTGCCGGCGGGCCTGCCGATTCCCGCCGAAAAGATCGCCGCCGTGAAGATGGGCACGACCGTCGCCACCAACGCGCTTCTGGAGCGCAAGGGCGACCGCACGGTGCTTGTGATCACGAAGGGCTTCGCCGACCAGCTCCGCATTGCCTACCAGAATCGCCCGCACATCTTCGCCCGCCGCATCGTGCTGCCGGAGCTGCTCTATGAATCGGTGGTCGAGATCGACGAGCGGGTGACGGCCGAAGGCGCGGTGCTCAGGCCCGCCGATCTGGCGGCGGGGCGCCGCGACCTGCAGAAGGCTTTCGACGCCGGCATCCGAGCCGCGGCCATCGTGCTCATGCACGGGTACCGCCATACCCCGCACGAGAAGGCGGTGGCGCAGCTGGCGCGCGAGATCGGCTTCACGCAGGTTTCCGTCAGCCACGAGGTCAGCCCGCTGATGAAGCTGGTGGGACGCGGCGATACGACCGTGGTCGATGCCTATCTCTCGCCCATCCTGCGCCGCTATGTCGACGCCGTCGCCGCCGACCTCGGCGGCACGCGCCTGATGTTCATGCAGTCGAACGGCGGCCTGGTCGACGCCCGCCTCTTCCAGGGCAAGGATTCGATCCTCTCCGGCCCGGCCGGCGGCATCGTCGGGGCGGTCGAGACCTCGAAGCAGGCCGGCTTCGACAAGATCATCGGCTTCGACATGGGCGGCACCTCGACCGACGTGTCGCACTATGACGGCGAATACGAGCGCGCGTTCGAGACCCGGGTAGCCGGCGTGCGCATGCGCGCGCCGATGATGCAGATCCATACCGTCGCCGCCGGCGGCGGCTCAATCCTGTTCTTCGACGGCGCGCGCTTTCGCGTGGGGCCGGAGTCGGCCGGCGCCAATCCGGGGCCGGCCTGCTACCGGCGCGGCGGGCCTCTCGCCGTCACCGATGCCAACGTGATGCTGGGGCGCGTGCAGCCGGAGTTCTTTCCGCGCGTGTTCGGGCCGGACGGCGATCAACCCCTCGACCGTGCCGTCGTCGTCGCGAAGTTCGCGGCTCTGGCAAGCGATATCGCGCGCGCCACCGGCAACGAGCGTTCCCCGGAGGAGGTCGCGGAAGGCTTCCTGAAGATCGCCGTCGCCAACATGGCCAACGCCATCAAGGAAATCTCGATCCAGCGCGGCTACGACGTGACGGAGTACACGCTCTGCTGCTTCGGCGGCGCCGGCGGGCAGCATGCCTGCGCGGTCGCCGACCAGCTCGGCATGACCAGCGTGTTCCTGCATCCGCTGGCCGGCGTGCTCTCGGCCTACGGCATGGGGCTCGCGGATCTGCGCGTCATGCGCGAGCAGGCGGTCGAGGCGAAGCTTGCGCCGGCGCTGATCGACGATCTTGAGCGTCGGCTGGCCTCGCTCGCGGCCGACGGCCGCGTCGAGATGCGTCGCCAGGGCATCGCGGAGGCACAGATGCAGGCCATCCGCCGCGTGCATCTGCGCTACGAGGGTACGGACGCGCCGCTGGTCGTGAACTTCGGCAGCCATGCCGAGATCGTCGCTGCCTTCGAGGCCGCCCACCGCCAGCGCTACGGCTTCGTCGTGCCGGAGAAGGCGCAGATCGTCGAAGCGGTCTCGGTCGAGGTGATCGGCAAGACCGAGACGGTCCAGGACTCGTTCTTCGCGGGTAGCGACCGCAAGGCGCCACTGGCGCCGCGCACGACCGTGCGCATGTGGGCGGGCGGCGCCTGGCGCGAGACACCGCTCTACGATCGCGCCGATCTCGCGCCCGGCGACCGCATCGACGGCCCTGCCATCATCATCGAGAAGAACTCGACCAACGTCATCGAGCCGGGCTGGCGCGCGGAATTCAGCGAGCGCGGCCACATCCTGCTGACGCGCGCGGTGCCGGCGGAGCGCGGCCAGGCGATCGGCACGAAGGTCG
>DATIXH010000498.1:0-5295 GCA_035518775.1 Candidatus Acidiferrum sp.
TCCTGCACGGTAAACAGCAGGCCCGCGTCGCCGGCCAGCGCGACCGTGGCCCGCTTCGGCGCCGCCAGCTGGGCGCCGATGGCCGCGGGCAGGGCATAGCCGAGCGTGCCGTAGCCGAGCGGGTGGAACCAGCAGCGCGGCCGCTCACAGCGGAAATAGTAGCAGCCGGTGTAAGCGATCTGCGTCATATCGCTGGCGACGATGCCATCAGCCGGCAGCGCCTCGCGCAGGGCGTCGAGCACGCGGGCATGCTTGCGCTGCAGGGGCGGGAGCGAGGGCGGGATGCCGTCACGAATGCGCTGGAGTTCCGCCGGGTCGATCTGGCTGCGCGCGCCATTGGGCAGGGCGGCGAGCAGGCCGGTCAGGGCAGTGGCGCCATCGGCCAGGATGGCGACCTCAGGCGGATAGTCGCGGGTGAGGGTGGCGGCATCGATATCGATGCGGATCAGCTTGCCGGCGATCGGCAGCCGGTCGATCCAGGAATCGGTCTCCGCCAGCTCGGTGCCAACAGCGATAACCACGTCCGCGCTCCGCAGCAGCTCCTGAGTCGGCGGCAGCGACAGGGTGGAGCCGACGCAGAGCGGGTGGCTGTCGGGAACGGCGCCCTTGGCCGCAACCGTCGGGATGATGGCGGCGCCAATCCGCTCCGCCAGCCCCTTAACCACGTCGCCATGGTCGACCATGCCGCCGCCCGCCAGGATGACCGGCCGCCGCGCCCCCACGATCAGGGCGGCCGCCTTGCTGATCAGCTCGGGATCCGGTGCTGGCGGTCTGGCCACGGCGGCGCGTTCACGCAGCTGTGGTCCCGGCGCCGCCAGCAGGTCGAGCGGCAGCTCGATATGCACGGGCCGCGGCCGCCCCGCCTCGAAGATGCGGTAGGCGTCGGCATAGGCCTTGGGCATCTCCTGCGCCTGGCGCACGGTGCGGCTGAAGGCGGTGAGCGGCGCCATCGCCGCCTGCTGCGAGGTGATCTCGTGCAACCGCCCACGGCCTTTACCAAGATCGTCGGTCGCATTGACGCTCGACAGCACGAGCATGGGAATGGAATCAGAATAGGCTTGGCCGATGGGGGTGGCGGCGTTGGTCATGCCCGGACCGGTGATCAGCACGCACACGCCCGGCTTGCCCGACGCGCGCGCATAGCCGTCGGCCATGAAGCCGGCGCCCTGCTCATGGCGCACGGCGACATGCCGGATCTTGCTGTCCGCGAGCCCGCGATAGAGTTCGAGCGTGTGCACGCCGGGAATGCCGAACACGGTATCGACGCCATAGCGCTCCAGCAGCGCGATGGCTGCCTGGCCGCCGGTTTGATTCTGATTCATGGGACTGCGCACGGTTAATGCTGTTCGTCGGGCGGGCCGGATCATCGACGCTCAGAGCCGCTTTGGCAACGCGGTCCTACCGGTTGCAGAATCGCTGTCTTATCTTCGTAATCCTCGTTATCCACAGGGCCTTGCCTGCAAGAATCGGTGCTAGCCTCCGTGCGCGATCGAGGGGGGCGCTGTGGCGACGACGAACGATATCAGTCCGTATCTGCAGCGCCCGGTGCGCAAACTGGAAGAAGCCTTGGCCGAGGTCGAACAGCAGCGGCTCGGCACGCCGGCACAGGCGATCACCTCAAAGTCCGGCGACTCGTCCCCGCCCGACGACGCAGCCACGAACAAGGAAGCAATGTAGCTCGCCTGCTCCGGCAGGGAGCTTGGGATCGCACCTCGCCGTCCTTCCGCAAGCTGGGGATGAGGGTGGGCTTGTGCCACGAAAACTACCGCTCATCCTGAGCTTGTCGAAGGACGCTGGGTCGTCCTGCAGGAGAGGGGCGCGGGCTGCCCAATAAGGTGGCGATAGACAAGAAAATCTAACGATTTCTTAATCTTAGTTACCATCTGTTAATATGTTTCACGTGAAACATCGCACGGCGGTGACTGCCTGTCTCCGCTCGCCTATAGTGGTTGTCCAGTGACGGCGCACAGCGCGCCCATGGATGGCCCGCATGAACAGGATCGCTCGACAGCCACTCCCCGCCGCCGAGGGCGTCATCAGCAAAACCCACATGGCGTTCCAGCTCGATGGCGGCGTCGCCCATCGGGCCCGCATCGGCCTGATCGTGCTGGGGACCGACCATACGATCGAGCACGAGTTCCGCCAGATCTACCGCCTCGATGGCGTCGCGTTCTATGAGAGCCGCATCTTCAACGAGGCGCAGATCAACCCGACGACCTTGGCCGCCATGGAGCGCGACTTGGCGGCGGCGGCGCGCGTCATCCTCCCCGGCACGAAGCTTGATGTGGTTGCCTATGGTTGCACCTCCGCCGCCATCGTCATCGGCGAGGAAAAGGTGTTCGCCCGTATCCGCGAGGCGCGCCCTGGCGTTGCTTGTACCACCCCAATCACTGCTGGGGTCGCCGGCCTCAAGAAGCTGGGCGCCCGGCGCATCGCGCTGCTGACGCCCTATGTCGACGAGGTCAACCAGATGTTCCGGCGCCACGTTGAGGGGCAGGGGCTTGCCGTGCCGGTGATGGGCTCCTTCAACCACGAGAACGACAATGAGGTTGCCCGCATCTCTCAGGCCTCGATCAAGAATGCGGTCCGCGAGCTCGCGCGGGAGCCCGGCGTCGACGGCGTGTTCGTCTCCTGCACCTCCCTGCGTGTCGCCGACATTGCCGAGGAGCTGGAGGCCGAGCTCGGCAAGCCCGTGACCTCAAGCAACCACGCCCTCGCCTGGCACTGCCTCCGCCTCGCAGGGGTGAGCGACTCGCTGCCAGGATTGGGGCAGCTCTTTCGCGCGTAGGGGGCTGCCTACAGCTTCGGCCGTTTGTCCTTCCAGGGCTGAGCCTGCTCAAGCTGAGCCGCCAGGCGGAACAGTACGGCCTCATTCCCGAAATCGGCGCCGAACTGGATCCCGACCGGCAGTCCGTCCGGCGTCCAATGAAGAGGAATCGAGACGGCCGGGCCGCCGCTCACATTAAACTGCGGCGTGAACGGGATGAGCCGGAACAACCGCTCGTTATAGGCATCGAGATCGTTGCTCATCATGTCGGTGGCGCCAAGGGGCAGGGGAGGCTCGGCCACCACCGGCGAGAGCAGCACGTCATACTTGCGGAAGAACTCGCCGAACCTGCGGCCAACACCATGCACGACAACAAGCGCGCGGGCGTAGTCGCGCGCCGTGTGGCGCCGGCCCTGCTCGGCCCACAGCGCCGTGATGCGCTCGACATCATCCTCGCGTTGCGTCCGCTTCAAGGCGTCGAGCCGGGCATCCAGCCCGTTGCGCAGGTTGGCCGAGATGATCACGCCCATGGCCCAGCGCAAGCCGACGAAGTCGAACTCCGGCATCGCCTCTTCGACCCGGTGGCCAAGTTCTTCGCACAGCCTGGCAGCAGTTTCGGCACCTTTCACGCACTCGGCATGGAGGGGCGTTCCCGTGATCGGCTTCTTCATCAGGGCAACGCGCAGCTTGCCTGGCTTGGCTCCGACCTCCTGCAGGAACGGCCGCGCTGGCAGCGGCGCCCAGTAGGGATCGCCCGGTGCCGGTCCGCTGCTGGCGTCCAGGAACGCCGCGCTGTCCCGCACGCTGCGGGTGAGAGCGTGGCCGCAGGCCAAGCCACTCCAGCCTTCGCCCACATCGGGTCCAGCGGGATTGCGTGCCCGCGTCGGTTTCAGACCGAACACACCGCAGTTGGCGGCGGGAATGCGGATGGAGCCGCCGCCATCGGTGCCGTGGGCTGCCGGCACCATGCCGGCGGCCACCGCGGCCGCGGCGCCGCCGCTCGAGCCGCCGGAGCTCCGCTCGAGGTTCCAGGGATTTCGCGTCGGCCCGTTCACCACCGGCTCCGTGGCGGCATTGAGCCCGAACTCAGGCGTGTTTGTGCGCCCGAGGATAACGAGTCCGGCGGCCTTGTAGCGCTCGACCAGGGTGAAGTCATGATCGGCGACGAAGCCATCATAGAGCCGGCTGCCGTTGCCGATGCGCGCGCCCTTTTGCCAAGCATAGAGATCCTTCATCAGATAGGGCACGCCCGCAAGCGGCCCTGACGGCAGGGTCGCGCGCAGCGCCGCGCGCGCCTCGTCATACATCTTCTGCACGACGGCATTGATCTTGGGATTGAGGGCCTCGATGCGCTCGATCGCCGCCTCCAGTACGTCCTGCGGCGTCACCTCTTTTTTTGCGATCAGCTCGCCGAGGCCGAGGGCGTCATAGTCGGCATACTCCTTGAAGGCCATGCGTGCGGTCTCCTGAAACGGGATGTCATTGGATCAAACCCGGCTCCTCCGCGATGCACCAGTAGACATAGGTCTTGCCGGCGGCGGTCGCGCGCGTGAGGGTCGAGGTGCCGGGAGTGTGGCCGAAGTGGAAGGTCAGCGTGTCGCCGGAAGTCGGATCGTCCCACTGCACGGCAACGGCCGGGCTGCCGAGGCTTTTCTCGCAGCACTCGCTCTTGCAGTCGGCGGCGACGCAGCAGCCCCAGGGCTTGCTCTGGTCGCTGACGCATTGATGCAGCTCCTGCGGAAACGCGATGTCGACGGACTTCGGCTTCGCCAGCACGCGCGTGGCGGCAAAGCCGGCGTCGATCACCACGAGGGGAAGCGACTCGAAGCTCTGCTTCAGCGACTGCATCATGCCGTCATAGGGCATGCTGCGGGCGAGTGCGCGGAACTCCTGTCCCGACATCCGGAAGCCCGGCAGGTAGCCGCGCCTGGGATCGCCGGCGAAAAAGACGCTGGGGCCGAGCCGCTTACCGAACTGCACGTCGGCGGTGCCGCAGAGCGTGACGCCACTCGAGATGCATGTCGCGCAGCCGTTGAAGATCGCCTCCTTCGCCGCCGCCCCCTGCTTCGGAAACACGAGATTGCCGGCGCCGCTGGGTGACGCCATCATGATCATACCGATGAGCGCGAGCAGGATCGTGCGAGCATGTGCCATGGGTTCCGCCCTCCGCTATCCAGGGAGCGATGGGCGCCGATCTTGTCACGAATTCCGCCGCTGGGCCAAGGCGACGCAGGAAGGCGCGGTGTAGGGGCGACCCCACGTGGTCGCCCTCGCGCCGTCGCACGATAGAGGGGCGACCACATGAGGTCGCCCCTACGGTCAGTCCTCTGTGATTGGCCTAACCTCCTTCCATCGGCGGCACGAGCTCGAGGAACGCGCGCACTACTCGCAGCTCCCGGCGGTCGGCCAGGCAGGCGGCATATTCCAGCATCTCGATGCGGGCGCCCTCGATCGCGAGCGCGCGCAGCCGCTCGTCATGGCCGAACTCGAAGGCCGAGACGATGCCGACGCCAAGCCCGGCCGCCACC
>DATIXH010000499.1:0-2112 GCA_035518775.1 Candidatus Acidiferrum sp.
GCCGGCGTCGTCGGCCACCAGGAACAGCACGCCGCGGGCGATCTCCTCGGCCTTGCCGAGGCGGCCGACGGGGATGCGGGCGACGATCTTCTTCAGCACCTCCTCGGGCACCGCGCGCACCATCTCGGTGTCGATATAGCCAGGGGCGATGGCGTTCACGGTGATGCCCTTTCCGGCGCCCTCCTGGGCCAGGGCCTTGGTGAAGCCGTGGATGCCCGACTTGGCGGCGGCGTAGTTCACCTGCCCGTACTGTCCGGCCTGGCCGTTGATCGAGCCGATGTTGACGATGCGGCCGAAGCTGCGCTCGCGCATGCCGTCGATGACGCAGCGGGACAGGTTGAAGCAGGAGGTCAGGTTGGTGTTGATGACCTCGGCCCATTGCTGCGGGGTCATCTTGTGCATAGTGCCGTCGCGGGTGATGCCGGCGTTGTTGACGAGGATGTCGATCGGGCCGACCTCGGCCGCGATCTTCTTCACCGCCGCCTCGCACTGGCCGTAGTCCGCGACGTCGAACTTGTAGTTCGGGATGCCCGTCTCCGTGCTGAAGGCCTTGGCGGCCACCTCGTTGCCGGCGTAGCAGGCCGCCACCTTGTAGCCCGCATTCTTCAGCGCCACGGCGATCGCCTTGCCGATGCCGCGCGTGCCGCCGGTCACCACTGCAACCCGTGCCATGTGTCATCCTCCCTGTTTGTCTTGTTCGTTCGTTCAGCGCTCGACGCAGAGGGCGATGCCCATGCCGCCGCCGATGCAGAGCGTGGCCAGCCCCTTGTGCGCATCGCGCTTCTGCATCTCGTGCAGCAGCGTGACCAGCACGCGGGCGCCGGACGCGCCGATCGGATGGCCGATGGCGATGGCGCCGCCATTGACGTTGACCTTGCCGGTGTCCCAGCCCAGGTCCTTGTTGACCGCGCAGGCCTGCGCCGCGAACGCCTCGTTGGCCTCGATGAGGTCGAGGTCCTGATGCTTCCAGCCGGCCTTGGCCAGCGCCGCGCGGCTGGCCGGGATTGGGCCGCTGCCCATCACCGCCGGGTCCACGCCCGCGGTCGCCCAGGAGATGATGCGCGCCAGCGGCTTCAGCCCGCGCTTGGCCGCCTCCTTGTCGGTCATCAGCACCAGGGCGGCGGCGCCGTCATTGATGCCGGAGGCGTTGCCGGCTGTCACCGTGCCCGTCTTGTCGAAGGCCGGCCGCAGCTTGGCCAGCGTCTCCACGGTCGTGCCGTGCTTCGGATATTCGTCGGCGTCCACGACCACGTCGCCCTTGCGGGTGGCGATCTTCACGGGAACGATCTCGTCCTTGAACCTGCCGGCCTTCTGCGCGGCCTCGGCCTTCTGTTGCGAGGCAGCCGCGAACTGGTCCTGCTGCTCGCGCGTGATCTGCCACTTCTGCGCCACGTTCTCGGCGGTGTTGCCCATGTGGTAGCCGTGGAAAGCGTCCCACAGCCCGTCCTTAATCATGGTGTCGATCAGCTGGGCGTCGCCCATCTTGGTGCCGTTGCGCAGGTTCATGCAGTGCGGAGCCTGGCTCATGCTTTCCTGGCCGCCGGCGACCACGATCTCGCTGTCGCCGACCTTGATAGCCTGATAGCCGAGGGCGACCGCGCGCAGGCCGGAGCCGCAGAGCTGGTTGATGGCGTAGGCGGTCTTCTCGACGGGAATGCCGGCGTTGACCGCGGCCTGGCGCGCGGGGTTCTGGCCGGACCCGGCGGTGAGGATCTGGCCGAGGATGACCTCCGTGACCTCCTTGCCGTCGACCTTGGCGCGCTTCAGCGCCTCGGCGATGGCGACCTGACCGAGATAGGAGGCCGGCACGCTGCTGAGGGCGCCGTTGAAGGCGCCGACCGGCGTCCGCGCGGCGCCGACGATCACGACATCGGTCATGGGTCTCTCCTCCTGCTGATTTTCGGTAACTGCTCTCGACAATATGCCGCCGCAAACGCCGGAAACAAGGCCGGGTTCTCGCAGATCAGCCCCGCCGCCGCCAATGACCTGGATCAAGCCGCGACAGCCACCCAATCAGCGGCCGGTAGAGGCGCTCGTCCGCGCCGCCGCCGACGATCATGCCGATGTGGCCGGCGGCCGGCCGCAGCGCCTCCGCCCGCGGCAACATGCGCG
>DATIXH010000500.1:0-10413 GCA_035518775.1 Candidatus Acidiferrum sp.
GCCGCCCCTGCCGACTCCGAGCTGTTCGCTCAAAGTGCGGAACCCCCGAACCAGCGACAGCTGCCATAGTCACGCCGCATGTCCCTCAGGACCTTCTCGCGGTGCTGCCAGGCGGCGTCTCGGAGAGTCCTCCGAGACAACGGCCGGCGCTCCCCACACTTGTGAGCATCGGACCCTGTTTGGCTATGATGGAAGGTTCCAGTCTTGCCGGTGCGATCCGGCCCCACACAAGCCGCCGCAGACCTTCAAGACGTCCAGCGTCCTGCAGGGTTTGGCGAAGAAGACGCTTCCCGGGACCCTTCGACGCCGATCACCGGCAACACCGGAGATGTAGATGATCGGGATATCCGAGCGTGCGGCCCGGAATGTCTGCGCGACATCCCATCCCGTTGGGCCGGCGCCGAGGTCGATATCGGTGATGACGACATCGATCGGGCGTCTGTTTCGCAAGTAACCCAGCGCCTGACCCGCGTCGCTCGCCTCCAATACCTCGTACCCTGCTTCATTCAAGGTCTCGACGAGGTCAAGACGCAGCAGTGCTTCGTCTTCGACGACAAGAATGCTGAGTGTTGAACGATCTAAGGGCATAGCGCAGCCGTCCCACAATAGACGTCGGGATGGAGCACGCCGTCGCGTCAGTCGCGACCCTTGAGTTATCAGCCTTGGCCGAGCGTCCTCGGAATGTTCGTAACCGTACAATAAAACCAACCCCGTCGGGATGAAAGGTGCCAGCGCTGATGGATTATTCCTCAGCCGCCGACCGCATCGAATTTTCGCGAATTAACGTGACTTCGCTGCCGAACGGTGGCCAAGCTTGACGATCAGACGGAAGCTCGGAGCAAGAGACCGAGCACGCCCCGATCCGGGGCGCGACGGCAGCAATGCCGCAGGGCAACTGGCCCGGCATCAATCTCCCGCCTGTGGTGACGACGGCGCCGCCATCGCGTGCCGCTAGGTCCCTTGGCATATGGGAGAAGGGCGCACGTCTCTGTTGCTGCCGTAACTCCATGTACAGAACCGTACACACCGGGCCATGGCCAGACTGCTCAAGTCGTGAGCAAGCTAGGCCATCGTCCGCAGCCATGGGCAGCGACCGGACGCCGCACGACACCTTCATGCAGGTCGCAGGCGACGGACAGCGCATATCCTCCGCCAGGCTGCGCAGCGCCATGGAGCGAAGCCCCGCCTTGCACCGATCCTTTCTGCGCTACGGCCACGCGTTCATGGTTCAAACCGCACAGACGGCGCTCGCCAACGGGCGCAGCAGGATCGAGGAGCGTCTGGCGCGCTGGCTGCTCATGGCCCACGATCGTTTGGATGCGGACGAGGTGCCGCTCACGCATGAGTTTCTTTCTGTCATGCTCGGCGTGCGGCGCCCCGGCGTCACGGTCGCGCTGGACCTGCTCGAAAAGGACGGGCTCATCCGAGCAAAGCGCGGTGCCGTCGACATCCTCAACCGCACGGGGCTGCGGAAGATTTCCAACGGCGCCTACGGGGCCGCGGAAGCGGAGTTCCAGCGCCTGTTCCGCTGAGCGCGTTTGCCCGGTTCGGTCCGAAAACGTACTGAGTTTTCAATAGGCAGCCGCTCGTCGCGGCTTATAATTTTTCGGGTACGGACGACGGCCGATAAGGCTGCAGGGTAACCAGCCCAAGGTCAGGGCAAATGACCTATCGCTTTAGAATATTGGACTCGTCGGACCACGTCTTGAGCGTGCACTTCATTGTGCTCGACGACGATAGCCAGGCGCGCGGTTACGTTGCCGGCATGCTCGAAAAATATGATTGCGCCCGCGCGGAAGCGTGGGAGGGCGAGCGCCACGTCCATAGCGTCGAGAAGGCTCTGCTATCTTGACATCCGAGCGCCGCATGCCCGTTTCGGCCAAGTCGGCCGCAGAGTACCGCGAGGAAGCGCGCCGTCTCCGCGCGTTGATAGAGCTTATCACCACGCCGGCACTGCGGCAGATCCTGCTGGATGCGGCGGCAACCTATGACAACCTGGCCAATCGGCAACGTCTGGCCGCACTCCCGCCGCCTGAGCCGATCCGGTGCGGCGAGAAGGATGTGGTCGTGCGAAGCTACCGCTACTACTACCTGGATTCCACCGATCGCGTTGCCTCAACCGGACTGATCGATTGCGACAGTGACGAGGAAGCCCAAGCACGTGCGGAGCGTCTGCTAGCCGGTGCCGATGATGCCGCCATAGAAGTCTGGGATGGCAGCCGAAAGGTGCACTACGCGAAGCGGATGCAACCGCGCAACTCCGGCGACCCGGCGGCCTCCACTAGGGGATAAGGGGGCCGCCGAATGGCTGCCGGTCCTCCGGAGTTTGGCGAGGCCTGGTAGTCCGTCGATACAACGGCCGGCGACGGAAACGATTCCCGGTCGCGCGCCTCCAGCTCGGTTCGATTTCGCACCAAGTTCGCGATAAGCACTCGGGAACAGTCTCGCTTTCGGTCGTTTTGTGCGGCGCGCTCTGTAGCGCCCCGGTCCCCTCTGGGGCGTTTCCCCGCGGCCACGTCGCGCTGTTCGTAGCGACGGGGGCACCGCAGGTTCGCACCCAGCCCCTCAAGCATCAGGCGACGGACGACGAGTAGCACTTCCGCTGGCTTGACCAGACAGCAACCGGAGCCGGCGACGCAATCCGGCGTCGCCGGCTGCAAGTCGTCAGAAATATTTCTCTCCTGCTGGCCTACCCGCTACCTGATGCCGCCCAAGCGCCCGGCATCATGGCGCTTCGGCCCCGCCGGCCGCCGTGAGTTCGCCCTATGGGTATCTCATCGCCGCATCGATCGCAGCGCCGAGAACCGCTACGAGAGCGAACGACAAAATGACAGCAGCGAAGATCGGCGCCCCCAGGGCAATGCCGACCGCGGCAGCAGCGATGAGTGGTAGTGCGGCTTGTGCCATACGCGCAGCCCTCCCATGAAGCCAGTTGGGATGGAGCACGCCGTCGCGGTGAGATCGCGACCCTTGAGCTACCGGCCTTGGCCAAGCGTCCTCGGATAGTACGAAATCGTACATAATCACGCATGGAAACGCCACAAAAAAGGCGGCCCGGAAGGAGCACCCGCGGCCATGATGTCCGAAGCTGACAGCAAGAAGGCCGGTGAGGTCTGCTAGGCAGACATCGAACACGGCTGGGCGTCGATCCGGAGCTAGCCCAAGGTCCAAGACGTCGCTGCACTCTCTTCGACGCAATCGCCACAGTTGACTCCCCGGAATGGCGGCCCAAGGATTGCTCCCGTCGGCTCCAAACATGCAGGGATGCTCAATGACCAAGGTGCGCGCCGCCGTCACGGAAAAGCCGGGTCGCATTGCGTTGCGCGAATTCGCGCTGCCGGAGCCGGAGCCCGGGGCCGTGCTCATGAAGGTGCGCTTCTCCGGTATCTGCGGCACCGACAAACACACCTTCCGCGGCGAGAGCAAGCAGTATGCCGGCACGCCCCACGAGCGGGATCTCACCTATCCGCTCATCTGCGGCCATGAGAATGTCGGCACGGTGGTGGCGATCGGCGGCGAGGTGCGCGACAGCGAGGGCCACCCGCTGAAGGTCGGGGACCGCATCGTCCCCGGCGCGAACGTCGCTTGCGGCGCCTGCCATTTCTGCCGCAACAGCTATCCCTACTACATGTGCGAGAACCTGCAGGACTACGGCAACAGCCTGCATTGCGGCCGGCCGCCGCATCTCTTCGGCGGCTGGGCGGAGCACATGTACCTCCTCCCGGGCACGCACATCTTCCGCGTGCCGGACGATCTGCCCGACCACGTTGCCGTGCTGACCGAGATCATGTCGGTGACCCACGGCGTGGAAACGGCCCAGAGTCTGCTCGGGCTGATCGGGGGCAGCCGCTTCGGCCAGTCGGTCGCAGTCCTGGGCGTCGGTCCGCTCGGCCTCTGTCACCTGATCAAGGCCAAGCTGCTGGGCGCCAGCAAGCTGATCGCCACTGACCGCTTCCCTTCGCGGCTGCGCTTGGCCGAGGCCTTCGGCGCCAGTCTCACGATGCAGGTCGACGACACCGAGCCGGAAGAGCGGATCGCCCGCGCCCGCGAGCATTGCAACGGCATCGGGCCCGACATCGTGCTGGATTGCAGCGGCTTCCCCCAGACCTTCGTCGAGGCCGTGCGGATGGTGCGGGTCGGCGGCGTCGTGGTCGAGGCCGGCACCTTCGTCGACATGGGACCGGTCGCGATCAATCCCAATTCCGACATCTGCACTAAGAACGTCAGCGTCATCGGCGTCGGCGGCGAGACCGCCACCTCCTATCTGCCGTCGATGCGCCTGATGGCCGCCAACCTCACACGGCTGCCCTTCGACCGCATCGTCAGCCATCGCATGCCGCTGGAGCGGGCCGAGGAAGCCCTCGCGCTGGCACAGACCGACAGCGCCATGAAGGTCGTGATGGCGCCTAACGGCGAGATGCCCTGAGCGGGACTGTTGTGCAGCGCCGCGGCTGCGGCCCCGTGACCAAAGGTCGCATCGTCGCGCCGCCGGTCGCGCTCAGGTCCCTGCCCGCGGGCGCTCCCAATTGCAGCGCTGGCGCAGGTCGGCCGATAGTGGTCGCGGTTTGGCCAGTCCCGCAGAGTGACCCCATCGAAACCGGCTGCAAACCGGTCGATTCGGCCGAACAACCGCCTTGTCAGAGACGGCAAGACCTCCCAGACTCGGCCGGTGAGAGGTCGTCCCGCGCGAGGCGCCTGCGGTCGCCGGTGCGGGAATAACCAGACCCCATGTCGAAACAACAGGGAAGGTGCACCGATGACAAACCATGATCCCCATGCGAACCCGAATGGCCGGCTGTCCCGCCGGCTGTCGCGCCGACGCACGCTGCAGACCCTGGGGGCGGGACTCGTCGCCGGCGTGGCCGCGCCCTGGGTGCTGCGCTATGCCGCGGCCGATCAGCCCATGGGTCCCGGCGGCATTCCGCTGGCGCGCCCGAACGCGCCCGTGACGCTGCCGCGCTTCGAGGACCCGATCAAGAGCGGGCTCGAGCCGGAGAAGGGCGGCACCTTCACCGTCTTCAATTACTCCGACTACATCGACAAGAAGATCGTCGACGAATTCGGCAAGAAGTACAAGGTCAAGACCCAGATCACGACGTTCGACAGCATGGATATCGCGATCACGCGGCTGGCCAAGCACGTGAAGGCGGACGTCACGAACATCTCCCTCGACCGGGTGGGTCAGGCCGTCGCCGGCAAGCTCCTGAAGCCGGTCAATCTCGACTACATTCCCAACCTGAAGAAGAACGTCTGGCCGCAGCTGCAGAGCCCGTTCTACGACGTCGAGTCGCGCTACACCGTGCCCTACACCATCTACAGCACCGGCATCGGCTGGCGCAGCGACAAGGTGAAGGAGGACATCGCCCATCTAGAGAATCCCTGGTCGATCTTCTGGAATTCTCAGGCCTACAAGGGCTATGTCGGCGTGCTCGACGATTCCCGCGAGTCGCTGGCGATGGCGATGCTCTATCGCGACAACTATGACGTCAACACCGAGGATCCGGCGGTCATCGACAAGGCGCTGGCCGACCTGAAGGCGCTGATTCCGATCTGCAATCCCAAGGTGAACATCACCGAGTATCAGACGCTGCCGGAGGGCACGTCTTATCTGCATGAGGTCTGGTCGGGCGATATGCTGAGCGCCGTCATCTCCTACATGCCCAAGGACGGCGATCCCTCGACGCTGCAGTACTGGGTGCCGCAGCGGGGCAAGTGCCTGGTGCAGAACGATTGCTGGGCGATTTCCGCGACCACCAAGAAGCCGGTGCTCGCCCATCTCTTCCTGAACTACATCATCGATGAGCAGGTCGCCTACGATAACTTTACCGGCTTCACCGGCTACCAGCCGCCGCAGATCGCGATCACGGCGGATTCCCTGATCTCGAAGGGCGTGATCCCGCCGAACCTGAAAACGGTCGTGTTGGCGCCGGAAGACCTCGGCAGCGATGCCCTGTCGCTGATGGCCCTTACGCCCAAGGGGCAGGCGCTGTGGCAGAGCGCCTACTCGAAGTTCGTGTCGGGAGTCTAGATCGCCGGCCATACGGGGAAAGCAGGAGCCGGGAGAGCAGGAGCATGTATCCGCGAGGCCTGTGGCCGCTGTTCGCGCTGCCAGGCATCGTGTGGCTGCTCCTGCTCTTCATGGTGCCGTTCTACGCCGTCATTGCCGTCGCCTTCGGCACGGTCGATCCCATCTTTCAGAATCCGGTCCCGGTCTGGAACCCGCTCGACTGGAACTACGACTACATGCTGGAGACGCTGGCCGGGTTCCTGCCGGGCAACGACTACTGGCGGGTCTTCCTGCGCACGACGGAATATGTCGCGACCTCGTTGGCGCTCTGCTTGCTGATCGGCTACCCCGTGGCCTACTACATCTCGCGGCATGCCGGGCGCACGAAATCGCTGCTGGTGGCGCTGCTGGTCCTGCCATTCTGGGTCAGCTACCTCATGCGCATGCTCGCCTGGGTGAACCTGCTGGCCCCGGGCGGCTACGTGAACGACATCCTCACCTGGACGCACCTGGTGACGACGCCGCCGGACTGGCTGAACGGCAATCCCTACTCGGTCATCCTCGGGCTGGTCTACGGCTACATCCCCTATCTCATCATGCCGCTGCTGGCGGCCCTCGACCGCATCGACAAGAGTCTGCTGGAGGCGGCCCGCGATCTCGGCGCCAGCCCGTTCCGCGCCTTCGTCCACGTCACGCTGCCGCTGTCGAAGACCGGCATCCTCGGCGCCAGCGTGATCATCACCCTGCCGATGTTCGGCGACTACTACACGCCCAACATCGTCTCGGGATCGCCGCAGACGAGCATGCTCGGCAACCAGATCGACATCTTCTTCCACGGCGGCCCGCAGCCGGCCATCGGCGCCGCGCTGACGATGGTGCTGTCGCTCTTCCTCGGCGTGCTCATGGTCTACTACATGTACACGGTCGCGGCGGCGTCGCGCGAGGCGCGGACGTGACGGCGGCCTCGGCATCGCTGGCGCTGCCGGCCAATCGCTCGGCGCTGCGCCGGGCGCTCGACTGGATCGCCAATCCCTGGGCGCGGCCGCGCTTCCTGGTGCTGGTCACCTGGGTCTACATCGTCTGGTCGATCGCGCCCGTCGTCATTGCCATCCAGTTCTCCTTCAATGCCGGCCGCTCGCTCACGGCCTGGCAGGGCTTCTCCCTGACGCGCTGGTATTTCGACGATCCCGAGAACTCCGTCTGGAACGATCCGGCGCTGCAGGCCGCCCTGTTCCAGAGCCTGAAGCTCGCCGCCCTCGACATGCTGATCGCGACGCCGCTCGGCGTGCTGCTGGCCCTCGGCCTCGCGCGCTGGCGCGGCTACGCGGCGGAGGCCGGCAACCTACTCATGCTGTTCCCGCTGGTGACGCCCGAGATCGTGATGGGCGTCTCGCTGTCGCTGGTATTTGCCTACGTCTTCGACTTCATCGAGCCCAGCACGACCGCCCAGGTGCTCGGTCACGTCACCTTCTCGCTCTCCTACGTGGTGGTGATCGTGCGCGGCCGTTTGTTCTCGATCGGCCGCCAGTACGAGGAGGCCGCCGCCGACCTCGGCGCCACGCCCTGGGAGACGCTGTACCTCGTCCTGCTGCCGCTGCTGCTGCCGGCAATCCTGTCGAGCCTGATGATCGTGTTCGCCATCTCGATCGACGATTTCGTGATCAGCCAGTGGCTGTCCTGCGGCGCCGATTGTGACACCATCCCGATCCGCATCTACAGCGCGACGCGGGCGGCGCCGCTGCCCTCGATCAACGCGCTGGCGGCCATCATGGTCTATTTCACCATCGGCGCGCTGCTCCTGTCCTACTTCCTGTTCCGCTTCCTCACCCGCGGCGAGCGGGTAGCAGGCAAGGGCGGACGGTCGGTGGTGCAGGACATGGGCGGCTTCGACATGTAGCGGCAAGAAAAGAGGGGGCAGAGTGCGCGGCGGCGGTGAAGTGCAGGTCGTGGATGTGGTCAAGCGGTTCGGTCCGGTGGTGGCCGTGCACGGCATCAACCTGCACATGCCCGGGGGCGAGTTCTTCTCCATGCTCGGGCCCTCCGGCTGCGGCAAGACGACGACCCTGCGCATGATCGCCGGCTTCGAGCAGCCGAGCGCGGGCAAGATCCTGCTCGACGGCGAGGACATGACGGGCACGCCGCCGCACCGCCGCCACGTGAACACCGTGTTCCAGAACTACGCGCTCTTCCCGCACCTCAACGTCCAGGACAACGTCGCCTTCGGCCTGCGCCGCCAGCGCGTCGAGCGCACCGAGCTCCAGCGCCGCGTCGCCGAGGCGCTCGAGCTGGTGCAGCTGACCGGCTTCGAGAGGCGCAAGCCGGCGCAGCTCTCGGGCGGCCAGCAGCAGCGCGTGGCGCTGGCCCGCGCCCTCGTCCTGAAGCCGGCCGTGCTGCTGCTCGACGAGCCGCTCGGCGCGCTCGACGCCAAGCTCCGCAAGGCGCTGCAGATCGAGCTCAAGGCGCTGCAGCAGCAGGTCGGCATCACCTTCATCTACGTCACCCACGACCAGGAAGAGGCGCTCACGATGAGCGACCGAATCGCCGTCATGTCGAACGGCCGGGTCGAGCAGGTGGGGCCGCCGCACCAGGTCTACGAGGAGCCGTCGACCGTGTTCGTCGCCGACTTTCTCGGCGTCTCCAACCTGATGCAGGTGAGTGCGCGCGGCGCCGATACGCAGGGCCGCTGCCGCGTCCGTCTCGACAGCTTCGACCTGCAGGCCGCCCGCGGCAGCACCGACATCGTCGGCGACACCAAGGCCACGATCCGACCCGAGCGCATCCGTCTGGAGCCGCAGCACGCCGGCGGCGAGAACCGCGTGCCCGGCATGGTCGAGCGCTGGGTCTATCTCGGCAACGCGGTGCAGCTGATCGTGCGCCTCGCCACCGGCCAGGCCGTGCAGGTGCTGATCCAGAACACCGGCGACGAGATCCCCTTCGCCCAGGGCACCCCGGTCCAGGTGCACCTCCCGGCGGACGCCCTGCGCGTCCTCAAGGACACGGGCGCGCCGGGCGCGGAGAAGGACGGAGCCTAGCGGCGCACCACTCCGTCGCCAAAGCAGGTCGCGCAGCCTGCGCCGCAGCGCCGCAGCGTTGCCACGCCGGCGACGCATGCTAGTCTGCGCTCCGAGCAAAGCGCGTCGCTCAAAGCGACGGAGCAAACGGGAGGAGCACGTGAGCGAGTACAAGACGCTGGAATCGCGGCTGGCGGGCAAGGAGGTCGTCATCCTCGACGGGGCCGTGGGCACACAGCTGCAGAAGATGGGCGTGCCCATGAGCGGCCTCGCCTGGGCGGCCACGGCGCTGCAGACCCATCCCTACACTGTCCGGCTGATGCATGAGCACTATATCCGCGCCGGCGTCGACATCATCACCGTGAATTCCTACTCGGCCGCCCGCCACAATCTCGTGCCGATCGGCCTCGGCGACATGACGCGCGAGCTCAACCTGCGCGCCGTCGTGCTGGCGCAGGAGGCGCGCGACCGCTGTGCGAAAGAGCGGCCGGTCTACATCGCCGGCTCCGTGTCGAACTACGGCATGCGCACGGGCAGCGAGGTCACGCCGAAAGGCGAGGGCTTCTTCACCGGGCGCGTCGCCTGGACCGAGGAGGCGAGCAAGGCCAACCTGCGCGAGCAGGCCGAGATCCTCGCCGAGTCCGGCGTCGACCTCCTGCTGGTGGAGTCGACCGGCGGGACCACCCATCGCAAATGGGTGCTGGAGGCTTGCCTCAGCACTGGCCTGCCGGTCTGGGTCGGCTTCAAATGCCACCAGGACGCGCCCGGCGCGGTGCCCAAGGTCGGCTACCATTCGGAAGAGCCGCTGGCCGCCAACATGGCGGAGGTGATCGCCATGGGTGGATCGGCCATCACGATCTTCCATTCGCCGATCGCCGCCTGCGACGCCGCCCTGCCCCTGGTGCGGGCGCATTGGAAGGGCCCGATCGGCATCTATCCGGAGGCTGAGCGCAAGGACTATGTCGCCGTCCATAAGGACGAGAACGAGCCGGATCATGTCTCGCCGCAGGAATTCGTCGCCAAGGCCAAGGACTGGGTGAGCCGGGGCGTGCAGATCATCGGCGGCTGCTGCGGCATCGAGCTGGACCACATCCGCCCGCTGCGCGAGGCCCTGCCGAAGCGCGTGCCCGCGGCGGCTTAGGGCTTGATCGCTCTCGGATCGGCCGCGGGGCGGGTACTTAGACGAGTTCGGAGACGGCGGTCACGAAGCGGGCCACCTCGTCCTCGCCGTTGTAGTAGTGGACGGAGGCGCGTACGACCGTGGGCAACTGCCGTGCCGTGGCATCGAGCAGCGTCGAGCGCGGCGACGACGTCACGGTGTTGATCTTGCGCCGGTGCAGGGCGGCGACGATGTCGTCCGCGTCGCGGTCCTTGGCCGTGAAGGTGACGATGCCG
>DATIXH010000501.1:0-9613 GCA_035518775.1 Candidatus Acidiferrum sp.
ATCCTTGTGGATCTCGGTCAGCTCCAGCCCGCTCGCGAGCGGCAACGACTCCGCGAATAGCCGCTCCCCCCCGATTACGAATACCACCGGCTTGCCGGCGCAGCGGGCGAGGGCATCCTCCAGTGATGCGGTGATCACCGCGCCCGGCGCCTGGTAACCCGGCGTGCGCGTCACCACGATGTGTTCACGGCCGGGCAAAGCCCGCCCCAGCGATTCCCAGGTGCGCCGGCCCATGACCATCGGATGACCGAGCGTCAGGCGCTTGAAATGCTGCAGGTCCTCCCGCAGCCTCCACGGCATCCCGCCGTCTACGCCGATCACGCCGTTCTGCGCGACCGCGGCAATGAGATAGATGCGCGGACCCGCAGCGTTTATGCTTCCCCCCGACTGTGACATTCACCCTCGCGCTCGCAGAATTTCCCGTGAAATTATAAGGACATGCCGCCGCGCTTGCCCTATCCGAGGTCGTTTCTCGGTCTGCTGCTCGCCGGTTTCTCGCTGGTCGCGCTGCCGCTGGTGGGCGCGCTCGTCTATTCGGCATGGAACACCGAGCGGCTCGCGGAGCAGAGCCGCAGCGCGGTGTTCAGCGCCTCGCAGGCCGCGCGCGCCAGCCGTTCGCTCGTCAACCGCGTCGATTCCATCGAGAGGCTCGCTCAGCAGGCGGCGCTTGGCCGCGACCCGGAGTTAGCGGTCGACTACGCGCAAGTGCATCGCAGCCTGCGCCAGATCGCCGACGAGCTCTACCTGCTGCCGCTCGAGCGCGCGCAGCTCGACGCTCTGAACAAGGTGGTGGCAGAGGAGGAGGCGCTATACGCGCGCCTGTCGGGTCCGGCCCCGCGGCCCCACCCCCGCGAAGTCCAGGAGCTGACCGCGCAGCTCGCAGATCACGCCTACGAGGTGCTCTCCATCAGCCACCTGGTCGCCGATCGCGAGGTCGCGCGGCTGAGTGCCCATGCCGAGGCGGTACAGCTGCGCCTCGTGCTCCTCATCGTCTTCGGCACCGCCGTGGCCCTCGCCATCGCGCTCGCCCTGGGCCGCTACATCGCCCGTCCCATCTCCGAGCTCGATGCGGCGATCCGGCGCCTTGGCCGCGGTGATTTCTCCGACGCCATCTCCGTACCCGGGCCCGAGGACCTGCAAACGCTGGGCGAGCGCCTCGACTGGCTGCGGCGCCGCCTGGTCGAGCTCGAGGCCGAGAAGAACCGTTTCCTGCGCCACCTTTCCCATGAGCTCAAGACGCCGCTCACGGCGCTGCGCGAAGGAACGGAGCTGCTGAACGACCAGGTCGCCGGCCCGCTTGCGCCGCCGCAGCGCCAGGTCGTCGGCATCATGCGGGACAACGGCATCAAGCTGCAACGGCTCATCGAGGAGTTGCTCGACTTCCAGCGCGCGGTACATGCCGCGGCTTCGCTCGCGCCGCGGCGGGTGTCGGTTGAGAGCCTGGTGGCCGAGGCGGTCCGTCCGCACCAGCTTCCCATGCAGGCGAACGGCCAGAACCTGGTGCTCGACCTCGAGCCGGCCTTCGTCGACGCCGATCCCGAGAAGCTGCGCTCCGTGCTCGACAACCTGCTCGGCAATGCCGTGAAGTTCACGCCGCGCGGCGGCACGATCCGGATCGTCGCGCGGGCGGGCGCCGACAGCGTGGTCCTCGACGTGATCGACTCCGGGCCGGGCGTGCCCGCCGAGGAGCGCGAATCGATCTTCGATTCGTTCTTCCGCGGGCGTGCGCGGCCAGGCGGCCGCGTCGCGGGCAGCGGCCTCGGGCTTGCGATCGCGCGTGAGCTCACGGAGGCACATGGCGGGCGCATCGGTGTCGTGGCGGACGCCGCAGGCGGGCATTTCAGGCTGACCCTGCCCCACAAGCGAGCGCGGGCCCTGGCGGCCGCAGCATGAACCGGCTCGCGCTGCTGTTGCTCGCCGTCCTGCCGGCGTGCGCGCTGATCAACTCGCAGGAGAACCCATCGGGGGTGGACGCGCTCGTCGCCGAGGCGCTCGCCGCGTCGCGCGCGCCGGCCTCGGAGCAGAAGACGGCGCTGGCGCGCGCCCAGCAGAAGTTCATCGCCGACGCCTCCTGGGACAACCGGCTGCGCCTCGCCACGCTGCTTGCCACGCTGCCCGCACCCATGCGCGACGACGCGCGGGCGGCCGAGTTGCTCGAGCCGCTCGCCGACGCGTCCTCGCCCGGCGCCGGCCGCTTTGCCGCGCTGCTCTCCGCGCAGATCGCGGATCGGCAGCGCCTCGCGCGCGAGCTCGACCGCGCGCGGCGCGAGCGCGAGAAGCTGGAGGGCGAGCACGAGCGCGCCGACAAGGAGCGCGACAAGCGCGAGGAAGCGCTGCGCCAGCAGCTCGATGCGCTGCGCTCGATCGAGCGCGGCATCCTGGAGCGCGAGGAGCGCATGCGCAGGAAGGCGAAATAGAGATGGCCAAGCGACAGGCGAACGTGCTGCTGGTCGACGACGACCGGGACCTGCTGCAGTTGATCGCGATGCGGCTGCAGGCGGCGGGCTACGCGGTGACGGCGGTGGAGTCGGGGGAGGCGGCGCTGGCGGCGCTCGCGGTGGCGCGTCCCCAGGTGGTGGTGACCGATCTGCGCATGCAGGGCATGGACGGGATGGGCTTGTTCGAGGCGGTGCACCGGGACTCGCCCTCGCTGCCGGTGGTGATTCTCACTGCGCATGGCACGATTCCCGAGGCGGTGGCGGCGACCCGGCGGGGAGTGTACTCCTTCCTCACCAAGCCCTTCGAGCCCAAGGTGCTGCTCGATACGGTGGCGCAGGCGATGCGGCTATCGAGCCCCGCGCCCTCGGGGCAGACCGAGGAGTGGAGGGCTGAGATCATCACGCGCTCCTCCGCCATGGAGGATCTGCTGGCGCAGGCGAGGCGGGTGGCCGCCTCGGACGCCTCGGTGTGCATCTTCGGACAAAGCGGCACGGGGAAGGAGCTGCTCGCGAGAGCGATCCACCGGGCGAGCGCGAGGCGCGAGGCGCCCTTCGTGGCGGTGAACTGCGGGGCGATCCCGGAGGGGCTGTTGGAGTCTGAGCTCTTTGGCCACAAGAAGGGCAGCTTCACCGGGGCGGTCTCGGACAGGCGGGGCCTGTTCCAGGCGGCGCAGGGCGGAACGCTGTTCCTCGATGAGGTGGGGGACATGCCCCTGCCGCTGCAGGTGAAACTCCTGCGTGCCCTTGAAGAGCGCAAGGTCAGGCCCGTGGGCTCGCACGAGAGCTTCGATGTGGACGTACGGGTGATCTCGGCGACCCACCGCAAGCTGGAAGAACGGATCGCGGCGGGGGAATTCAGGGAGGACCTCTTCTACCGGCTGAACGTGGTGAAGCTCTACATCCCGGCCCTGGCCGAGCGAAGGGAGGACATCCCGCTGCTCGCCAACCACTTCCTGACGAGGCTTGCCGAGCGCTACCGGCGGGGCAGCCTCTCCTTCAGCCCCGAGGCGATGAGCCTGCTCGTGTCCGCGCCCTGGCCGGGGAACGTGCGCCAGCTCCTGAACGTGATCGAGCAGGCGGTGGCCCTCGCGCCGACCGAAGTGATCCCGGAGTCGCTGGTGAGGCAGGCGCTGGACGCCGGGGATACCACGCTCACCCCGCTGGATGAAGCGAGGAAGGCGTTTGAGAGAGACTACCTGGTCAGAATACTGAAGATCACCGGCGGCAACGTCACCAAGGCCGCGCGCCTGGCGGGCCGCAACCGCACCGAGTTCTACCGCCTGCTGGAACGACATTCGCTAGAGCCCGGCATGTTCAAGGCGGCGTAAGGCCACTGTCTGTCCCGCGACCAACCGGCATGCGATCCCTCGCTCTTTTCCTCGGGGTGCTGATGAGCCTCCCCGCCGCCGGGGCGGAATGCGCCGCCAAATCGGGCGATTTCACCGCCGCGCTGGTCGAGCTCTACACCTCCGAAGGCTGCGACAGCTGCCCTCCGGCCGACCGCTGGCTGTCCAACCTTGCTCGTGGAGCAGGGCGGGTCGTGCCCCTTTCCCTGCACGTTGACTATTGGGACTACATCGGCTGGAAGGATCCCTACGCCAGCCCGGCCTTCACTCAGCGGCAGCACGACTATGCGGCGGCGCTCCGCCTGCACATGGTCTACACGCCGCAGATGGTGGTGGACGGTCACACCGATGTCGTCGGCTCGGAGTACGACGACGTCGAGGCCGCCATCGGCAAGGCCGGCGCGCAACCCAAGCTGGCGGTGTCGATCGAGAAGGACGGCGCCGGCTATCGCGCCGTGATCCCGGCCGCCGCCGCCCCGGCCGCCGGCCCGGCAACCGTCTGGCTCGCGCTCTTCGACAGCCAGCGCGAGACCCGCGTCGCCCGCGGCGAGAACGGCGGCCGTATGCTCAGGGAGTACAACATCGTCCGCGAGTGGCGGCAGATCGGCAGCTGGGACGGCCACGCCCTCACCCTGCCGCTGCCCATGCCGGAAAAGCCCGGCGAGGATGGCTGCGCCGTCATCGTGCAGTCCGGCCCCGTCGGTCCCATCCTCGGCGCCGCCCTCATGAAGCTCGACGAGAGCGGCTCGTAGCCCGCCGCTCACGATCCGCCGGCCGGGGTCCTCCACGACGGCATGCCCGCGGGGCAGCGTCTGCCCGTCGATCTGCGCTGCTTGTCACCTCCATCACACAACTCGCTGGCTGGGCCTCCGCCTATATGCCGAGGGAGCCGAGGAGAATGATCATGGCCAAGATGTCTTCTGTCGTTCATTTCGAAATGCCGTACGACGACCGCGAGCGCATGGCGAAGTTCTACCAGAACGCCTTCGGCTGGCAGACGCAGATGCTGGGCGAGGATATGGGCAAGTATGTCCTCGCCAGAACAACCGAAACGGACGAAGGCGGCCGCCCGAAGCAGCCCGGCGCCATCAACGGCGGCTTCTTCCCGAAGAAACCCGACTGGCCGGCGCAATACCCGTCCGTCGTCATTGCCGTTGATGACATTCAGGCCGCCATGAAGAACGTGACGAAGGCCGGCGGCGAGGTGCTCGGCGATCCCATGGAAATACCGGGCGTGGGCCAGTATGTCGCGTTCTTGGACAGCGAAGGCAATCGCGCGAGCATGCTGCAGCCCAGACCGCGGAGCTGATACGCCCGAAAACTCGGCGCCGAGGCGCCAATCGCCGGCGCTTGCAGGCCGGGCGCCTTAGTTCTGATCGCCGGCCCGGTTCGCCTTCATGAGCCTGAGGATGGTCAGCAGATCGTCGTTTCCGGGGTAGCGAAAATTCACGAACAGCCAATGGCCGTTGTCGTACGCCAGCTCCGGAACGACGCTCGGCTCTTTCGCTCGCTTGCCCGACATCACGGGGTAGACATCGACCAGATACCGCGCGCCGGCCTGGCGGGCCGCGCCGATCTCATAGCGCGTGGCAGGATCCTGGCTGTTCAGGAAGGGATCGAAATCCAGTCCGACGATGTCGTCTCCCGTGGATTTCGCTTGCGCCGCCAAGTCGTCCTTCAGGGCCTGGAGGAGCTCACCGTCGAAGCTGGCGCTCATGCTGTCGACGGCGAATTGCCAGGCCGGGCCTGTGTTCTGTGCAAGGGCCTTCGGGACATAGGCCGCATAGAACTTCTGCACGAACTCGCGGCCCGCCGCCGCAAGGTCGGCCGCCTGCGCCGACGAAGCATGAAGAACGAGAAGCAGGAGATAGAATGCACCCCGGCCCAGTCTCATCTGCCGTCCCCTTGATCATCACCCGCCGGGCGCTGTTGCCCTGACGCGCTCGCTTCGCAGGCAAGGCTGATCGCCATTCTGTCAAACCCTGCGGCGGGTGGCTAGAGATCGGGCGTGGCGACGCGCACGACGGGAAGAGTCCGGCGCCGCTGCGTTATGACGAGCAGCACCGCGGCGACGATGATGCTGCCGCCGATGATCGTGCTCGACGACGGCACCTCGCCGACGCCGAGCCAGGCCCATAGCGGATTGAAGACGACGTCGAGCAGGCTGATCAGCGTCATCGTCATGGCCGAGACGTAGCGGGCGGCCCGCACATAGAGAACGATGGGAAGCGCCAGCTGCACGACGCCCATGGCAAGAATCAGCGAAGCGTCGTGCCAGTCGATCGCGAAGCGGTCGCCGAAGAGCGGCATCGCCGCGCACACCGCGAGGCCGCCGACGCATATGGCCGGCAGCAGCTCCGCGGAGCGGAACTTGCGCAGCGACACCGTCTGGCCGGCAAAGGCGAACGCCACGAAGAGAGCGACGATATTGCCGAACTGGTCGCCGCCGCCGATCTGGTCGCGAAAGATCACGTAGATGCCGAACAGCGCCAAGCCGGTCGCCAGCCATGCCGTGACGCCGGAGCGCTCCCCGAGCACCAGCCGGGCGAGCACCGCCGCAAAGACCGGCGCCGTCGCCGCCAGGCAGGACACATTGGCGACGCTCGTGCGGCTGACCGCCAGGATATACAGGGTCGAGCCCACTCCGAAGAACAGCGAGACGGCCAGCAGCGCCCGGCGGTCGAGCGCGGCGAAGTGCCGCCACGTCGCGCTCCCGTAACGCAGGGTCAGGAATGCCAGAACGGCGAGGCTCATGGAGCCGGCGCGATAGAGACTGATGCGCCAGGGATCGGCGTCGCTCAGCAGGCGTACGAAGATCCCGCTCAGGCTGAACAGCACGGTGGCGGCGAGGACGAGACAGACGCCCTTCAGATAGTCGCGGCGCTGCAAGGGGGAGGGAGACATGGAAATCGTCTTGGCGGTCCGCCGGCCTGATCCACGATCCTGGCAGAACGCCAAGCAGGGGATTTCGCGCGCAGCCTAGCAGAGAGGATCGAGACGGGGTAGGTGCCACGATGGCTGGGACCAGCTACGGCCCGAGTTGGTTATTCCGCCGCCTGCCGGCGCCCCGGCGGATAGCCGCGGTCGTCGTCGCGGAACGGCTGCAGCAGCATGCGGTCGAGCCTCAGCTCGCGCGGATCGCGAAACTGCTCGATGCCGATGGTCATCGCGCCGTGTCCGGCCGCGGGCGCCGCGCGATAGGTGCCGCACAGCCGGTCCCACCAGGGCAGGTTGAAGCCGAAGTTGCTGTTGGTCTCGCGCGCCCCGATCGAATGGTGGACGCGATGCATATCGGGCGTGACGACCAGCCAGCGGAGCACGCGGTCGAGGCGCGGCGGGAGGCGCAGGTTGCCGTGGCTGAACATCGAGGTCGCATTCAGCAGCACCTCGAAGAGCAGCACCGCGACCGGCGGCGCGCCGAGCGCGGCGACGACGCCGAGCTTGATCGCCATCGACAGCAGGATCTCCAGCGGGTGGAAGCGCACGCCCGTGGTCACGTCGAACTCGAGGTCGGCGTGGTGCATCCGGTGCAGCCGCCACAGCAGCGGCACGGCATGGAACAGCACGTGCTGCAGATAGATCGCGAGATCGAGCAGGACCACCGCGGCGACGACCGCAAGCCAGGCCGGCATCCCCGCCGCCGGGAGCACGCCCCAGCCGCGGCCCTGCGCCAGTGCCGCCACGCCGACGGCGGCGCCCGGAAGCACCAGCCGGACGAGCAGCGTGTCCAGCACGACGATGCCGATGTTGCCGGGCCAGCGCCGGAGGCGGCCGACGGCTTGCGGCCTCCGCGGCGCAGCCAGTTCCCCTGCCGCCATCGCGGCGAAGATGCCGATGAACGCGGTCAGGCGGATCGCGGGCTCATGCGCCAGCAGGAACGCGGCCAAATCGCTCTCCAATTTGCCTTGACGTCGGCGGTGCCGCTCAGGCATTATCAAATTGTTTCGTTGAATGATAAAATAACAGCCTGGAATGTCAAGCGAGAACCCGAAGCGAGCCCTGTTTGCTCAGTTCTCGGCCGTCGCGAAGGCGGTCGCGCATCCGCACCGGCTGGAACTGCTGGAGCAGCTTGCCCAGGGCGAGCGCAGCGTGGAGGTGTTGGCCGATCGCATCCGCGTATCGATCGCCAATGCGTCCCAGCATCTGCAGCAGCTGCGGCGCGCCGGGTTCGCCGTCGCGCGCCGCGAGGGCAAGTTCGTCTTCTACCGCCTGGCGGACGCCGCCGTTCTCGACCTCCTCGCTGCCGTCCGGCGGGTCGCGGAGCGCCAATCGGCCGAGGTCGACCGCGTCGTGCGCAGCTACTTCCGGGATCGCGACGCGCTCGAGCCGGTCACGCGCCGGGAGCTGATGGAGCGGCTCAAGGCCGGCATCGCCACGGCGCTCGACGTGCGGCCCGACGACGAGTTTGCCCTTGGCCATCTCCCCGGCGCGATCAACATCCCGCTGCGCGATCTGGAGAAGCGGCTCGCCGAGCTCGATCCGCGGCAGGAGATCGTCGCCTACTGCCGCGGCCCCTACTGCGTGCTGTCATACGAGGCGGTCGCCGTGCTCCGGGCGCGCGGCTTCCGGGTGCGCCGCCTGGAGGATGGGCTGCCGGAGTGGCGGGCCGCCGGGCTGCCGGTCGATACGGGCCCGCCGCCGACGCCATGAGATGAGCTGCTCCGATCGAGCGGCCGACCGGCCGCCGGAGCGCGCCCGGCGCCACAGTTCGCGCAGTTCACCGGCAGGTCGCAAGGGCGTACGAAGATTCCAACCGGCGCAGGTTCCTTCTATCTCCGAAGAGTGCCTGCGTGCAGTTTCTCTCTCCCTCCGGCGCACTCCAGGCACGCCATCGGTGTCAGATCGCCTCTTCTAGAGCACGTCCCGCTTGCGGGTCGTGATGATCGTCGTCCCGCCTTGCGGTGCCGACGCGCCGAGCGCCAGGCGCGAAATAAGCTCCGGGTCGCGCTCGATCTGGGCCGCGCTCTCGCTGTTGATCTGGGCGCGGACGCCGGGATCGATGCCGGCCGCGCCGGCATTCTGCAACAGCGCCACCTCGCCCGGCGACTGGGCCTGTCCGCTCGCGGTATCGCCGGTCGCGGGCACAGCTCCGCCGTTGCTGGCGTCGAGCGGCGTCTGCGCCTGCTCGGCGGCCGAGCTCCCCTGCGAAGGCGCGCCCGGCCGCAGACTGTAGTCCGGCGGCAGGGTAAGCGGCGCGTGCGCCAACGGCAGCGATTCGCCGGGTGAACCCGGCGTCGCGCCCAGGGGCTGCGAGCCGCTACTGCTGCACCCGACGAGCGCGAGTGCCGCACCGATAGCTACTAGACCAATCCACGCGTTGGAACGCATGACAACTCCTCGCCGCGGCCTTCTTGGCCGTCTCCGCCCCGCCAAACAACCCGTCGATCACCAGCATGGCGCCACCCGCCGTGATCGTCGCATCCGCCAGATCGAAGGTGCGAATCATACCCCGCTCAGCACTCGGTTCCAATCGCTACTTTGAAGGTCGTTCTGTTCTCGGCAGTCGAAGGGACGTGTCGTAGGCCAATCAACGGCCAGGCGCGAAAAATCTACGATTTCGTTCCTAAGCCGCCAGCGCCCGCCGCATGACGTCCGAGAGCCGCTTCGAGAACGCCGCCGGGTCGGGCAGGGGCTCGCCGCCGACGATGCGGGCCTGGTCGAGCAGCAGCCACGCCGCCTCGGCCACCTCGTCGACGCTGCCCTTCTCGCTCACGCGCTTCGGCGCCACATCGCCGTCGTTCCCTCCTGTCCAGGCAGACGCCGGGATGTAGAAGCGCGGTCAACGGATGTCCGTCGAACAAACGCAGTCCCCCCATATGGGAGGAGCCG
>DATIXH010000502.1:0-4453 GCA_035518775.1 Candidatus Acidiferrum sp.
TAGTCGGCGACCGTCTTGCCCTGGGTGCGGCACACCTTGTAGGCGCGGCCACGGCAGGCGCCGCCGCGGTCGAGCCCGAGCACCAGGCCCGGCTTCTCTGGGGTGCCGCGGTAATGCGTCGATTCCACGCAGAACGCGCGGTGATAGCCGCGCACCAGCGCCGGATGGCTTTCGAGAAAAGCAAAGCCGGGATTCCACATCAGCGATCCGTAGGCGAAGATCCAGAAGTCCTCGCCGGGCGGGACCGACAGGCGGCGGCCCTCGATCAGATCCTGCTCGCTCATCGCCGCGCCACGAGCGCGACGCCGAGCACGGTGACCGCCATGCCCAGGAGCGCCAGCGCCCCCAGGGTCTCGCCGAACAGCAGCCAGCTGCCGAGCGCAGCGGTGGGCGGCACCAGATAGAACATGCTGGCGACGCGCGACGCCTCGCCGCGCCGGATCAGCCAACCGAGCAGGCTCACCGCGCCGATCGACAGCACGAGGATGAGCCAGAGATAGGCGATGACGATGTCGCGCGACCAGACGATGGCGCCGCTCTCGCCCATGATCAGCGTCATCGCGTAGGTCGCTACGGCGGCGGCGGCGTACTGGATCACGCCGCCGCTGCGCCAATCCATGCCGGCGCAGTACCGCTTCTGGTAGAGCGTCGCCGCGGTGATGCCGATCAGCCCGACGACGTTCCAGGCCACGCCCTCGAGCTGGCCGATGTCGAGCGAGAGCTTGTTCCACAGCACCATCCCGATGCCGAGGAAGCCGAGGAGCAGTCCCAGCCATTGCCGCGCCCGCACCCGCTCGCCGAGCAGCGGGCCGACCGCCGCGGCGATGATGATCGGCTGGACGCCGACGATGAGCGCGGAAATACCGGCCGGAATGCCGCGGGCGATAGCGGTATAGACCCCGCCCAGATACATGGCCTGCAAGAGGAGGCCGACGACGGCGATGTGACCGGCGAGGCGCCAGCTCCGCGGCCACGGGGCGCGCGTGGCGAGCGCGATCGCCGCCAGCAGCACGGTCACGATCACGAAGCGGTAGAGCAGGAAGGTGAAGGGTTCGGCGAAGGCGATGCCGAGCTTCGTGACGACGAACCCGCTCGCCCACAGCAGCACGAACAGGGGCGGCATGAAGAGGTGCCAGAGCGGGCGGGCGGCGGCGGTCTGAACGGCGCTCATCGATGGCCCAAGCGGGAGATCGCCATCATAACCGGCCGTTTTCGCCTCACAAGCCGACCGGCCCGCCGACCAGCCACGACTTTTCCGCATTCGTCGGTTAGGGTGTGGCCATGCGGAAACGCTGGATCATGGGCGGAATTGCGCTGCTGCTGGCGCTCGGTGCGGCCTACTCGGGCTACTGGTTCTGGCTGGCGCGGACGTTCGAGGAGAACCTGGCGCTCTGGATCGACCAGCAGCGGGCGCTGGGCTATCACATCTCCTATGCCGCCGGCGAGCCCCATGGCTATCCGCTGGCGATCGACATGGCTCTGTCCCATGTCTCCATCGATTCGCCGCCCGGAGAGCCCGCTTGGCGGGTCGCCACCGAGTCGGCAACGCTCAGCCTCGCACCCTGGTCGCCCCTGTCGCTCCGCATCGAGCAGGGCGGCGCGGCCGCGGCCTGCAGCCTGCAGTGGACTGCGGCTGGACGCGACTATGCCCTGTCCATCGACGGGATGGCTCTGACGATCGAGCTTTCGAGCGACGGCGCGCCGCCCCCAGCGGTGCGGATCAGCAGCCGGTCAGCGGCCCTAAGCCAGCAGGGCCAAGCGATGGCCAGCTTGGTCGAGCCGTCGGGACGCGTCGATTTTCTCGCGGCCGCCGCCGACACCCAGAGTTCGGCCGAGTTCCGACTGTCCGCCCATGGCATCGCCTTCGCTCCGCAAGCACCGTCGGGCGAGATCGCCGTCGAGACCTATGACTGGGTGGTGGCCGGTCAGGTGAAGGGCCCGGTTCCCCTGGCGCCCCTCCGGGCCGCCCTGGCCGCCTGGAGCAACGAGGGCGGCCATGTGGAGCTGACGCAGTTCAACGCGAACTGGGAGGCGAAGACGACCGTCTCCGGCGACGGCACGGTGGCGCTCGACCAGAGGCTGCAGCCGGTCGGGGCCTTCAGCGCGGTCGTGCGCGGCTACAACGAGGCCGTCGACGCCGTTGTCGCCCACGGCCTGATGACGCCGGCGCAGGGCACGGCCGTGAAGCTGTGGCTCAACGCCCGCGCCGAAAAGGACGAGCACGGCCTGAAGGTGACGCTGCCGCTCACGGTCCAGGACGGCTTCCTCTCGCTGGGCCCGATCAAGCTGGCGCAAGTGCCGCACATCGCCTGGCAATGACCGAGCGCCGCGCGGAGGCGGGCGTCACGTCACCCGGAAATTCCCGAACTGCCAGGGATCCGTCCAGTCGAGTTGCGGCTCGGGGAAGAGCACGCCGCGCCCTTTGAGCGGCGTCCAGTTGCCGCGTGCCGCCACCACCTTGCCGAGATAGGGCCGGCAGACGTCGATCACGAAGTCGTGGTCGAGGTCCTCCGGCTCCAGCAGGCCCTCCTTCGGGTGCTCGATCATCCAGATGGCGCCGGCCAGCACGGGCGAGGCGATCTGCAGCGAGGTCGCGTTGAAGCGCGGCCCCAGAATCTCGCGCGCCTCCTCGATGGTGAGCTGGGAGCCGTACCAGAGCGCGCCGAAATCGCCCATCAGCAGCGCGCCCAGCTCGTCCATGCCGTGGACGATCTCCTCGCCCATCAGACGCACCTTCTTCTGCATCTTGAAGCCGTGCATCTGCAGCTCACGCACGGACAGCACCGCGTCGTCGCAGGGGTGGTAGGCGTAGTGCACGGTCGGACGGTAGATCGGCCGCTCGCCGTCGAACACGGTGAGGTAGTCGCTGAGGGTGATCGCCTCGCCGTGGGTGATGAGGAAGCCGATCATCTCGCCGTTGATCGGCGTCCAGGAGCGCACCTGGGTGACGCAGCCCGGCTGGTTCAGATAGATTGCGCACTTCGGCCCCACCGGATGCTCGTTGGCGTCGAGCGGCAGCCGCTTCTCGTGGGTGCCCCAGCCGAGCTCCGCCGGCTGCAGCCCCTCGCTGACGAAGCCGTGGATGCTCCAGGTGTTGACGAACTCGTCCATGCGCTTCGGAACGTTGGCGATCTGCGTGTCCCGCTCGGCGACGTGGATGACCTTGAGGCCGATGTCGTAGGCCAGCCGCGCCCAGCCCTCGCGCGTCGTCGGCTTGCGCAGCTTCGGGTTCTTGCCGCGGGCGATCTCCATGATGCCCGCCTTCACGAAATGGCTGATGATGCCGGGATTGGCGCCCATGGTGAGGATGGCCGAGGGCGAGCCCTTCGGCCATTTCTTCGCCATCTCCTTGGCCTGGTAGCGCAGGTGGTAGTTGCTGCGCTGGTGCGCCGGGATCTTCGGATTGTCGTAGTAGCCCGGCCAGGGCTCGATGCAGGTGTCCAGATAGAAAGCGCCGTGCTGCTGGCACCATTCCAGCACCTCGTGGCTGCTGACGCTGACGCTCAGGTTCAGCACGAGATCGCCGCGGCCGGCATACTTCGCCAGCACCTTCTTGAAGTTGCGGCGGGTGATCTCCTTGATCTCGTAGGTGACGCCGCGCGCGACATAGGGCGCGATCTCCTCGCTGTGGTCGTCCATCTCGACGACGGCGACGCGCGAGAGCGGCATGTCGATATGGCGGTCGATCATCGGCATCGTGCAGTGTCCGACCGAGCCGTAGCCGATCATCAGGATGCGGCCGTTGAATTTGGTCTTCTTTGCCATGGTTCTTCCCCCTAGCGACGGCGTCTTCTCACGCCATTCTTCTTCACTGTTATGCCCCGGGCTTGACCCGGGCATCCATCTTGACGCGGCACGATGGATCGCCGGGTCAAGCCCGGCGATGACATCGAAAGGAAACAATTCGCCGATGATCGGCTTTGACCGCCGCGCGCCTAGATACAATAGGTCTGCAGCGGCGCAAAGCCGTTGAAGCCGACCGACGAGTAGGTCGAGGTGTAGGCGCCGGTGCCGAGGATCGTCACCCTGTCGCCGACCTTCAGATCGAGCGGCAGCCGGTAGTCGCTGTTCTCGTACAGGATGTCGGCGCTGTCGCAGGTCGGGCCGGCGATCACGACCGGGCCGCTCTCGCCGCCCTCGCGCTCGCTGAGGATCGGATACTTGATCGCCTCATCCATGGTCTCGGCCAGGCCGCTGAACTTGCCGATGTCGAGATAGACCCAGCGCTTGCGGTCGGCATAGTCCTTGCGGGAGATCAGCACCACCTCGGCCTGGATCACGCCCGCGGCGCCGGCGAGGGCGCGGCCGGGCTCCACGATCATGTCCGGCAGGTCGTTGCCGAAGTGGCGCGTCACCGCCTTCATGACGGCGTCGGCGCAGGCTTCGGTGGCCGGCACGTCCGTGCGGTAGCGGGTCGGGAAGCCGCCGCCGAGATTGAGCATGCGCAGGTCGA
>DATIXH010000503.1:0-6376 GCA_035518775.1 Candidatus Acidiferrum sp.
CCGACCTGCCGCCGTCGTCGCTCAGCAAGAGCGAGACGGTCTATTTCTGCGTCGTCGATCGCGAGCGCAATGCCGTGAGCTTCATCAACTCGGTCTATCACGGCTTCGGCAGCGGCATCGTCACGCCCAATACCGGCATCGTGCTGCAGAACCGCGGCACCAGCTTCCGCGTCGACCCCGGCCATCCCAACTGCATTGCGCCCGGCAAGCGGCCGCTGCACACGATCATGCCGGGCATGGCGATGAAGGACGGCCGGGCGGTCATGCCCTATGGCGTGATGGGCGGCGACTATCAGCCGTTCGGCCATACGCACTTGCTCACGAATATCCTCGATTTCGGGTGCGATCTTCAGGAGGCGCTCGACCTCGCGCGCGTGTTCTACGCTGGCGGGGTCGTGCAGGTCGAGCGCGGCGTGCCGCAGGAATCCGCGTTCGGCCTGGCGACGCGGGGCCACCGCGTGGAGTTGTCGCCCGAGCCCTTCGGCGGCGGCCAGGCCATCTGGATCGACTGGCAGAGCGGCGTGCTCACCGGCGGCTCCGAACCGCGCATGGATGGCGGCGCGATGGGCTATTGAAGGGTCTTCTGCGACAAGTTGACGCACGCCGAAATCGGCTCCTCTGCCTCTCTTAAGACTTGTCCCTTTGTCGCCCTTTCTCGCTCCTGCATCGGCATGCACACAGCGGCCAACGCGGCGCATCGGCGCGGGGTCGACGCGCCGAAATTGCGAGCGCAATGACGATGCGATCAGTGAACTGAAGCCAGTGGCGGCAAGATCGCCTTAACCCTAACAAGCCGGATCGACTCTCATCTCGCGTGTGAGGAGAGAGGGTCGACCCGTTGATTCAGTTTGGCTCCAGCTGAAAGTTCGCTGGAAGAAATTGGCGGAGGGAGGGGGATTCGAACCCCCGATAGGGCTTTAGGGCCCTATAACGGTTTAGCAAACCGCCGCCTTCAGCCACTCGGCCACCCCTCCGCATGAGCGGCTTGCGCCACGGCGTATGCGTGTTCGCCCTTCTACGGGCCGCTCCCATGATTGTCAATTTTTGCGTTCGCAACGGCGCAATCTGGTAATCGCCATAAAAACCATGTTGACCCGTTTTTAATGAATGGGGGTCGAATATTCACGACAGGATGGAGTTGTGGGAGGTCCAAATGTCGTCATTGTCAAAACGTTCGATCGAGACTCTCGTCGATCTCGTCGAGATCAAGTTGTCCTGCCTTGACGTATTCGATCGCGAAGATGCGCGCGAGAAAGCCTGTCTTGAAAATGCCCGTCGCGAGCTGGTTGCCATGATGGCCGCGAAGCGGGTGATCGCACCAGCGGCGACCGCCGGTTTCGGGGCCGCTGCTTCCTCCAGTCTCTGACCGGCGGTCGCGCCGCCGTGGCTTGATACAACGGGCCAGGCCGCCCGCACGGCCAGCCGCTGTTGACCTGACGATCCATCCGAAGACGCCCTAGCGCCGGGCGAGGGCCTGATCGAGATCGGCGATCAGGTCGCCGACAGCTTCGATTCCCACGGACAAGCGCAGCAAGTCGGGCGGCACCGGGCTGCCCGGCCCCTCGATGCTGGCGCGATGCTCGACCAGGCTCTCGACGCCGCCCAACGACGTCGCCCGCGCGAACAGCTGCAACCTGCCCGCCACCGCCAGCGCCGCCTCGCGGCCGCCTAGCACGCGGATCGAGAGCATGCCGCCGAAACCGCCGGACATCTGGCGCGCGGCCACGGCGTGGCCGGGATCGTTGCCGAGGCCGGGATAGAGGACCTGTGCCACCTGGGGATGGCCGAGACAGTGCTCGGCGATCGCCTGGGCGCTCCGGCTGGCCTGGCGCACGCGCAGCACCAGCGTGCGCAGGCCGCGCAGCAGGAGCCACGCCTCGAAGCCGCCGAGGATGCCGCCATTGGCCCAGCGCAGACGCGTGATGCGCTGCCAGACGTCATCGTCGCGCGCGGCGATGAGGGCGCCGGCCAGCACGTCGCTGTGGCCGTTGAGGTACTTGGTGGCGGAATGCAGGACGATGTCGGCGCCGTGCTCGATCGGACGGGTCAGCACGGGAGTCGCGGCGGTGCTGTCGACACCGAGGATGGCGCCGGCGCGGTGCGCGATGTCAGCGACGGCGGCGATGTCCGTGACCGTCCAGCCCGGGTTCGCCGGGGTTTCGATCCAGACGACCTTGGTCTGGCCGGGACGCGTGGCGGCGGCAACTGCGCGCAGGTCCGTCATGTCGACGAGCTCGACGGCGACGCCCCAGGGCTGCAGAAGCTCGAGCAGCCATTTGCGCAAGGCCCAGTACATCTCCTTGGGCGCGACCACGTGGTCGCCGGGCTTCAGGGCCTGGAAGACGCTGGTGAAGGCAGCGGTGCCGGAGGCGAACAGCAGCGCGCCGGCGCCGCCCTCGATCGAGGCCAGGACCCGCTCGGCTGCCTCCACGGTCGGGTTGTCGGGGCGGCCGTAGCTCCACGGTCCCGGCAGCTTGTAGTCGCGGTCGCGCAGGTAGGTCGTGGAGGTGTGGACGGGCGGCACTAGCGCGCCGGTGGCCTGATCGACGGCGCCGAGGGCCTGGGCCACGCGGGTGGCGATGTCGAGGTCGGCGCGCTCGGTCACGGCGGTCAGCGCTGCTGGTACTGGGCGGCGCCGAACAGCATCTCCTTGGCCTTGGCGTCCATGGGGGCGTTGCGCACTTTGTCCGCGAACACGCCGAGGCCGCGTTCGACGGCCGGGCGCGCCGCGATGGCCTCGAACCAGCGCTTCAGGTTCGGATAGTCGGCGCGCTCGACGCCCTGGCGCTCGGGCCGGCGCAGCCAGGGCCAGCAGGCGATGTCGGCGATCGAGTAGTCGCCGGCGAGGTATTCGTGGTCCTTCAGCCGCTTGTCCATTACGCCGTAGATCCGCTTGGCCTCCTTGGTGTAGCGCTCGACGGCGTAGGGGATCTGCTCGGGCGCGTACATGCGGAAGTGATGGGCCTGGCCGAGCATGGGGCCGACGTGGGCCATCTGGAACATCAGCCATTGCATGACGTCGTAACGGGCGCGCGTCTCCTTGGGCCAGAGCTTGCCGGTCTTCTCGGCGAGGTACATGAGGATGGCGCCCGATTCCATCATCGCGTAGGGCTTCCCGCCCGGGCCGTCCTGATCGACGATGGCGGGGATCTTGTTGTTGGGGCTGAGCTTCAGGAACTCGGGCTTGAACTGGTCGCCCTTGCCGATGTCGACATGGTGGGGCGCGTAGGGCAGCCCGACCTCCTCGAGCATGATGCTGATCTTGTAGCCGTTGGGCGTGGTGTCCGTGTAGAGGTCGATCATCGGCTCTCTCCCGCGGTCAGTCGCGATTCTCTTTCGGCATGAGCTCGTAGGGGTGGGCGGCGCCGGGCAGCGCCAGCATGCGGTCGACCCAGGCGCGGACGTTGGCGTAGGGCGTCAGGTCGAACTCGCCCTCGTGCACGACCAGCACATGCGGCAGCACGGCGATGTCGGCGATGGTCGGGCGGTCGCCGACGAGGTAGTCGCGATCGGCGAGCGCCGCATCGAGCATGCCGAGGGCGCGCTCGGCGCGGCCGCGCACGAACTGCACCACCGCCGGGTCCGCCTTCCAGAAGCGCACCGCGCCGCGCACGGCCCGCACGCCGGAGGAGACCAGATCGGCCTCCCAGTCGAGCCACTGCGCGATCTCGCGCGCCTCGGCCTCGTTCCTGGGACCGAACTTGTCGAACACATCCGCCAGATAGCGCAGGATCACGTTGGACTGCACGAGCGTGATGTCGCCGTGCTGCAGCGCCGGCACCTGGCCGAAGCGGTTCACCGCCAGGTACTCCGGCGTCTTCTGCTGGCCCTGCCCGAGATCGACGTGGCGGTAGCTGAAGGGCGCGCCCGCCAAGGTCAGCATGAGGCCGACCTTGCTCGAGGGCATGGAGTTGAAATGGCCGTAGAAGACGATCCGGCCCTGGCCGCGGCCGAGCGCCGGCCTGGCCGCCGCCCGCCGCGCCGCCGGGCGGCGGGCCTTGGCGCGGGGTGCCGGACGCTTGGCCGCCGGCTTGCGGGCCGGCTTGGCCTTCGGCGCCGCCCGAGCGGCCTTGCGCTTCGCCTTCGCCTTGGACTTCGGAGCCTTCGCCATGATGCCCTCCCCTTCGCCTGAACGCGCAGGCCTAATCGATAGACTCGGCGGGCACCGCGGTAAAGCGGCTCAGCATTGCAGTGCGGGCGTTGGTGCCGTGCCGCCAGCGCATCCGCGTCGAATCCGAACGAAGGACCCCATGCCCAGCGGAGATCGTGGGAGGAAGGTTCGCCGCAGAGACGCCGAGACGCCGAGATGCGCTCTTCTCTCCACCTCCGCGTCTTCTCTGCGGTTCACTTGAAACTGGACGAAGGACCCCATGCCAAGCGGAGGAGACCCGAAGCCGCCCTATCGTCGTGTGACGGCTTTCGCCGGGGCGACCACATGGGGTCGCCCCTACACCTGATTGGTTTGAGCAATGGACCTCATGTCCAGCGGACGGTGCACCCCGGTCCCGACCAACGTCACGGATCAGAGAGGGTCGCATTTCAAGACTCGAAATTTAAAGTTATCGCTTTTTGCGTAACTGACCCGCTTCCTTCATTCGGCCATCCGCACAGCGGTCCTTTGGCACGCCAAGCGCCGCCCGCTCTAGAACGTGATTTTCTGGTTATCCGATACACGATGTCAAAGATCGACCGGCATGAGGGACGAGCCCGCAAGCTCGGATGCGGCATCTTGCCGAATATTGCAACATATGAACAAAGAAGGAACATGTCAAGAGCGATCGCCCAGAAATTCTGGGCTGCGAAGCCGGCGACTCGGCTTAGGCTCGGGCCCCCTCAGGAGGTCGCGGAGATGCAAGGAGCCGGGTCGAGCGCGGAGGTCGCCTTGGAGCCGCATGCGCCCTTCCCGGCCGTCGGGTCGTATCCCCTGCGGCGTGGGAATGCGGTGCGGCCGCTGGTGGGAGTCACGCCGGCGTTCCGGCGGATCGGCGAAGCAGTCGAGGCGGCGCGGCACAGCGTCTGGGTCACGGTCGCCTTCCTAGCGCCGGGATTCCGGATGCCCGAGGGGCGCGGCTCGGTGTTCGACCTGCTCGACCGCGCGGTGGCGCGCGGCCTGGATGTGCGCGTGCTCTTCTGGCGCCCGGATCCGGAGACCAGCGGCTACGGCCCGACCTTCGCGGGCACGCCGGCCGATCGCGAGATGCTGCGCGCCCGCGGTTCGCGCTTCCGGGCCCGCTGGGACCGCGCGCAGCTCGGGTACTGCCAGCACCAGAAAAGCTGGCTGGTCGACGCCGGCCAGGGGTCGGAGACGGCGTTCGTCGGCGGGATCAACCTGACCGCCCGGAGCGACTTCGTGCCGCCCGAGGGCGTCGGCCACCACCAGTTCCACGACGTCTATGTCGAGGTCAGGGGGCCTGCTGCGAGCGACGTTCACCACAACTTCGTCCAGCGATGGAACGAGGCGAGCGAACGGTCAGCCGAGGATGGCGCGTGGGGCGACGGCGGCGGCGAGGTCATGGACTTCCCCGCGCGCCTCTCCGCGCCGCAGGGTGACAGCCTGGTGCAGATCCAGCGCACCGTTCGCGCCGGCCGTTACACCGACGGGCATCCGAGCCCCGGCGGCCGGCGCTGCGATATCGCCGCTGGAGAGCGGTCGTTGCTCGCACAGTATCGACAGGCGATCGATGCCGCGCGCCGCTCGATCTACATCGAGAACCATGCGCTTCCCGTTCCGCCGATCGCAGCCAGGATCGAGGGGGCACTGAGACGCGGGGTGCATGTCGTCGCGCTCGTGCCTGCCGACCCCGATGCGTATGTCCGCGCGGCCCGCAGGGACCCGCGGCGGAATGCTCGTTTCCGGCGGCTCGAGGCGCTCGGCCGGTATGAGAACTTCGCGCTGGTCGGGATCGCCGGACGGAACGCGCAGGGCGGCCGCAGCAATGTCTATGTGCACGCCAAGGTCATACTGATCGACGACGCCTGGGCGACCATCGGCTCCTGCAATCTTCACGCGCACTCGCTGTATGGCAATACCGAGATGAACGCCTCGTTCTGGGACCCGGTGGCGGTGCGGGCGCTGCGCTGCGAACTGCTGGCCGGACATCTCGGGCGGGACACGGCGCCGCTCGACGACCGGGCGGCGCTCCGGCTCTACCGCTCCATCGCCTGCGACAACCTGCGCCGGCGGGAGGCCGGCGACGCCGAGTGGCAGGGCTTGGTCTTCAGCCTCGATCCCGCGAGCTACGCGGCCTAGTCATGGCAGCGCGGGTCAGCGGCACGGAGGGATATGCCGAGGCGGCTGCGGCGATGCTCGCGCGCCCGCTCTCCTTTGACGAGGTCCACAGACCGGTCCTCCATCTGATGCCGACGCAGCCTTGCC
>DATIXH010000504.1:0-11925 GCA_035518775.1 Candidatus Acidiferrum sp.
CCGACAGCGCGTTCCTGAAGAAGGGCGACGTCTTCACGAACGATCTCCTCGACAGCTACATCGAGCTGAAGTGGGAGGAGATCTACGACTTCGAGCACACTCCGCATCCGGTGGAGTTCAAGCGGTACTACAGCGTGTAAGGTCCTCCAGTCGACCCCTGCACCTTCGACCCGCCGGCCACCCTGCCGGCGGGCCTCTTCATTCGGGGCTCAAGCGGCGGGCAGGATGACGGGCTGGAAGACGATGTTGTCCTCCAGCGTCGCCTGAATACCCGGTGAGAAGGCCACGCCCTCGAGGGTCGCCGCCACCTGCAGATTGTCGCCGCCGCCGTCGAAATCGATGAGGACATTGGTGCCGCCCTTGCCGGAGTCGGCGAAGGCGAGGAAGCCGCCGGCGACGGCGCTCGCCACATCCGTCGGCGCCGGTCCCGGAAAGCCCAGCCCGTCGAATACCAACACGTCGCCGCCGTGGATGGGCGGTAACGGTGCTCCCGGGTTGTTCGGGTCGGGATCGGGAATGACGCCGGGCGCCCTGGTATCGAAGCCGGAGATGAGGTCGCCCAGGTCTTCCGCGAAGAAGTAGCCGCCGACGAAATCCGTCTCCCCGTCATGGACCAGATGGATCTCATCCGCACCCGTGAAGCCGCGGATGATGTCGGACCCCGTGCCGTCGACGATCAGGTCGGCGGCACCGCCGATCCCCGGAAAGTCCCCGTTGATGTCGTCATTGCCGGTGCCGCCGAGGATGGTGTCGCTGCCATCATCGAAACCATCGCCGCCGAGTATGAAATCGTTCCCGGCGCCGCCGTCGATGTAATCATTACCCCCGCCGCCGTTGACGTTATCATTGCCGGTGCCGCCGAACACGATATCGTGACCCGCCCCAGCATTGACGGCATCGTTTCCGGCTCCGGCGATCAGCGTGTCGTTGCCGCCGGCAAGCATGGTAATGGCGTCGCCTGACAACCCGTCATCGCCATCGCCGCCCAGCAACAAGTCGTTGCCGTCGCCGCCGTCCATCCGATCGGAACCGGCGCCGCCGATCAGGGTGTCATTGCCGCCGGACAATGCAGAGAAGCCATCGCCCAGCAACTCATCATCGCCGCCATTGCCAACGATGAAGTCGTTGCCCTCGCCGCCCGCCAGACTGTCGCCGGGCAGAAACCCCGGTGTTGTCGGGTCGGGCGTGGGGTCGCCGCCAATCATCGTATCGTTGCCACCCGCAGCATCGACCATGGCCGTGCCGCCGCCCACGACAGAGATCCAGTTGTCGAGGTCATTGCCCGTGGCGAACAACGTCAGGACCGGGTTCGTCTCCAGGATCAGATTCTCGACATTGTCGGCCAGCGCGGCGATATCGACGGTGCTCCGCACCAGATCGACTCCGCCGTTGCCCTCCTCGACGACCTGATCCAGCGCGGAGTCGACAATATAGACGTCGTTGCCCTTGCCGCCAGCCATGATGTCGTCGCCGACGCCGCCATCCAGGTGATCGGCGCCGGCGCCGCCGGAGAGGCTGTCATTGCCGTCCTCGCCCGACAGCGTGTCGTTGCCATTTCCGCCGTCGATGGTGTCGTCGCCGGCACCTCCGAACGCGATGTCGGCGCCGCCGCGCGCGAAGATCGCGTCGCTGCCCGCGAGGCCGAATAGCAGGTCCATGCCGTTAGTTCCGTTGAGCGTATCGCTGGTTGCCGTTCCGATTCTGATGGCCATGGGGCTCTCCCTTGCGAGTCCTCACGACACAGTATGTTGCGGCGTCGGCCAAGTTGAATTGATTCATATCAAATTCGATCTCCCTTGCGAGTCGCACAAGCTATTGCGCAGGCCCGACGCGGTGGGCTGCGCGGCCGCGACATGATGTCTGGTGACGCCGCGCTCGAGGCCGACAGCGGGTTCCTGAAGAAGGGCGACGCGTTCTCCAACGATCTCCTCGACAGCTACATCGAGCTGAAGTGGGAGGAGATCTACGACTTCGAGCACACTCCGCATCCGCTGGAGTTCAAGCGGTACTACAGCGTGTAAGCGTCCGAAGAGCGAACGACTAGGCCCGCCGGAGCGATCCGGCGGGCCTTTTTGTCTTGCCTCGGTTCAACGGTTGCTAACGCTCATTCCGGCGACGGCTTGCGGTTGCCGACGGGGACGAACTTGCCGTCCTTCACGGCCATGATCGTCACCTCCTTGTCGGGGGCGCGGCTCTTGTTGGAGAAGTCGGCGTCGCCAGTGACGCCGGTAAAGGAGGTGATGGTGAAGATGGCGTCGTTGATCGACTTCGAGGTGAGGTCGGACGACTTGTTCATGGCGGCCGCCATCAGGTTCACGGAGTCGTAGCCGAGGCCGGCGAAGGCGTTCTCGGGCGGTATCCCGTATTCGGCCTTGTAGGCGTCGATGAAGGCGGCGACCATCTTGTTGTCGGTGTTCATCGCCATGTGCGTGGTGAAGTAGAGATCGACGGTGTTGTTGGCGCCGCCGTTCTTCACGAGATCGGGGTTGTCGAAGGCGTCGCCGCCGATGATCGGGGTCTTCACGCCGGCCTCGCGCACCTGCCGCACGAAGGTCGCGTCGTCACCGGGATTCATCGCGGCGTAGATGACGTCGGGCGGCGGGCTGGTGCCGCGGATCTTCGTGATGTGGCTGGAATAGTCGGTGTCGCCGGTGTGGTAGCTGCTCTCCTCGATGATCTTGCCGCCGCGCTTCTGGAAGCGCTCGGTGAAGAACTTGGCGATCGCGCGGGTGTAGTCGGAATCGCCGTCGCGCAGCACGAAGGCGGTCTTGGCGCCCAGGTCCTTCATCGCGAACTCGGCCGCCACGTAGGCCTGGTAGTCGTCGCCGAACGGCATCATATGCGCGTATTCGCCGATCTGCTCCGGCAGGTTCGGCACCGTGCCGCCGGTGTCGATGTAGGGAATGCCGGCGTCCTGGGCGATCGGCGCGCTGGCGAGGTAGAAGCCGGAGTCGGTGACGCCGACGATGGCCGTCACCTTGTCTTCGTGGACGAGGCGCTGGGCGGCGTTGGCGATGTCGGCCAGCTGGCTCTTGCCGTCATAGTGGATGAGCTCGATCTGGTGGCCCTTCACGCCGCCGGCGGCGTTGATCTGCTTCACCGCCAGCTTGGCGCCCTTCAGCGCCGGGTCCTCGATGGTGGCGTAGGAGCCGGTCAGGCTGTAGATCGCGCCGAGCTTGATGGGGTCCTCGGCGCGGCCGATCGCCGGCAGCAGCGTCACGCCCACGGCCGCCGTCGTGGCGACCAGGAATGTCCTTCTAAGCATGGATGCGCCTCCTTCTCTTTGGTTGTTTCTGCCTTCTAGACGTCGGCGCCGGCGCCGCCGCGGCGCACGGAGCCACTCCCCTCCCCCTCCCGCCGCAGGCCGAGCACGGCCCGCCACGAGAATTCCTTGGCGCCGAAGATGCCCTCGGGCTTCACCAGCATGACCCCGATCAGGATCAGCGCCGTGACGATCTGCGTCAAGCCGTTGAGCGCCGGCAGCTCGAAGCCGAGAAACGGGCCGCCGCGCTCCAACGGTTTGATGACTTCCGGGAGGATGGTCATGATCGAAGCGCCGACGATACTGCCGGTGATGCTGCCCATGCCGCCGAGGATCATCATGGCGACCCCGAGAAACACGGCGGGGAACGAGAACTGGCTTGGCGTGAGAATGCGCAGAAGGTGTCCCAGCAGCCCGCCGGCAATGCCCGCAAAGAAGGCGGCGACGGTGAAGCCGATGAGCCGCGTGCGGGCGACGTTCACGCCGGACATCTGCGCCGCCACATAGTCGTCGCGCACGGCGCGGAGGGCGCGTCCGAAGCGCGAGTGCACGAGGCGGTAGACGACGTAGACCGTGATGACGACAAAGCCGGTAATCCACCAGAGGTTGGTCAGCAGCGGAATGCCGGACAGCCCGAGGGCGCCGCGGGTGTAGTCGACCAGGTTGATGACGGCGACCTGCACGATCACCGTGAGGCCGAGCGTCGCCAGGGCGAGGTAGTGGCCGCGCAGCCGCAACACCGGCCAGCCGATCAGGAAGGCCACGAGCGACGCCGCCGCGCCGCCGACGATGAGCGCCGGCAGGAACGGCAGCTGCAGCTGCAACAGCCAGTCGGGGTAACCGGGAATGCGGGCGCTCTTCATCGCCACCGGATAGGCCAGGACCGCCGCGGTGTAGCCGCCGATCGCCATGAAGGCGGGATGGCCGAGCGAGAACATGCCGCCGTAGCCCGCGGCGAAATTGAGGCTGACGGTCGCGATGATGGCGATGCCGACCTCGCCGAGGATCTGCAGCTGGTACGGGTTGAGCCCCGTCTGCGCGGCCCATACCACCAACGGCAGAAGGACGAGACTGGCCACTGTCGCAAGGGTCGCGCGGCTCATGGGCTCACACCTTCACCGTCTCGGGCTTGCCGAAGAGGCCGCTCGGCCGCACCAGCAGCACCAGGATCAGCACCAGAAAGACGTAGGCGTCGCGATACTGCGCGAGAGCGTCGGGCAGGTAGCCGACGAGAAAGGTCTCGAGCAGCCCCAGAATGATGCCGCCGACGACGGCGCCGGGAAAGGAGCCGATGCCGCCGATGACGGCCGCGACGAAGCCCTTGAGGCCCGGCAGGAAACCGGAGAGCGGCGTAAGATGGCCGTACTTGTAGCCGATGAGCACGCCGGCGACGCCCGCCAGCGCCGAGCCGATGAGGAAGCAGATCATCACCATGAACGGCACGCGCACGCCCATCATGCGGGCCGCACTCATGTCCTGCGCCAGCGCGCGCAGCGCCCGGCCGTCGCGCGTGTGCTTCAAGAACAGGTGCGTCGCGGCCGTGGCGGCGATAGCCAGGATGACGATGGCAAGATCGACGTTGCGCAGCACGATCTCGCCGATGCGGAAGGGCTGGTCGAGGAACGGCGCCGGCTCCGGCCGCTTCGGCTGCGGCGAGGTCAGCATCAGCACCAGGTTCTGCAGCAGCAGCGACACGCCGAGCGAGGCCACCAGCAGCGTCACCTCCGGCGACTTCAGCAGCGGCCGGTAGATCGTCCACTGGACGACCAGGCCCATCAACGTCGCCCCGGCCACGCCGGCGAGCAGCACCAGCCAGGCGGGGGCACCGAGCGCGGACACCGGCAGGGCCAGGAACACGCCGACCATGAGGATCTCGCCATGAGCGAAATTGATCATGCGGAGGATGCCGTAGACCATGCTCAGGCCGATGCCGACGAGCGCATAGAGGAACCCGAGGACGAGTCCGTTGGCGGCATGCTGCAGGAATTCGTTCAGGGCGGACATCGTTCGGCTCTACCCCAGATAGGCCGCGACCACGTCGTGGCGGGACCTGAGCTCGGCGGCGGGGCCGGCGAGGGTGACGGCGCCGGTCTCCAGCACGTAGCCGAAATCCGCCAGCTCGAGGGCCATCGACGCGTTCTGCTCCACCAGCATGATGGCGCAGCCGAGCTTGCGGATCTCGGCGATCGTCTCGAAGATCAGCTCGACCAGATTGGGCGCCAGCCCGAGCGACGGCTCGTCGAGCAGCAGCAGCTTCGGCGCTGCCATGAGAGCACGCCCGATCGCCACCATCTGCTGCTCGCCGCCGGAGAGCGTGCCGGCCAGCTGCTTGCGCCGGCCCGCGATGCGCGGGAACAGCGCGTAGGTGCGCTCGAGGCCGGCGGCGACGGCCGCCGCATCGGTCAGGTTGTAGGCGCCGAGCAGCAGGTTCTCCTGCACGGTCATGTCCGGGAACAGGCGCCGCCCCTCCGGACACATGACGATGCCCTGGGCCACCCGCTCCTCGCAGGACAGCCGCGTGACGTCGCGGCCGCCATACAACACCCGCCCGTGGTGGGCGGCGACGATGCCGCTGACGGTCGACAGCAGGGTGGTCTTGCCGGCGCCGTTGGCGCCGATGATCGCGGTGATGCCGCCGGCGGCGATGCTGACGGACACGTTGCGCAGCGCCGGCACGGCGCCGTAGCGCACGCCGAGATCGCCGACCTCCAGCAGGGGCGCCGCGGTGGTGGTGGCGGCGGGCGGCGCCGCCTTGGCCTTGGCGCTCAGCTCGCCGGTGCCGAGATAGGCGACGACGACCTCGCGGTTCTCGCGCACCTCGCGCGGCGTGCCCTCGGCCAGCTGCTTGCCGAAATCGATGACGGTGATGTGCGGGCAGAGATTGGTGACGAACTGCATGTCGTGCTCGACCAGCAGCAGGGCGAACCCGCGCTCGGCATGCACGGCGCGGATCAGCTCCATCAGCTGGTGGCTCTCGGCCTCGGTCAGGCCGGCGGCCGGCTCGTCGAGCAGCAGCAGCGACGGGTTGGCGACGAGGCTGCGCGCGAGGTCGATGCGCTTCTGCACGCCGTAGGGGAGGTTGCCGGCGATCTCCTGCGCATAGTCGGCGATATGCAGGGCCGCCAGCGCCGCCAGGCTGCGTTCGCGCGCGTCTGCCTCGAAGCGGCGGAAGGCCGGCAGGCTCAGCAAGGTCGCCGCCGCCGAGGGCGGCCGGGCGCCGAGATGCGTGCCGAGCATGACGTTCTCGACGACGGTCATGGCGCGGAAGAGGCGCAGCGTCTGGAAGGTGCGCGCGACGCCGCGGCTGGCGATCTCGTCGGTGCGCAGCCCGACGACGGAGCGGCCGTCGACGCGGATGTCGCCGCCCCCCGGACGATAGAGGCCGGTCACGACATTGAATGCGGTCGACTTGCCGGAGCCGTTCGGCCCGATCAGGCCGCGAATCTCGCCGGCCTCGACGCGCAGCGAGAAGCTGTCGAGTGCGCGCACGCCGCCGAAATTGATGGAAACGCCGTCGAGCTCGAGCCGCGGCGCGTCCATCAGCGCGAGCAGCCGGCCTGGCCGCTGCCAGGCTGCCGACAACGACCGCGGAATCCGATGCCGAGCCCGTTCGCTGCGCGCGGGGCGAGCGTTCGCCGCATCCGCCTCTTCCTTCGATGCGCGGCGCACCCGGACACTCGGCGTCCCGGCGGCGCGCGCCTCCCTGTCGTTTCTTGCGCGCTCACTGTAGCCACGGTCGCCTAGGCTGTAAACCGAGCCTGCCCGTCTCCACGAGCTGCCGCAGGTGGCGTTCGCCACCTGCATTTCCAATTTCCTAACCAACGTAAATATAGGATTGCAGCCGCAATCTCGGGAGAACCGTCCGATGCGGCGCGCGCGCAATCGATCATTGGCCCGAAGCGGCCTGGCCTGCCTGCTGGCGCTGCCGCTGCTGGCGGCGCCGGCCGCGGCCGACGAGGGCAAGACGCCACGCTTCGAAAAATCCGACTGCTGGTTCACCCTGCCCAAGGGCAAGGCCGCCACCTGCGGCCATCTCATCGTGCTCGAGGACAGGACCAAGCCCGATGGCCGCCGCGTCAGCCTGCCGATCGTCGTCATCAAGGCCTCCGGCAGCAACCGGCTGGCGGACCCGGTCGTGTTCCTGAGCGGCGGGCCGGGCCAGGGCGTCGGTCTCGACAAGGAGGGCATGAAGACCTGGTGGAGCTACGAGAAATATTGGAGCTGGATGAAGAACCGCGACCTCGTCCTGTTCGAGCAGCGCGGCACCGGCCTGTCGGAGCCGAGCCTGAACTGTCCTGAGGTCGACGAGCGCGGCGTCGAGCTAATGCAGGTGATGCAGGACGAGGAGCGCGTGCGCGCGATCTACGCCGAAGCGCTCGAGAAGTGCCACACCCGCCTGATCGGCGGGGGCATCGATCTCGCCCGCTACGGCACCCGCGACACCGCGACCGATATCGCCGAGCTGCGGCAGGTCATGGGGTACAAGCAGTACAATCTGGCCGGCGTTTCCTACGGCACGCGGCTGGCGCTGGCGACGATGCGCGATCATCCCGAGGGACTGCGCGCGGTCATCCTCGATTCGGTCTATCCGCCGGAGGTGCACGCCTATGAGTCGCGGCAAGCCGGCGTCGAGGCCGCCTTCGAGAAGCTGTTCGATGCCTGCCGCGTCACCGCCTACTGCCGCATCAACTATCCCGAGCTCGAGCGCTCGCTGTTCAAGACCATCGCCTGGCTGGACACGCGGCCGCTGCCGGTGACGGTGCCCGATCCGCGCGACGGCACGCCCATCAAGGTGCGGGTGACGGGGCAGACGCTGATCGAGCTGGCGCGCTACGCGCTCGCCTTCGACGACGCACGCTATACGCTGCCGGCGTTCCTCAATGCCGTCTCGCTCGTCGACCCGAGCGTACTCGAGCCGGTCATGACCAACATGATCGAAAGCTCGCTCGGCCTCGGGCTCGGCGAGTTCAGCGAGGGCAAGTACTACGCCGTCGAGTGCAACGAGGAGATCCCGTTCAACGACCCCGCGCGCGTGCAGGAGGACTCGGCGAAGCATCGGCGCTTCGCCGGCTTCGCCTACCAGCTGGAAGACCTGCCGGACTGCGACAGCTGGCGCAACGGCCCGCTCGACCAGAGCCTGAAGGCGCCGATCGCGAGCGATATTCCCACGCTCGTCCTGAGCGGCGAGCTCGACCCGATCACGCCGACCGAGTTCGCGGAGACCGCGGTCAGCCGCCTGAAGCACGGGCAGCTCGTGCATGTGGTGGGTTACGGCCATTCGCTGCTGACGACCTCGCGCTGCGCCATCGACGCGGCGGGCGCGTTCCTCAGGAAGCCGATGGCGGAGCAGAAGAGCGAGTGCTCGGATCAGTAGCGCCGCGGCGATGAAACGCGGGGCGCACGGCCCAGCCAATCCCGGCTATCGATAGAAGATGTGGCCGCCGATCGCGGCGACCCTTGTCAACTTCTTGCTCCAACGCGGCCGCACGAAGCGGGCGTGATAGAAGAGCGCGCCGTTGGTGGGATCGGGGTAGGCGCCGTCGAGCACGTCGGTGACCGCCTGCTTCGAGGTCGCCCAGCGGTCGGCGTCCGGCGTGGCGTCGCTCTTGCCGTCGCACCACCAGGAGAACTGGCAGCCCTTGGGATTCTTGTCGTGGATGACGCCGCACACCGTCTTGGGGAAGCGCGGATCATCGACGCGATGGAGGATGACCTCGGCAACCGCGCGCTGGCCCTCCGGAATCTCCTGCCCGGCCTCGAAGTAGACCGCCTGGACAAGGCAGTTGAAGTCGGCATCGGAGAGTTCGATCCGCTTCGGCTCGGGCTTGTCGATGCCGGTGGTCAGGCTGGCCATCTGCTGTGTGGCCGGCAGCTGAGTCGGGGCCTGCGCGGTCGTGGTCAGCGGGGTTGGTGCGGGCGGCACTTTCTGGCCGGCGCAGGCCGAAAGCCCCAGCGCGGCTGCGATCAGGATCGCGGCTGATCCGGCCCGTACGCCCATGGCGCCCCCCTCCCCCTTCCCGATTCCTGCCCGGTATGACGCCGCCTGGCAAGCCGCCAGTACGGCCTCCGTTTACAGGTTGCGCGCCAATGGTAAGTAATCGGTGAACGCCGCCTGCAGCGCCGAGGCCTGCGGCAGGTGCGGTTTCACCGGCGGTATGGGATAGCTCTGCGTCGACGGTTGGCTGGCCGGCTGCGCCGGCTCATCGGCGCAGGCCGTGACCGCGGCCAAGAGTCCCGCTGCCACAAGGGGTTTCAGCATGATCCCCACCACTCACCATTGTTGTTGGTTGATTGTTCGTTTTTCCCGATGTTCGGCAGTATCGCCACGCCGACGGCGGGGGCGATGTGTCAAACTTCTGACATCAATGGTTAAGAGGGACTGCCGACCGGCGGGCTGTCGACCGGCCGCGGCCGACCGGCGGAATCGAGGGCGACGTAGGTGAAGGTGGCCGCCGTGACCTTCTCGATGGCGCGCGTCAGCCGGCGCTCGACGAAGGCCTCGATCTTCACGGTCATGGAGGTCCGGCCGACGCGCGCGACCTCGGCATAGCAGCTGACGAGATCGCCGATCATCACCGGCTTATGAAAGGTCATGGCGTCGACGGCGACGGTCGCCACCCGCCCGTGCGCGCGCCGCATCGCCGCAACGGCCCCGGCCATATCCATCTGCGACATCAGCCAGCCGCCGAAGATGTCGCCGTTCGGATTCGCGTCGGCCGGCATGGCGAACGTGCGCAACGCGGGCTCGTGGGCGGGGTCTGGCTTCACCTCCGTCACAATCTGTCCTCGGGCATTGGTTTCACCGCAGGGCGCCAAGAGGGCGCCTCGTTTCTTGCGTCTTTGCGCCTTTGCGGTCAACCCTTCTCTGTCGCCGCACCCACAATATCTGGTGGGCGACGGTCGTTCCAGCCGCAGCATCCTGCTTGCCGCGGCGCAGCACGGCTCCTTATATTAGCGGCATGGGTGACCTTTTCGACGACCTCCCCCGCAAGGGACAGAGCGACTACAGCGCCAAGGACATCGAGGTCCTGGAGGGGCTGGAGCATGTGCGCCGCCGGCCCGGCATGTATATCGGCGGCACCGACGAGCGCGCCATGCACCACCTGGTGGCGGAGATCCTCGACAACGCGATGGACGAGGCGGTGGCCGGCCACGCCTCGCGCATCGAGCTGGAGCTGGACGCCGAGGGCTTCGTCACCGTCACCGACAACGGCCGCGGCATCCCCATCGAACCGCACCCGAAGGTCAAGGGCAAGACGGCACTCGAAGTGGCCATGACGGTGCTGTACTCCGGCGGCAAGTTCACCGACAAGGTCTACAAGACCGCGGGTGGCCTGCACGGGGTTGGCCTCTCCGTCGTCAACGCGCTGTCCGACAAGGTGACGGTGGAAGTGGCGCGCGACCGTACCCTGTGGGCGCAGGATTATGCCCGCGGCAAGCCGCTCGCCAAGCTGAAGAAGGTGGGACCGGCGCCGAACCGGCGCGGCACCTCGATCCGCTTCCACTCCGACCCCGATATCTTCGGCAAGAGCGCGCATTTCCAGCCGGCGCGGCTCTACCGGATGGCGCGCTCCAAGGCCTACCTCTTCGGCGGCGTGGAGATCCGCTGGCGCTGCGATCCCAAGCTGATCAAGGACGAGACGCCGGCCGAGGCGGTGCTGCATTTCGAGGGCGGGCTCGTGGACTTCCTCGCGGCCACGCTCGAGGGCCGCAAGAGCGTGACGGCCCAGCCCTTCGCCGGCACGGCCGAGTTTCCTGACGGCCAGGGCCGCGCCGAGTGGGCGATCGCCTGGCCGGCCGACGGCGACGGCTTCTGCAACTCCTACTGCAACACCGTGCCGACGCCGGAAGGCGGCACCCACGAGGCCGGTCTGCGCAGCGGCCTGTCGCGCTCGCTGAAGGCCTACGGCGAGCTCGTCGGCAACAAGAAGGCGGCGCAGGTGACGGCGGAGGACATCTGCGGCGGCGCCTGCATCATGCTCTCGCTGTTCATCCGGGAGCCCCAGTTCCAGGGCCAGACCAAGGAGAAGCTGGCGAGCGTGGAGGCGCAGCGGCTCGTCGAAGCCTCGATCAAGGACCATTTCGACCACTGGCTGACCGCCGACCCCGGGCAGGCGCGCGACCTGCTCGACCGCGTGGTCGAGATCGCCGAGGAGCGGCTGCGCCGGCGCGAGGACAAGGAGCTGCAGCGCAAGACGGCGACGCGCAAGCTGCGCCTGCCGGGCAAGCTCACGGACTGCGCGCGCGACGCCGCCGACGGCACCGAGCTGTTCCTGGTGGAGGGCGACAGCGCCGGCGGCTCGGCCAAGCAGGCGCGCGACCGCGAGACCCAGGCGGTGCTGCCCCTGCGCGGCAAGATCCTCAACGTGGCCAGCGCCTCCGCCGACAAGCTCAAGGGCAACCAGGAGCTGGTCGACCTCATCCAGGCGCTGGGATGCGGCACGCGCGAGAAGTACGAGGACAAGAAGCTGCGCTATGAGCGCATCATCATCATGACCGACGCCGACGTGGACGGCGCCCACATCGCCAGCCTGCTGATGACCTTCTTCTACCGCGAGATGCCCGGCCTCATCGACAACGGCCATCTGTTCCTGGCGATGCCGCCGCTCTACCGCCTGAAATCCGGCAAGGACAGCGCCTACGCCCGCGACGACCGCCACAAG
>DATIXH010000505.1:0-10568 GCA_035518775.1 Candidatus Acidiferrum sp.
CACAAGATCAACAACTGCATGGGCCAGATCCTGCTGGCCAAGCGCATGGGCAAGACGCGCATCATCGCGGAGACCGGTGCCGGCCAGCACGGCGTGGCGACGGCGACGGTGTGCGCGCTCTTCAACCTGCCCTGCGTCGTCTACATGGGCGAGGTCGACATCGCCCGGCAGCAGCCGAACGTCTTCCGCATGAAGCTCTTGGGCGCCGAGGTCGTGCCGGTGAAGAGCGGTAGCCGCACGCTGAAGGATGCCATGAACGAGGCGCTGCGCGACTGGGTCGCCAATGTCGAGAACACGTACTACATCATCGGCACGGCGGCTGGGCCGCACCCCTACCCCGCCATGGTGCGCGACTTCCAGTCGGTCATCGGCCGCGAGGTGCGCGAGCAGATGACGAAGGCCGAAGGCCGGATTCCCGACACGCTCGTCGCCTGCATCGGCGGCGGCTCCAACGCCATCGGCCTGTTCCATCCCTTCCTCGACGATCCCGGCGTCGCCATGTACGGCGTCGAGGCGGCGGGCGACGGCATCGAGACGGGCAAGCATGCGGCCTCGATCACCGGTGGCCGGCCGGGCGTGCTGCACGGCAACCGCACCTATCTGCTGCAGGACGGCGACGGCCAGATCACGGAGACGCACTCCATCTCCGCCGGCCTCGACTATCCCGGCATCGGGCCGGAGCATTCCTGGCTCAACGACATCGGGCGCGTGAAGTACGTGTCGGCGACGGACAAGGAGGCGCTGGCCGCCTTCCAGCTGCTGTCGCGCACCGAGGGCATCATTCCCGCTCTCGAGCCGTCGCATGCGCTGGCGCAGGTGGCGAAGATCGCGCCGACGCTGCCGAAGGACCACATCATCTGCATGAATCTCTGCGGCCGCGGCGACAAGGACATCTTCACCGTCGCCAGCGCGCTGGGGACGAAGCTGTGAGCACGGCCGAGCGCGCGCCGGATTCCGGCCGCATCAAACGCCGCTTCGCCGAGCTGAAGGCGGCGAAGCGCGGCGGCTTGGTGACGTTCGTGACCGCCGGGGATCCCGACGCCGAGAGCTCGCTGAAACTACTCAAGGGCTTGCCGGCGGCCGGCGCCGACCTCATCGAGATCGGCATGCCCTTCTCCGATCCGATGGCCGACGGCCCGGCGGTCCAGGCTTCGTCCTTGCGCGCGCTCCAGGCCGGCATGACGGTGAAGAAGACGCTGGAACTCGTGCGCCAGTTCCGCGCCGGCGACGCCGACACGCCGATCGTGCTCATGGGCTACTACAACCCGATCTATCAGTACGGCGTCGACCGCTTCCTCGCCGACTTCAAGACCGCCGGCGCGGACGGCCTGATCGTCGTCGACCTGCCGCCGGAGGAAGACGAAGAGTTGTGCGTGCCCGCGCTCAAGGCCGGCGTGAACTTCATCCGGCTGGCAACGCCGACAACCGACGACAAGCGCCTCCCGGCGGTGCTGCGCAACACCAGCGGCTTCGTCTACTACGTCTCGATCCTCGGCATCACCGGCACGAAGTCGGCCGCGGATACCGACGTGAAGAAGGCCGTCGAGCGCCTGAAGCGCCACACCGACCTGCCGGTCGCCGTCGGCTTCGGCATCAAGACGCCGGAGCAGGCCGCATCCGTCGCCAGCGTCGCCGACGCCGCCGTGGTCGGCTCCGCGCTGGTGTCGCGGGTCGCCGACCGGGTGGCGGCCGGCGGGGCCGGCAACGGCGCCGCCGAGGACGTGCTGGGATTCGTTCGGCAGCTGGCCGCGGGCGTGCGCGGCGCACGGCAGACCTAGGGGACTCTGACCCCATGAACTGGCTTACGAACTTCGTCCGCCCGAAGCTGCAGGCGCTGACCCGCAAGCCCGGCCCGCCCGACAATCTCTGGGAGAAGTGTCCGAAGTGCGAGCAGATGATCTTCCACCGCGAGCTCGAGGCCAACCTGCGGGTCTGCCCGCACCCGAATTGCGGGCACCATTTCCGCGTCGGCTGGAAGCGGCGGCTGGAGCTGCTGTTCGACGACGCTCAGTTCGAGCGCGCGGAGCTGTCGAAGAGCGCGATCGATCCCCTGAAGTTCCGCGACCTCAAGCGCTATACCGACCGGCTGCGGGAATCGCAGAGCAAGACCGGCGAGGGCGACGCCATCGTCGTCGCTTCCGGACGCCTCGGCGGCCAGCCTCTTGTGATCGCGGTCTTCAATTTCGAGTTCATGGGCGGCTCCATGGGCACGGCCGTCGGCGACGGGCTGATCAAGGCGGCGGAGCTTGCAGTGGAACAGAAGGCGGCCCTGCTGGTGATTCCGGCCTCCGGCGGCGCGCGCATGCAGGAAGGCATCCTCTCGCTCATGCAGATGCCGCGCACCATAATCGCCATCGACCTCGTCAAGGAGGCCGGGCTGCCCTACATCGTGCTGTTGACCGATCCGACCACCGGCGGCGTCAGCGCCTCCTTCGCCATGCTCGGGGACATCGCGGTGTCCGAGCCGGGCGCCATCATCGGCTTCGCCGGCAAGCGCGTCATCGAGGACACCATCCGCGAGAAGCTCCCGGAGGGCTTCCAGCGCGCCGAGTACCTGCTGGAGCATGGCATGGTCGACATGGTGGTGCCGCGCGCCGAGTTGCGGCCGACCCTTTCGCGCGTGATCGCGCTGCTGCGCAACCAGCCGCCGGCGCCGATGGGCGACGGGCCGAATCGCAGCGGACCGCCATTGGCGGATGCCGCGGTAGCGCCAGCGACGGCCGCCGCCGGATAAGACGCCCGCGCCGCTGCGGAATAGCGATCGACATCGAGGACGCGTCGCCGAGGCACGGATGTCGCCAGCGCCGGTTACCACCGACATCGTGCTCGAGCGGCTGTCGAAGCTGCATCCGAAGCTGATCGACCTGTCGCTCGACCGCGTCTGCCGCCTGCTCGACGCCCTCGGCAACCCCGAGCGCCGGCTGCCCCCGGTCGTGCATGTCGCCGGCACCAATGGCAAGGGCTCGGTGATCGCCTATCTGCGGGCCATGCTAGAGGCCGCAGGGCGGCGCGTGCACGTCTACACCTCGCCGCATCTCGTGCGCTTCCATGAGCGCATCCGCCTCTCCGGCCGGCTGATCGACGAACCGCACCTGCTCGAACTGCTGGAAGAGTGCGAGTGCGCCAACGGGGCGGCGCCCATCACCTTCTTCGAGGTCACGACCTGCGCCGCCTTCCTCGCCTTCGCGCGCGCGCCGGCCGACATCCTCCTGCTCGAGGTCGGCCTCGGCGGCGAGTTTGACGCCACCAACGTCATCGACCGCCCGCAGCTCTGCGTGCTGACGCCGATCTCGTTCGACCATATGCAGCATCTCGGCAACACGCTGACCGCCATAGCCGGCGTGAAGGCCGGCATCATGAAGCGCGGCGTGCCGGCCGTGGTGGGGCCACAGCTGCCGGAGCCGGCGGCCGTGTTCGAAGCGCGCGCGGCGGCGTTGGGTTGCCCGCTCTCACGCCATGGCCGCGAGTGGCTGGCGGAGCGCGCCGGCGACGGGATGCTGTTCAGCGACGCCGCCGGCGAGCGGCGCCTGCCGCTGCCGGCGCTGCTGGGCGCCCATCAGATCGACAATGCCGGCACGGCGATCGCGTGCCTCCCCCATCTCGCGGCGTTCGCCGTCGATGACGCCGCAGTCCGGCGCGGCCTCGCCGAGGTCGAGTGGCCGGCGCGCATGCAACGCCTGCGACGCGGCCCACTCGCGGACCTGCTGCCGGCCGGCTGGGAGCTGTGGCTCGACGGCTGCCACAATGCCGACGGCGGCCGCGTGGCCGCCGCGGTGGCCGCGGCCTGGAAGGACGCGCCGTCGGCGTTGCCGCTACACCTGATCTTCGCTTCGCTCAGCACCCACGACCCCCTGGGCATCCTGCAGCCGTTCGCCGGCATCGCCCGCGACGTCCACACCGTCGCCGTTCCCGGCGAGCACAAGACGCTGAGTGCCGCGGACTCCGCCGCGGCCGCGCGCCGCGCCGACCTTCCGGCCCGGCCCAGCGCCAGCGTACGCGACGCACTGTCCGACATCATCGCGACGGCACGCGAGCCCGCGCGCGTGCTGATCTGCGGCTCGCTCTATCTGGCCGGCACGGTTCTGGCGGAGAACGGCTGACGGCGCGACGATCCGGCGCTCCGATATCGGCGAATCAAAAGCCCCGTCCGACGGGCGGACGGGGCTCTGCGAAACGATCAGCGAGTGGCGGTCAGATCACCGATTCGACCCACTTGAAGAGATCGCTCTTCGACATGGCGGTGACGCGGCTGCCGGCGACCTGCCCGTTCTTGAAGATCATGAAGGTCGGGATGCCCTTGATGCCGTAGTTGCGCGACGTCTTGGGGTTGTCGTCGACGTTGAGCTTGGCGACGACGACCTTGTCCTTCATGGTCGCGGCCAGCTCGTCCAGGATCGGCGACATGCGGACACAGGGGCCGCACCAGGGCGCCCAGAAATCGACGAGCACCGGCTTGGTCGCCTTCAACACGTCGGCATCGAAGCTGGCATCGGAGACGTGGGTCGTATGCTCGGAGACCTGTGTCGTACTCATTGCCTCTCCTCGGTTGATGCGGGATCGCCCGTCAGGGCGGGCCAATGGGATAGCGGGAATCTATGGACGAGGGTCGTTAAGGTCAAGGCGAGTAACGGTCCAGTAACCGTGACGAGAGCGGCATGAGCCGCGGCCCATCCGTCCAGAGCAGCGCGCAAGTCACGGGCCGGTCAGCATAAATTCTCCCCAGCACGGCGCGATAGGCAGCCATCTGCCGGAGGTATATCTCGGCCACCTCGGCCTCGGTGGCCGGTGGCGGGCGGTTGGTCTTATAGTCTAGGATCAGCACCTGGGCGGCGGTGACGACCAGGCGGTCGACCTGACCGGATAGGACCGTGGTCCCATGCTCGCCGGCGAGCTCGCCGACGACGCGCACCTCTGCCCGGCTGCCGGGCGCGAACAGCGGCGCGAAGACCGGATCCGCGAGAACCCGCAGGGTCTCGCGCGCGATCTCCTCCTGCGTCGCATCATCGAGCTCGTGGACCGGTCGCGCCAGGAAGCGGCGGCAGGCCTCCGCGCGCCGCTCCGGCGACAGCTCCGGCAGCAGCTCCAGCAGGCGATGGATGACGAGGCCGCGCCGGAACCGCAGGCGGTCGTCGGGACCGATCGGCGTCCTGACCGCCGGCTCCGCGCCGGCCGGGCGTGACGGCGTCAGCGGGCGCGTGCCGGGGCTTTCCGGACGAGGCGGCGCGCCATACCAGGGCGGCGGCGCCGTTCGTACCGGCTGCATCCCGGCGCGCACCCGGTCGTCGCCTTGCGCCGGCGCGGTCTGGGCCGAGCCCAGCCGCCGGCCGGTGCCGGCCCAACCCTGCGCGCCGAGTTCCGCGCGGCAGTCGAAGGCGAGCGGCTGACCGAGGGTCGCGATGCCGTCGGCGATCCGGCGATACCAGCACTCGGCCGGCGGCGCCTGGCGGCCGTGCCAGCCGCAGACATAGAGGCGGTCGGCGGCCCGCGTCAGCGCGACATAGAGCAGGCGGTTATGCTCCTCCGCCTCCAGCCGCTGCCGGGCGTCGCGCGCACCGCCCGTGCTGTTGTCGTCGTAGCCGGTGCGCGGCGACCACAGGGGCAGCGTCCCGCCGGCCCGGTCGTCGATCCACAGCAGGCGAGCGGGCTGGCGCGGCGTCTGCATCGTATCCGGCAGGAACACGATGGGCGCCTCCAGCCCCTTGGCGCCGTGCACGGTCATGATGCGCACCTTGCCACCGGTCTCCTGGTCGAGATCACGCTTGATCTCGACGGCACCGCCGCCGAGCCACTGCAGGAAGCCCTGCAGCGACGGGATATGGTTGCGCTCATAGGCCAGCGTCAAGTTGAGGAACTCGTCGATGGGGTCGGCGGCATCGGGCCCCAGCCGCGCCAGCAGTGCGCGCCGGCCGCCGCGCCGCCCCAGCAGATCGGCATAGAGCTCGTAGGGCGGCATGAAATCGGCCTGCGCCAGCAGATCCGACAGGATCGCGTGGGCGCGCGCGAAGGCCGGCGATTCGTCCTTGCGGTCGCGCAGTGCGCTCCACAGTCTGCCCTCGCGGCCATGAGCGAGGCGATAGAGATCGTCCTCGCCGAGGCCGACGAACGGGCTCTTCAGCAGGGACGCCAGCGTGAGATCGTCCTCGGGCAGCAATAGGAACTGCCCGAGCGCCATCAGATCCATGACGGCCAGCTGTTCGGTCAGCACCATGCGGTCGACGCCGGCGACGGGGACGTCGCGCTGCTTCAGCTCGCGCACGAGCTCTTCGACGAAGCTGTTGCGGCGGCGGACGAGGACCAGGACATCGCCGGCTTGGACAGGCCGGCCCCGCGACTCCAGCGGCTCCCGGCTGCGGATCATGCGATGGATACGGGTGGCGATCAGAGCGGCCAAACGGCCGCGGGGCGAATCGGCGGCGCGCCGCTGGGTCGGCGGCGCCCACGGCACCGGCTCCGTCCCCGCGAGCGGCGCCGCCGGCGGCCACAGCTCCACCAGGCCCGCCTGGCCGACGCGGGATGGCTCGTGCGCGGGCCAAGGGCCGGTCGTGAACAGCCCGCGCCGAGCCTCGGGCCGCGCGAAGATGGCGTTGACGGCATCGAGCACCGCCGCCGTCGAGCGGAAGGAGATCGTGAGCGGGACTTCGTCCCACCGTATCCGCGCCTCGTCGACCCGGCGCTTGAAGTGCGCGCGCATGCGCGCGAAGGAGGCGGGGTCGGCGCGCTGGAAGCTGAAGATCGACTGCTTGGGGTCGCCGACGGCGAATACCGTGCGCACCTCCGCGCGGGCGCCTTCGCCGGCGAAGAACTCGTCGGCGAGGATTGCGACGATGTCCCACTGCTCGGGGTTGGTGTCCTGCGCCTCGTCGATGAGAATGTGATCGAGGCCGCCGTCCAGCTTGAACAGCACCCAGGGCGCGACGCCCTTTCTCGTCAGGAGAGCGCGAGTATTCAGCACCAGATCCTCATAGTCCAACAGCGACCGCGAGGCCTTGTGCTGCTGGTATGATTCGAGCATCTCCAGCCCGAGCGGTAGTAGGGCGCCACTAGCATTCGCGATGATCGCCGCGTTGCAGCGGTCGCGGAGGTCGGCCACCCGCATGGCTTCGGCCCTGAGGATGTCCTCGACGCCGGGATTGGCGGCCGCGGCTCTGTTCGTAATGAACCGATCGCGGAGTTCGCCCTTTTCGGTGAGATACTGGCTGCAATAGCCATCGAACTCCGCCACCCGCATCTCCCCGGTCGCCGCCAGCCAGTTCCCAATCGCGGCGCCGCGCCTCAGATCGGTCACGGCTCCACTGGCGGTCAGCGCCGTCACGGCTAGACGAAGCTCGAGTAGCTTGATCTCCGCATCGTCGCAGCCGGCGCGGCAGATGCTTTCCGATGTCTCTCCCTGCGGGACGCCGAGCCGACCGTAGATCGCCCGGATCAGCGCCTCGACGTTGCCGAAGCGATCGAGCAGATGGCCCAGCCGCGCCCGCTCCACCGCCAGCGTGCGCATGAGATCGTCGAACTCGCCTTCGCCGACATGGCCGCTGACGCCCGCGAGCGCCGCGGCCAACAGCGGCTGCGCCCCGCTGCGCGCGCGCGCCAGCACCTGCTCGCGGGCGTCGATCAGCAGCTCGGCCGCGCTGCGTTCGTCGAGCACGTCGAAGTGCGGGGCGATGCCGGCCTCGAGCGGGAAGCGCTTCAGCAGCGACTGGCAGAAGGCGTGGATGGTCTGGATCTTCATGCCGCCGGGCGTATCGAGCACGCGCGCGAAGAGCCGGCGCGCCGTGCGCCGGCGATCCTCGCTCGGCCGCGCGTTCGTGAGGGCGAGCAGGCTCTGATGGAGCTCGTCGTCCGGCATCGCCGCCCACTTCTGCAGCTGAGTAGCGATGCGGTTGGCCATCTCGGCCGCCGCCGCCTTGGTGAAGGTCAGGCAGAGGATGCGCGCCGGCGGCGTGCCGTTCAGCAGCAGGCTGAGCACGCGGTTGGTGAGCACGGTGGTCTTGCCGGTGCCGGCGGAGGCATCGACCCACACCGAGGCCTCGGCATCGGCGGCGCGGCGCTGAATCGCGCTCGCCTGCGCGATGACGGCAGCGACCGGCTTGCTCATTCCAACTCGTCCGGCGCGCCCGTGGACCACTCCTTCACGCGCGCCAGATGGTCATAGTCGCTGAAGCGCGGCGCGAACTCCGGATCGGGCATGGACTGGTAGACGGTATCGGGCGAATCGAAGGCGATGACGAGCTGCTTCAGGCCCTCCAGGGCCAGCGCCGCCAGGGTCGCCGGGTCGCCGCCCTTCGCGTCCTCCACCTGCGCCGGAGGATTCCCGCCGGTCAGGCGCCAGAACTGCAGGACGTCGACGGCGGCGCCGGCAACGCCGTCGAAGCCGCCGGCCGCGGCCATTGCCGCCTCCAACGGCAGCTGCGGCGTGAAGCCGAGCTCCATCTCCCGGCGGCTCGGCAGACTGCCTGTCTTGTAGTCGATGATCGCGAGCTGTCCGCCGGCGCTGCGCTCGATGCGGTCGGCGGTGGCCGTCAGCGTGAACGGCCCGGCCGGGCCGGCGAACTGCAGCTTGCCGTTGACCTCGGCATGCAGGGCGAGGAGCGCGCCGCGCCGCTCGCGCTCGGTGTCGACGAACCAGCGGGCGATCCGCTCGAAGCGCGGCCACCAGAAGGCGCTCACGGCCGGCCTGTTCATCTGCGCGCCGAATTCCTCGCGGCCGATGGTCAGCAGGCGATCGAGGGCGTCGCTGGGAACGGCATGAGGACACTCCCGGACGAAGCGCTCGAGCGCACTGTGGATCCAGATGCCGCGGTCGGCGGCGGAAGGCTCCGCGTCGATCGGATCGAGCGGCTTCAGCCGCAGGATGTGGCGGGCATAGACGGCGTAGGGATCGCGCCGCCACAGCTCGACCTCTGTCACGCGGATGGCGCGCGGCCGCTGCCCGACCGGCGGACAGGGCGTGGGCGGCGCGGTCGGCCGCACGGCCTCGGCACGATCGAGAAGCTCCTGCCAGTGGAGCCAAGCGCCGCCGTGGATGCGCGCATCCTCGATGCCGAGGCTGCTCATCAAGCCCTGCAGCCGCAGCAGCCAGCGCGACGGCACCGTCGGTGTGCCTTCGACGCGCAGTGCGCGGGTGAGGGCCACTGCCGGCGCGCCCAGCGCCTGCGCGAAATCGTGCGCGGCCAGGCCGATGCGCCGCTCCGGCGCCGGCAGGCCGAAGTCGCGGCGCATCGGGCGGCTGAGCCAGGGGTCGGCGGCCAGCTCCGCTGGCCAAGTGCCCTCGTTGAGCCCGCCGAGCACGAGCAGATCGGTGTGCTGGAGGCGGGCCTCGAGCGGTCCCCAGATGGCGAGGCGCGGATGGCGGCCGTAGCGCGGACGCACGGCCTGCATCGACAGCAGTCCGCCGAGGAGAGCCAGGTAGCGATCGCCCGGCATCGCCGCGAAACCGGAGGCCGCCTGGCGCAGATCGGCGATGAAGACGGCGGCGGTCTCGCCGGCGTCGCCTGCCCACAGCCGCGCGGCGCCGCTCTCGCCGTCGCTGGCCGCCACCGCCTCCGCGAAGGTCACATGGGCGTCGATAAGCTCCACAAGGCGCGCCTGCGGCGCCGTGATGAGCCGAGCGAGCGGCGCGGCGAGATCGGCGAAGCGGTCGAGCCGGGCGCCGAAGCGCTTCGCGTCCTCATCCTCCAGCGCACTCTTGAGGCCGGCGATGCCCGGCGCCGGCCGGGAGCCGCGCAGCGCGGCCCTCTCCAGGCGACGGACCCAGGCACGAAAGGCCGCGACCTCGGCTCCGCCGGCGGCCAGCGGATGCTTCAGGGCGGCGAGCAGCGGGACCGGCGCGAACTCCTCCGCCACCATCTCGGCCGTCAGGCGCAGGAACGTGCCGGGCGGCGTCTGATCCAAGGGCTGGCCGGCGGAGTCGTCGACGTCGATGTCCCAGCGCTTCAGCTCGGCAGCGACGCGGCGCGCCAGGCCGCGGTCGGGCGTCACCAGGGCTGCGCGCTTGCCCGGCTGCTCCGCGACCGAGCGCAGCAGCAGCGCGATGACGCCGGCTTCTTCCTGCGGGCCGGCGCAATCGATGCGCTGGATGCCGTCGAGCGCCTCGGCGGCGAGCGGCGGCAGCGCGCGCCACCGCTCCGTCGTGGTTGCAGGGCGCAAGGCTTCGTTCACGAAGGCGGCGCGCGCGGGCGGCGTGGCGGGCAGGCCTTGCTCGGGCCACAGGCGCACATCTGCGGGCGGCACCTCCAGCCGCCGCAGCAGCAGGCAGAGGCCGTGCTGCGGATGAGCGGGATCGTCGAGTACGGCCGCGCGCGTCTCCTCGTCGAGCGCGCGATCGAGACCGGGCAGGACCACGCAGCCCATCGGGAGGTCGGCGATCACTTCGAGCAGGGCGGCGGTGGCGGGGATGCTGCCGGTCGAGCCGGCGGCGATCACGGGATCGGCCGGCGGCTGCCGGCGCCAGGCCGCCGCCTGGGCGGCAAGCGCGCGGTTGCGGCGCTCGGCCGGGTCGATGCATCCCTCCGCAGACAGGATCGCCGGCCATTGCTCCGTGAGCACCGAGAGGAAGCGCAGGGTGAGCTGCC